>CACNIK010000011.1 GCA_902620525.1 uncultured Pelagibacteraceae bacterium | reverse complement strand
ACCGAAGAAAATGCATTTGTGCATGTATCGGGTCACGCAAATAGGGAGGATTTAAAAGATATGTATCAATGGGTAAAACCTAAATGTGTTATCCCTGTTCATGGTGAACACAGGCATATGAAAGAGCACATAAATTTTTCAAAGGAAATGCAAATACCATTTAATTTAAAAGTTGAAAATGGAAATATTATTAAAATTTCTAAAAACCAAAAGCCAGAAATTATAGACCAAGCACCAACTGGAAAAGTTTATTTAGATGGTCACGTAGCAGTAAGTCTAGACTCATCCTCAATAAAAGAACGAAAAAATATTTCAGTAAATGGTCTACTAGAAATTACATTAATTATATCGAATAATGGTAAGATGAAAAAACCAATAGTATCTTTTCGGGGTATTCCTGAAGGAGAAGTTAATGAGACATTTAGATTTGATCTTGAAGATGAAATTACAAAAACTTGCAAAAGTTTTGCCATAAACAATTCAAAACAAGAAAAAAATCTTATTGAAACTATTAAACAAAATTGTAGAAAAATAATTAAAGAGAAAACTGGCAAAAGACCTTTTACAAATGTAAATATAGCTAGGATTTAATGGGTATAACGGGTTCAATTGTAGTCTACGTAATAATTTGGTGGATAGTTTTTTTTTCTGTTTTACCTATTGGTATCAAGCACAGTGAAAAACCTTTCAAGAGTAATTTAGAAGGTATAGACCCGGGAGCACCAAAAAATCCTAATATTTTAAAAAAATTCTTATACACAACCCTAATTACTACAGTAATTTTTGCTGGAATATATTATATAGTTGTTAATGATCATTTTAATTTAAGAGAATTTATCAAATAATGTTTTTATCTAAACTATTTTTACCAATTACAAAAAACCTTCCAGCTGACGCAAAAATTAAGTCTCATCAATTAATGCTAAGAGCAGGCATGATTAAACAATCATCGGCAGGAATTTACTCTTGGTTACCTTTAGGTTTAAAGGTAATGAAAAAAATAGAACAAGTAGTAAGAGAAGAACAAAATAAAATAGGTGCTCAAGAATTGCTTATGCCCACTATTCAATCAGCTGATATATGGAAAGAAAGTGGGAGATACAATGACTACGGTGAAGAAATGTTAAGAATTAAAGATAGACAAGGAAGAGAAATGTTATATGGACCCACTAACGAGGAATTAATAACTGACATATTTAGATCTTCAATTAAATCTTATAAATCTTTGCCACAAATGCTTTATCATATTCAATGGAAATTTAGAGATGAAATAAGACCAAGATTTGGAGTTATGAGATGCAGAGAATTTTTTATGAAAGACGCTTACTCCTTTGATTTAGATGATGCTAGCGCTAAAGTTTCCTACAATAAAATGTTCTTTTCATATCTAAAAACTTTTAAAAGATTAGGTTTAGAGGCTATTCCAATGGCAGCAGATACTGGGCCGATAGGAGGCGATCTATCTCACGAGTTTATAATTTTAGCTGAGACTGGAGAAAGTAAAATTTATACTGATAAGAGTATTTTTGAAATAGATTTGATTAATTATAATTTTAGCAAGTCTTCATTAGAAAAAATGATTAAAGATTACTCATCAATATATGCGGTAACAGATGACAAATTTAAAAAAAATGAATTTGATAAAAAAGTGCCCAAGGAAAATCAAATGATTACAAAGGGCATAGAAGTTGGACATATTTTTTACTTTGGTGATAAATATTCAAAACCACTAAATTGTTATGTGGACAGCCAGGATGGAAAAAAAAATGCTGTGAAAATGGGCTCTTATGGTATTGGAGTATCAAGACTCGTTGGAGCAATCATTGAAGCAAAGTATGACAATAAAATAATGAAATGGCCAAAAGCAGTGGCACCTTTTGACGTAGTAATTATTCCAAGTATTAGTAAAAACAATAAAGAAAACCTATCAAAATCAATAAATATATATGAGGAATTAAAGAAACAAAATATTGACGTATTGTTAGACGATGTTGATGAAAATATGTCTCAAAAATTTAAAAAACATGATTTAATTGGAATTCCATATCAAATTATTGTTGGATCAAAATCAACAGAAGATAAAATAGAATTTAAAGAGGTAAATTCTGAAAGCTCATTTATCAGTTTGAAAGATATTAAATCAAAACTTACTAGCTAAATTGTTTACTCAAACTGAAAGACTTATAGCAATAAGAAATTTAAGACCAAAGAGGAAACAAGGGTTTCTTAAGATAATATCTTTGTTTTCTTTTTTAGGAATAATGTTAGGTGTCGCTATTTTAATAATAGTAATGTCTGTTATGAATGGTTTTCGATCAGATTTAACAGAAAAAATAATTGGTTTAAACCCTCATTTAATTTTACAATCCGACAACAAAATAGATCTTACAAGTACAAAAAAAATTTTATCCGTAAAATATAAAGATATAAATATTACAGAGGCTATTAACGGGGAAGGTATAATTCTTACAAATAACAAAGCTAAAGGTATTATTATAAAAGGAATTAAAGAAAAAGATAAATTTCAATCATTTATTAATAAAGAAATTACCAAAGGAAATTTGAAAGATTTTGTAGCCGGAACTGTAATGATAGGAGGAGAACTTGCTTTTAACTTAAATTTAGAATTAGGTGATAAAATTAATATTGTGTCTTCCTCTTTTATAGATACTCCATTTGGAAGTATACCAAAGCAAGATAGTTTTAGAATAGCAGGTTTCTTTAATAGTGGATTCTACGAATTTGACCAAAATTTAATTTATCTAGAATTAAATGATAGTAGATCTATTTTTGATAAACAGGACGAAAGTGTAGGATTAGAAGTTTTTTTAGAAGATCCGTTTTTAGCTGAAAAATACAAAAAAGAAATTCAAAACATAAATCAAAATATTTTT
>CACNIK010000010.1 GCA_902620525.1 uncultured Pelagibacteraceae bacterium | reverse complement strand
ATTTTAAAATTGACAATATTATAGGCAAATTACCATTATTTGCTAAAACAATAGATGGATATAAAAATTTAACTAAATTATCTTCATCAAGTTATTTAGATAGTGAGGAGACCTCAGAACCTTACTGCGAATTGGAAAATTTATATAACAATCCAGAAGGATTAGTCGTTCTTTCAGGCACGGTGTATGATTTTTTTGGTAAACTATTCAAATTAAATAAGTTAGATCTTATTAAAAGATCATTTGAAAAGTTAAATAAAGTTTTTCAAAACAATTTTTATATTGAAATTCAAAGACATTTAGAAAGTGATGAAAAAAATTTTGAGGATTTCTTAATATCGATATCATCAGAATTTGATGTACCTCTTATTTCTTCACAAGAAGTTTTCTACATAAAAAAAGAAATGGCTGAAGCTCATGATGCATTAATTTGCGTAGGGGAAAAATCATTTGTGGATGATACCAATAGAAAAAAATTTAAGAATAACCACTATTTAAGAAGCTCTTCTTCTTTAAAAGAATTATTTAAGGATATACCAGAGGCATTAGTGAATAATTATAATTTTCCAAAAAAGTTTAGTTTTAAACCAAAAAATACAAAACCAGTTTTACCAAGTCTTATTTTAGAAAAAAATAAAACAGCAGAGGAGGAACTTTTAACTCAAGCACAATCAGGTTTAAATAACAGGCTCAAAAATTTTATTCTATTAAAAAATAAAAATAAGGACCCTGAAAAAATTAAAAGATTATACTTTGACAGACTTAAACACGAGATTAATATTATCAACTCTATGAACTATCCAAGCTATTTTCTTATTGTATCTGATTATATAAGATGGGCAAAAAATAACTCAATACCAGTAGGCCCTGGTAGAGGATCAGGGGCAGGCTCTTTAGTAGCTTATAGTCTTGATATAACTGATCTCGACCCTTTAGAATTTGATTTGATTTTTGAAAGATTTTTAAATCCTGATCGTATTTCTATGCCTGATTTTGATATCGATTTTTGTGAGGAGAAAAGAGACAAAGTTTTTGAATATCTTAAAAAAAAATATGGCAAAGGTGTCGCTCATATTATTACTTTCGGTAAATTAAAAGCTAGAATGGCTTTAAGGGATATCGGACGTGTTTTAGGATTACCTTATGGCCACGTCGATAAGATTTGTAAAATGATACCCTTTGATCCATCTCGTCCATTAACTTTACAAGAGTCTATAAATAGAGAACCACGTTTTCAAAATGAGATTAATCAAAATCTGAAAGTAAAAAAATTAATTGAACTATCCTTACAGTTGGAAGGCTTAAATAGAAATATGGCAACCCATGCCGCTGGAGTTGTAATCGCAGGAAAAGAACTTTCAGATCAAATACCACTTTATATTGATCATTCCTCAAAGTTACCTTTGCCATCAACACAATATGATATGTATTCATCCGAAAATGCAGGTTTAGTTAAATTTGATTTACTAGGTTTGAAGACGCTAACCGTAATAGACAAAACAATAAAGATGATAAATAAAAATAATATAAATTTGGATATATCAAAAATTAATTTAAAAGATGAAAATGTTTTTGATTTATTATCTACCGGGGAAACTACTGGCTTATTTCAGCTTGAAAGTACCGGAATGAGAGAAGCCATAAGGCAAATGAAACCAAATAAATTTGACGATATCATTGCTTTAGTTGCGTTATACAGACCAGGACCTATGAGCAACATACCAATTTATAATGATTGCAAAAACGGCTTAAAAGAACCTGAATATATTCATCCGAGTTTAAAAAGTATCTTAAAGCCAACATATGGAATAATTATATATCAAGAGCAAGTAATGCAGATAGCCCAAACACTAGCTGGTTTTTCTGCTGGAGAAGCTGACATTTTAAGACGAGCCATGGGTAAAAAGAAAAGAGCTGAATTAGAAAAACAAAAAGAGAGATTTGTTAATGGAGCAGTTAAAAATGGTATTAAAAAAGATCTTGCAAATTATATTTTTACAAAAATTGAACCATTCGCAGAATATGGCTTCAACAAAAGTCATGCAGCTGCCTATGCTTTAATTGCTTACCAAACCGCTTATTTAAAAACTTATTATAAAGAGGAATTTATTGCGTCTACAATGTCAACTGAAACAAATAATACTAATAAATTAAGAGAATTTGTTGATGAATTAAAAAGATTAAATGTAAATGTTATAAGACCCGATATAAATGAATGTTATGTTGATTTTCGAACTAAAAAAAATACTATTTTATATGGTCTCGGCGCCATTAAAAATGTAGGCAGTGAAGCTGTCTCAAATCTAATAAAAGAGAGAGAAAAAAATGGAAAATTCAAATCGCTCATGGATTTTATAAAAAGAGCAAATCCAAAAGATATAAATAAGTTACAATTAGAGGGCTTAGTAAAATCTGGTGCTTTTGACAAACTTGAGATTAATAGAAAGGGAATATTTTCTTCGATTCCGAAATTAATACAGTTAAATAAAGTTTTTTATGAGGACAAAGTAAGCAAACAAAGTAATTTGTTCGATAATGATGAAAATTCAAAGAACGAAAAATTCAAACTTATTACAGATGAAAAGTGGGACACAAAAGAACTTTTAAGTGAAGAGTTTAAATCTTTAGGATTTTACATTTCTGACCATCCGCTAAACAACTTTAAAAGTATTTTTCCGCAACTCAACATTAAACCTTATAAAGATTATATTGTTGATAAAAACAATGAGGGAATAATTGCAGGTACTTTAATGACTATACAAGAAAAAAAAAGTTCAAAAGGAACACCTTTTGCAATAGCAAAATTCAGCGATAATTTTGGAGAGTACGAACTTTTTATTTTTTCTGAGATACTCATAAAAAATAGAGAAATTTTAAAAGAGGGAGAGTCTTTTGTGATGACA
>CACNIK010000009.1 GCA_902620525.1 uncultured Pelagibacteraceae bacterium | reverse complement strand
ATTTTATTTAAACTAAGTTTTTATAACTGCTAAAGTGTTAAAATTATCCCAAAAACCGTTACTGCTGATACTGCAGCGGCACCTAATATAATGCTATTTTTTCTGTCTCTTTTTTTATCTTCGTTCATTTTTGAGACCAGATCGTTAACATTAACTCTTTTTTTTGAACTATTTGGATTTTCAAGCCAAGAGTAGTGATTTACATTTTTTTCTTCAGGTTGTGCGCTCATACTTAATATTATTAAAGCATATATCTTATAATATTTTAATATATTTTTTGTCCATACTGGGTAGATTTGAAAAAAATTTCTTTTGGTACTGACTTTTTAAAAAAAAAATAGTCCGGTTTGGGTTTAAGTTGATATTGCTTTCTTTGGAGAGAAATATTTTACATTAAGAGCCTCTGCGACTCCTTTGCAGGTTATCTTCCCTTTAAATACATTTAAACCAGCTAAAAAATTTTTGTCATCTAAAAGTGCCTTTTTGTAACCTTGGTCAGCAATTTTGATTAATAAAGGTAAAGTTGCTTTATTCAAAGCCATTGTAGAAGTTCTTGGAACGCCACCAGGCATATTAGCAACACAATAATGCACGACATCATCAACAATGTAAGTTGGATTAGCGTGAGTTGTAGGTTTACTAGTTTCTATGCACCCCCCTTGATCAATTGCAACGTCAACAACCACAGAACCTCTTTTCATAGACTTAATCATCTCCTTTGAAACTAATTTTGGTGCCTCAGCTCCAGGAATTAGAACACCGCCAATTAATAAATCACATTTAGAAACTAATTCTTTAAGATCTGTTTTACTGCTCTCTGCTGCTATTATCTTATCTCCAAATAACTCATGTAATTGTTTAAGTCTATCTTTTGATTTATCTACAACATAAACTTTACTTCTCATTCCGGTAGCTATTATCGCAGCATTCTCTCCGACAACACCGCCACCTAAAATAACTACGTTTGCTGGTTCTACTCCAGGCGCCCCACCTAATAATAAACCTCTTCCTTTTTGATTTTTTTCAAGTGAGTGAGCTCCAGCTTGTATTGACATTCTTCCTGCAACAGCACTCATGGGTGCTAGCAAAGGAAGTCGACCATTGTCATCTGTAACAGTCTCATATGCAATACATATTGATTTTGATTTAATTAGTCCATGCGTTAGCTCTTTTGCGGCAGCTAAATGTAAGTAAGTGTAAATAATTTGATTTTCTCTTATCATTCTCACTTCGCTCATTTGAGGTTCTTTTACTTTCACAATTATCTCTGATTTTTTAAATATCTCTTCAGCAGTATCAATTATTTGAGCTCCTGCATTTTTGTAATCTTCATTTGTAAAGCCCGCTTCAAATCCACCATTACTTTGCACTAAAACCTTATGCCCTTTTTTTGCAAGAACTTTAACACTGTCAGGAGTTAAACCAATTCTATGCTCTTGAAGCTTTATTTCTTTTGGTACTCCGATTATCATTTATGATTTGGTATAATTTGTAATACCTGTTCTTAATTTTTCGATTATCTCGTCGATATGTTTTTTTTCACAAATAAATTGTGGTGCAATAATTAAACTGTCTCCAGTATTTTTAAAATTCACACCGGCATCATAACAATGTTTAAATGTTTGAAATCCAGCTTTTCCTGGTTTGTCTACCATTTTCATTTCTATGCCACCCATCATTCCGTAACCTCTAATACTTACAACTTCTTTTAAATCTTTTAAAGAATGTAATCCGTCTTGAAAATAAGGTGACATTTCTTTAGCTCTATTAAAAATATCCTCTTTATCAAAAATATTTTGAACAGCTAAAGCTGCTGCAACTGCAACTGGAATTCCAGAGTATGTATATCCGTGGAATAATTCTGGAGTTCCTTCTGGATTTTTTGATGAGTCTAACACTGTGTCATACATTTCCTCTTTTACTGCCACTACTCCCATTGGTACAACTCCATTAGTTGTTGCTTTTGCCATTGTCATAATATCGGGCGTAACTCCCCATTCTTGAGCTGCAAATGCTGAGCCTGTCCTTCCCCAACCCGTGATCACTTCATCAAATATTAAAAGTATTCCATGTTTGTCACATATTTCTCTAAGTCTTTTTAAGTAACCTTTAGGAGGAACTAAAGTTCCAGTCGAACCCGCTATAGGCTCAACAATACAAGCTGCTATATTTTCCCCACCAAAATTCATTGCTATTCTCTCTAGATCTTCAGCTAACTCAACACCAGTTTCTGGTTGACCTTTAACAAATTTATGCTCTGGTAAATGAGTGTGTCTCATATGTTGTACTCCGGGCATTAATACGCTGGCAAACGTTTTTACATTATTAATCATTCCACCGACGGTGGTCGCCCCTATATTCATACCATGGTAACCTCTCTCTCTACCAACAAACCTAAACCTTTTAGAGTCTCCTTTTGCTCTATGATAAGCAATTGCAATTTTGATTGCTGTTTCAACTGCAGTTGACCCACAGATTGTATAAAAAATTCTATTAATTCCTTCTGGGGTTTTTTTTGCTATTCTAGTTGCTAACTCAAATGATCCTCCAAAACCTTGATTAAAAGGTTGGCAGTAATCTAGTTTTTCTAATTGTTTTGAAACTGCTTCGGTAATCTCTCTTCTTCCATGGCCTAAAGGATTACAGAATAATCCAGAACTAGCGTCTATCATTTTTTTTCCAAGGTGATTAGTTAAATAAACCCCTTTCGCGTCTGTAATTAATCTAGGATTTTTTTTAAACGATTTGTTATCTGAAAATGGCATCCAATGTTCATTTAGCGAATTTGGAATGTTTGTTCTTTGAGAGCTCATAATAAAATTTTTAGACTATTGCTTAACTAAAACAACTAAATTATATACAACTAATAGTAGTATATAATTTTTTAATATATATCGTATAGATAATAATGCAAATTAAAAAAACTAAGATTCCTGGTTTAAAAATTGTCACAAACAAAATTTATAAAGACTCAAGAGGTCATTTTAAAGAGGATTTTTTATCTAAAAATTTTACTAAAAATCGTTTTGTTTTTTCCTGCACTTCAAAATCGAAAAAGAACGTTCTAAGAGGACTGCACATGCAGCTCAAAAATGGACAAGGAAAATTCATATCTGTTGTAAAAGGTGCAATTTTAGATGTAGTGGTCGATGCAAGAAAGAAATCAAAAACTTTTGGAAAACACTACAAAATAATTCTGTCTGATAAAAATGGAAAATCAATATTTATACCATCTGGTTTTCTTCATGGATTTTTAGCTTTGCAAAAAGAAAATATAGTCCACTATTACAATACAAATTATAGGTCTCCTAAGCATGAGACCGGGGTAATCTGGAATGATAAGACTTTGAAAATAAAATGGCCGACAAAAAAACCAATACTCTCAAAAAAAGATAAAAAAAATTTAAAATTCGACGAACTTTCAAAAAAATTAAGATGAAATGTAAAATTACTAATGACAATTTAAAACCTTTTATGTCATTCGGAAAGATGCCATCCGCCAATGGTTTTTTGGAAGAGAAAGATTTCCTAAATGAATTTTTTTATGAAATGGAAGTTGGTTTTTCTGAAAAAGTATCTTTATTACAGCTCAATGAATTTTCAAACCCTGAGGCAGTCCATAATGAGAGATATCCTTTTTATACAAGCAGTTCGAGATACATGACAGAACATTTTAAAAATTTTGCCAATTGGCTAAATGATAAATATTTATCTTCAGGATCAAAATTAGTTGAAATTGGATCAAATGATGGAACTTTTTTAGAAAATTTTAAAAATAAGAATATAGATGCATTAGGATATGAACCTTCATCAACTATTGCTAACTTGGCAAATAAAAAGGGAATTAAAACTTTTGATAAGTTTTTTAATACTTCAAATTTAGATTTGATAAAAAGCTTTCATAACGATGTTGATATAATAAGTTCAGCTAACGTAATAGCTCATATTCCAGATTTAACAAATGTTATAAAATGTGTAGATAAATTACTATCTAATAATGGCTTGTTAGTTTTTGAAGAACCTTACATGGGTTCAATGTTTTCAAAAGTTTCTTATGATCAGATTTATGATGAGCACATTTTTATGTTTTCTGTAAGTTCAATAAAAAAGGTATTTTCATTATTTGATTTTGAATTAATTAATGCTTTGCCCCAAATTACCCACGGAGGATCAATGAGATATGTCGTTGGAAGAAGAAAAAAACATCAAATTAATGATAATGTTCGTAAGATTATAGATGAGGAACAAAAAAATAAATTGGACACAGTAGACTCTTGTATTCAATTTAAAAAAAATTGTGAAAATTCAAAAATAAATACTATTAAAAAAATAGAGGAATTTAAAAGTCAAAATAAAAAGATATGTGGTTATGCTGCAACCGCGAAAAGTACCACAGTTTTAAATTATTGTGGTATTAATAATAATATGATTGATTTTATTTGTGACACAACGAAAGAAAAAATTGGAAAATTTTCTCCTGGTTCACACATACCAATAGTACCAGTTTCTGATTTTCATAAATCAAAGCCCGATATAGCTTTTTTATTTGCGTGGAATCATAAAGAGGAAATTTTTTCAAAAGAGAAAGATTTTAAAAAAAATGGAGGAATCTGGTTTTCACATGTTGCTTTATAAAAATCGTGTTGTAATTACAGGTGGTACTGGGAGATTTGCAAAATCCTTAAAAAAAATTAAAACTCGTTATAATGTTTATTTTCCATCTAAAACTCAATTAAATATTCAGAGGGAAAAATCTATTCTAAGATATCTTAAGAAAAAAAAACCTAAGTATCTTATTCACTTAGCGGGATTATCGAGGCCTATGTCTATACACGACAAAGATATAGCTAAAAGTATAAATTTAAATATCATAGGAACTGCCAACATTGTTAAAATGTGTGAAAAGATGAGAATAAAATTGATTTATTTTTCATCAAGCTATGTATATCCAGGGAAAAAAGGAAATTATAAAGAGGAAGAACCTCTTTTACCAATTAACAGTTATGCATGGTCGAAACTGGGTGGAGAATGCTCTGTAAGACTCTATAAAAATTCACTTATTGTTAGAGCGTCAATGACTGAAAAGCCTTTTGTTCATAAATCTGCATTTAGTGATTTCTTGACTAACTTTATATTTCACGATGAAATAGCTCCTGTAGTTTTTAAAATATTAAACCTTAAAGGTATAATTAACTTTGGTGGAAAATCTCAAAGTGTCTTTAAGTTTGTAAAGAAATATAACCCGAAAATTAAGAAAATTTCGTACAAAAAGATTTTTGGAAATTCTTATCCTTCAAACACTACAATGAATATGACAAAGTTTAAAAAATTTTTAAAAAAAGATAAAAAAATTTAATTTCAACCTAGGATTGATTATTTCTTTAAACTTGGCCAATTATTCAACACTCTTTGTATTTACTTACGTACAAAATTCATTTTAAATCTCAACAATTAACAAACTATATATAGGAGAACTATGAAAAAAATAATAAGCACTGTTCTTGGGATGATTTTGGCTTTTACTCTTTACTCTTCAGTAGCATTTTCTGCTGCTAAAGAAGTTAGAGTTGCCTACTTTTTAGAGTGGCCATCTCCTAATCTTGAGGACATGAATAAGAAAGCATATTCAAAAGCACTTGGTGTGCCAGTAAAGTGGACTAATTTTACAAATGGTGTAGCAATGACGGATGCTATGTTGGCAGGAGATATTGATATCTCTTACTCACAAGGTTTAATGCCATACATTAATGCTGTTAAAGCAAAAGCACCTATTAGTTTAGTTGACGTTGCTATGGAATACGGAATGGGAGGAACAACATGTGTTACTTCTAATAAATCTGGTATTACAAAAGCGAATGCTTCAGAACTTGAAGGTAAAAAAGTTGCTGTTCCACTAGGAACTATGGCTGAGTACGTTTTTACTGAAAGTATGAAAATAGTTGGAGCTGATAGAAAAAAAATGAACATTATTGCTATGGATCCTGAAGAAGGTGCAGCTGCACTAGTAAGCGGTGATGTAGTAATGGCATGTTTATTTGGTGGTAATTCTATTAAGTCTGCAACATCAGTTGGAAAAAGACTTCTAACAGTAGATGAGGCACGTGCTGGTGGAATTATGGGTATTGATATTGTTTCTGTTACTAACAAGTTTATGAAAGAAAACCCAGGAATGTTAAAATCATTCGTTGAGTTAACTCATGAAGCTAATGAAAGATACAGAAATGGTGGAAGTGATATGAAGGCTATGTCTAAAGAGTCAGAAATGAAAGTTGCTGACATGAAAGACACTTTAAGTGGCTTCAAATTCTTAACGCCAAAAGAAACAAAAAAATCTATGAAGAGTGGAAACCTTGCTAAGTTTTTAAAAGGATTTGACACTCCAAGAGGTACGGTAACTACTAAGTTTTTACCGTAGTTTAAGAAATCAAATTAATAGGCGCCAATTTAAACAATTGGTGCCTATTTTTTTAACTAAATATCTAATATAATTATTTTATGAGTGACTTAATTTCACAAAACTTAAATATGATTTTTAAAACTCCGAAAGGAGAGACTGTCCATGCTCTCAAAGATTTAAATTTCACAATTAAAAAAGGGGAATTACTAACCGTCCTTGGTCCCTCAGGATGCGGAAAGACAACTTTATTAAATATTACAGCAGGATTTATAAGACCAACTTCAGGAAAAATTACTCTTAATAATAAAGAAATCAATGGACCAGGTGTTGATAGAGGAATGGTTTTCCAACAAGGTGCTTTATTTGAATGGTTAACAGTTGCTGAAAATGTAAATTTTGGTTTGAGAATGAAGGAAGAAGACGCTGTTCAAACACAAAAGAAAGTTGACGAATGGTTGGATATTGTTGGTTTAAAAGGTTTTGGTAATACTCCTACTTACCAATTATCAGGGGGTATGCAGCAAAGAGTAGCTTTAGCTAGATGCTTAATAAATGATCCTGATTTAATTTTAATGGATGAACCTCTTGGAGCTTTAGATGCATTGACGAGAGAAAAAATGCAGTCGCTAGTTCTTAAAATTTGGAAAGAAACAGGTAAAACAATTATTTTAATAACCCACTCAGTTGAAGAGGCATTGTTGCTTGGAGAAAAAGTTTACGTTATGGCTCCAAGACCTGGAAGAATTCATAAAGAATATAAGTTACCCTTTGCATCAATGGGTCTTAACGGTGATTTAAGGGAAATCAAAAATAATAAAGAATTCGTTTCAAAAAGAGAGGAAATTCTCTCTATGATTTGGGATATGGAGGAAGAAATAATGGGTAAAGATAATTAATGATCACAGCTTTTTTAACTTTTGTATTTTTCTTTGCTATCGTCGGATGTGTTTTATACGGCAGGAAATTAATTAAAACAGAAAAAGTGGATGCTGTTTTTGGAAATCCAGAGAGGGCTCAAGGTGGAATTCATTGGGTAATTGTTGGTAGCAGTTTCTTATTATTAGTTTGGCTTTATTATTCATGGGATATTGCAAAATCTTTCTTTCCAAAATCTGCTAACGAACTTTGCCAAGTTGGTAAGGTAAATGAGTCCCTTCTTTCTCTTAAGTACCTTTTTCCAATTGAAGAACGCCAACTTAAAAGTACTTCTGTAATTGAAACTGAAACAGAAAACTTAAATAAAATAATTATTGAAATTGAAAATTCAGAAAAAGTAAAAAGTCAAGATAGAAGCAAATTATTAAATTTTGTTTCGCAAACTAAAAATTCAATTCCTTTATTGACTAATGAAAAACTTTTAAATAATGAAACAAAAGAACAAATTAAAATAATTAATAACAAAATTATAAATTTAACTGAAAATTTTAGAAAAAAAGATTTTCCGAATGAAAGTGCTGAACAAGAAATAGAAAGGATTGAAGCTGCTAAAGAGGAAGGCAGTTGGAAAGCTTCAAGTACATCAATTGAAAACACTATTGAAATACCTTCAATACCAAAAACAAAGCGAGGTTTAAAATTTCAAGCAGCTGCTAAGGAACTTAATTTGATTAGTGACGAGTTCTTTGAACTCAGAAACCACAATAGTCAATATACTTCAGCATTGGAAAAGCTAAAAAAAGAGATTAAAGATTTCAGAACTAATCTTGGCTCTTCAGAAGAGATTTCTTCCTCGTTTGCAAAAGATATCTTAAAAATTGCACGAAGAATTGAATACGCAAGTATTTTTCCACCAAATACTTTGAAAGACATGCAGCTTTCAATAATTAATTTTGATAAAGCACAGAAAAAAGAACAAGGCGGTTTAAGATGGGTTGATATACTTTTATTTCCGTCTGGTACTATTATTTCTAGTGGACCAAGTTGTTCAGAGCAAGGATCAGGTAGATGGTTACCCAAACCTTCAGATACAATTAATAAATTTACATTAATGCTAAACCCTAATGTTGGTTACAAACAAATCCCATTAATTTGGTATGAAATGATGGATGTAAGTAAGATTATAGGTTTCTTAATTCCTGATTGGTTTGCAGATATTTTACCTGGTGAATACCCAGTTCATAACGAACAGGGAGAAGTTAAACCCAATTTTAAAAGTAAAGTGTTAAGTTTTGTTACTGGGGACTTCAATTTATTTAAAATTCCAATACCAACTGGTCATATATGGGACTCATTTTTAAGAGTGTTCCTTGGTCTTGTAGCAGGAATTATTATAGGAGTACCGTTAGGGCTTTTCATGGGATTAAATAGATTTGCAAAAGGTTTTTTTGATCCTTTAATTGAACTTTATAGACCTGTGCCACCATTAGCTTGGGCGCCATTAGTAATTTCAGTTCTTGGTATTGATAACCTTGGGAAAGTGTTCTTGTTATTTATGGTCTCGCTTTCAATAATGATTATTTCGGCAAGAGCTGGGGCTTCTGGAACTCAATTATCTAAAATCCACGCCGCCCACTCTCTTGGCGCATCTAAGTGGCAAATATTAAGACACGTTATTTTTCCAAATTCTTTACCAGAAATTCTTACTGGCATAAGAGTGGCAACAGGAATGTGTTGGGGAACTTTAGTGGCTGCAGAATTTTTAGCTGGAACTACTGGAGTTGGATTCGTAGAAAATGTTGCTAAAAAATATTTCCAATATGAAGTAATATGGATAACTATATTTATTATGGGAATGCTAGGTTTGTTATTTGATATTACAATTAGGAAAATAATTGATAAAACGATTCCTTGGCGAGGAAAAGGTTAGTCATTAATGAGGAGGTTTTTGATCATATTATTTGTTTTTCTTTTTCCAGCATCTCTCTTTGCTGACGAAAAAGTGAAAGAAAAAAAAGTAGCTAAATATATCATGGAAAACATTCAAAAAGATTATTTAGATTGTTATAGTTTCTATAAAGTTGCCGCAGAAAGTTTTAAAAAGGCAGGGAAAAATCAAGGATTAATAAAAAATTTAGAAAATAGTGCAGATGTTTCGTTGAAGTATAATTATGATTTAGGGGAAATTATGGGATTAAATCCTGAGGTTATGGCTGAGATGACCAAGACAAAAATAGATACATTTGTAAAAATGGCAAACAAAGATTTTTCAGCTTTAGCTAAAAAATATGGTCTCATGTGTAAGAGTTTGGTCGAGAACCCAGAGCAAAGAACAAATTACTGGGAACAAAAGGGTTTAAAATTAATTAAGTGAAAAAAAAAGTAATACTTTCAAAACTTCAGAGAATTTTTAAAAAATATAATCTTTCAAATAGTCACTCTAAGGTTTGTGCAGATTATTTACTTAAAGCTGAACTTATAAATGCGCAGTCGCATGGTTTAGCAAGGTTAAAGATGTATTGTGATAGACTGAAAAAAGGTCTTATAAATTCAAAACCAAAAATAAAAATAAAAAGAATAAGTTCATCTATCTCGCACATAAATGCAGACAACAGTATTGGTTTTGTCGCTGCAGATATAGGTATTAAGGTAGCTATTAAAAATGCAAAAAAAACTGGAATTGGTCTTGTTGCTATAAAAAAAAGTGGTCATTACGGATTATCTAGTTTTTATGCCGAGCAAGCTGTAAAAAAAAATTTAATAGTATTTTGTTTTACTAATGCTCCTCCTGCATTAGCGCCGCATG
>CACNIK010000008.1 GCA_902620525.1 uncultured Pelagibacteraceae bacterium | reverse complement strand
AAATAATTTTTAAAAAATTAAATATCTCAGAAGGCAAAAGTAAAATCAGTATCAAAAATATGCATTTAGATAATGGAAATTTAACAAAATTTGACAACATCTTAGTTAAAACATTTAAAAAAAATGATAATAACAATGATTTTCAAATCACTGTTGGAAAAAAAATTATAATTAAAGGTCGTAGTTATGATGCAACTAACTTAACCAAGTTATTAGATCAAAGCGGAAGTTTTAATTTTCTAAAGAATATAAATAAAGAAATTTCAATTAACATTGATGAAATTTCAAACAATGTCTCAGAAAGATTATCTAATTTTAATTTAATTGGCTACATAGAAAAGGGAAAATTTAATAAAATAGTTTCTAAGGGTGAATTTGAAGATGGTAAATATTTAGATATATCTTTACAAATAGATAAGACTACAAATAAAAAGATACTAGAAATTTATTCTGACTTACCTAAACCATTATTATCTAATTATAAGTTTTTTGATGGTTTATCCGGTGGTCAGCTTTTAATTTTTTCTTCTTATGACGATAAAAATAGCAGTATAGATTTATCAATTGAAAATTTTAAAGTTAAAGACGCCCCTGGCTTAGTCAAATTATTTTCACTTGCAGACTTTGGAGGAATGGTTGATGCTTTATCAGGTGATGGTTTATCTTTTGAGAAATTAGAAATGTCGATAAATAAAAATAATCAAGTTCTTAATTTGAATGAGTTATACGCTATAGGACCTAGTATTTCTATTTTAATGGAAGGTTATGTTGATATAAAAACCGGCTTAGTAAGTTTAAGAGGTACAATGGTTCCAGCAAAAACTTTGAATAAATTTTTATCAAAATTGCCAATAGTTGGTGATATTTTGATTCCAAAAGAGATAGGCGAGGGTTTGTTTGGTATCAGCTTTAAAATGAAAGGTATGCCTGGGAAAATTAAGACAACGGTAAATCCTATTAAAACATTAACTCCTAGGTTTATTCAGAAAGCACTTAAAAGAGCTAAGTAATCTTAAAAAGAAAATGTTTTTTCTTTCCAAAAGAAATCTTCAAATTCTCATCTTTAAAATCTGAAAGACTTAATATTTTGTTCTCATCTGCTACGAGTAAGTCGTTAATCTTTACTCCTTTGTTATTAATAGCTCTTCTCGCCTCACTTTTTGAATTCATAATTTTGTTATCAACCAATAATTCCAAAAGTTTCATTCCCGTCTCAATATCTTTTTTTGAAATTTTTTTTGAGGGCAAATTTTCATTAATTTTTCCAAATTTAAATACATCTGATGCAATCTTCTCTGCTCTGGATGAATGAACTTTGCCATGAAGTATTTTCGTAGTCTCATTAGCCAAGGTTATCTTTAATTCATTTATATTCTTTGCTTTCTCCAGATTAGTAATCGTGCTTACATCAACATCTGTAAAAAATTTTAAAAATCTAATTACATCCTTATCATCAGAGTTTCTCCAGAATTGCCAATAATCATATGGAGAAAATAATTTTTCATTCAACCAAACAGCTCCCTTTTCTGTTTTGCCCATTTTTGCCCCTGAAGATAAGGTAATTAATGGACTGGTTAATCCAAAAGCTTCCTTCTTTTGAATACGCCTTATCAAATCCACGCCATTAACTATATTTCCCCATTGGTCAGATCCCCCAAGTTGTAAAATGCATTTCTCTCTTTCATAAAGTTTGTAAAAATCAAATGCTTGAAGAATCATATAATTAAACTCCATATAACTTAAAGATTGTTCTCTATCTAATCTAGATTTTACACTATCAAATGTTAACATTTTATTTAGTGTAAATTGCGAACCAATCTTTCTTAAAAAATCTATATAATTTAATTTTCCTAACCAAGTATAATTGTCTACAAAAATTGGTCTTGTGATTTTACTTTTGAAATTTAACAATTTTTCAAAAATTTTTTTAATATTTTTAATATTTTTTTTTATATCTTTTTGTTTTAAAATCTTTCTTGTAGAGTCTTTTCCTGAAGGATCACCTATTAAAGTTGTACCTCCTCCTAAAAGGACTATAGGTCTATGACCATGTTTTTGAAGCAATCTTAAAATCATTATTTGCAATAAGCTGCCAACATGCAAACTATTAGCAGTGCAATCAAAACCAATGTATGCTGAAATAGATTTTTTTGAAATTATTGAGTCTAACTTATCTAAATCAGTGCATTGATTAAGATAACCCCTTTCTTGCATTTCTCTCAAAAAAGTGCTTTTCATATTTCTAATTGTTATAGAATTACTATTATACAATATTTAGTATAAATAAATACAATTATGAGTAAAGAATACACATGCTTAGGTATGATGAGTGGAACTTCAGGGGATGGAGTAGATGCATCAATAATTCAATCTGATGGATTGGATAAATTTACCATATTAAAAGAGAATTATTATGAGTACGACGAAGACCTATTTCACAATTACCACAATCTTAAAAAAAAAATTAATTCTTTAAATGATTTAAAAAAATATTCTTCTTCTATTAAAGAACTTGAGAATACCATAACGATTTTTCATGCTAAAGTTGTTCAAGATATCATAAAGAGTTTTGACATTGACTTAATTGGTTTTCATGGTCAAACTATTTATCACAATCCACAAGAGAAAATTTCATTACAATTAGGTAATGGTAACTTGTTATCTCAATTAACCAAAAAAAAAATTGTTTTCAATTTTAGACAAAATGATATTAATAATGGAGGTGAAGGGGCACCTTTAACACCAATTTTTCATCAATACTTAATTAAATCAAAAAAAATAAAGTTACCAGCTTGTATATTAAATATAGGTGGAATATCAAATTTAACATTAATTCAAAATTCAAGCCACCATAATATTATAAGTCAAGATGTGGGTCCAGGAAATTGTTTAATTAATGCTTGGATACAAAACCACACAAATAAAAAATTTGATTTAGAAGGGAGAATTTCAAATCTTGGTAAGATAAATGAAATTATACTTGAACAAGCTTTAGAAAATCATGAAAATAATTTTCAAAAGAAAAAAAATATTTCTTTAGATATAAATGATTTTGATATCTCTTTTGCTAGAGGTCTTAGCTTAGAAGATGGAGCTGCAACGCTTACAGCTTTTACGGCAAAAATTATTACTTCAAAAATAAATTTTTTATTAAGAGAATTTAAAAATAAAGAAATTAAGATTTTAATATGTGGTGGCGGAAGAAAAAATAAGAGTCTCTTAAAACAGATTCAAGCAAATTCAAATAGAAATTTATTTTTCTTTGGCTCTGAAGACTTTGAGTTAAATGGTGATTTCATAGAGTCCCAAGCATTTGCTTACATAGCTATAAGATCTGTCTTGTCATTACCAATTTCTTTCCCTTCTACAACTGGATGTAGTTCACCGTGTAGTGGTGGTGAAATAATAGAAGCTTAAATCAGAGCTGTTTTTTCTTTAATATATTTTTCAATTTCTGTTCTAAGCTCTTTTTCTTTATCTTTAAAAAAGTGGTTTGCACCCTTAATTTTTGAAAAAATAACTTCAACTCCCTTTTGACTTTTTATTCTATTATCTAACTCGTTTATACTTTCCTTGGTTACCAATTCGTCATTATCACTATAAACTACCTGACCAGAAGTAGGACATGGAGCTAAAAAAGAAAAATCATATACATTAGGTTGGGGCGATATAGCAATAAAGTTATTAACTTCAGGACGTCTCATTATTAATTGCATACAAATTAAAGCTCCAAAGGAAAATCCTGACACCCAACATTGACTATAATCCATATTTTCTCTTTCAATCCAATCAAGAGCAGCAGCAGCATCTGATAATTCACCTTGACCATTATCGAAAACACCATCACTCTTTCCAACACCTCTAAAATTAATTTTAATTACAGAAAATCCATTTTCTAAAAAAATATTATACATTAATTGAACTATCCTATTATTCATTGTTCCTCCGTATTGTGGATGCGGTTGAAGAACAATTGCTACAGGTGATCCAAATTTAGGATTTTTATAATATTTTGCTTCTAATCTTCCAGCTGGACCAGGTATAAAAACTTCTAAACTTTTTTGTTTCATAATAATGATAATTAGTTTCAATAAAAGATTAGACTTATAACATGTTTTTGTGCGTCAAATATCTTTTTTTAATTCAGAGTAATTTAGTAGGAATTAAATAAAAAATGCTGTAAAACAAGCCAAATTTATGAAACTTACAACTAAAGGCAGATATGCAGTGATGGCCATGGCCGACCTAGCATCTTATTCTAAGAATAAACCAGTTAGTTTATCTGAGATTTCAATTAGGCAAAATATTTCACTAGCTTATTTAGAAAAATTATTTGTTCATTTAAAAGAAAATAAATTAGTTAAAAGTGTGAGAGGCGTAAAAGGTGGATATGCTTTAGAAAAACCTGCTTCAGAAATTAAACTTTCAAATATTTTTTATGCCGTAAACGAAGAAGTAAAAACACTTAATTGCAAAAAAGAGTCAAAAAAAGGATGTAATAACAAATCGGTTAAATGTATTACGCATAATTTATGGGACAAATTAGACTCACATATCAATGGATTTTTTGAAAATGTAAAATTAGAGGAGATAGTAAAAAGATAATGAGTAAAATTATTGATACCAATAAAGATTATAAATATGGTTTTACCACTGACATAGAAAGCTTCAAAGCTCCTAAAGGATTAAGTGAGGAAACAATAAAATTTATTTCTAAAGAAAAAAAAGAGCCTAAATGGCTTTTGGATTGGAGACTTAAAGCGTATAAAAGATTAAAATCTTTAAAGGAACCAAACTGGCAAAAACCAAAGTATCCTAAAATAGATTATCAAAATCTTTATTATTATTCAGCACCTAAAAGCACAAAGAACAAACCTAAAAGCTTAGATGAAGTCGACCCAAAACTTATTGAAACTTATAAAAAACTTGGAATCCCTTTAGATGAGCAGAAAAGACTGAGTGGAGTAGCTGTAGATGCAGTTTTTGACTCCGTTTCTGTAGCAACTACTTTCAAGGGAGAATTAACTAAAAAGGGAATAATTTTTTGCTCTATTTCTGAAGCTATACAAAAACATCCAGATCTAGTCAAAAAATATTTGGGATCTGTAATTCCTTTAACCGATCATTACTTTGCAACTTTAAATTCTGCCGTATTTACAGATGGATCTTTTGTGTACATACCTCCTAACGTAAGATGTCCAATGGAACTTTCTACTTATTTCAGAATTAATGCTTCTCAAACTGGTCAGTTTGAAAGAACACTTATAATTGCTGATAAAGGCAGTTATGTTAGTTACCTTGAGGGTTGTACAGCGCCTATGAGAGATGAAAATCAACTTCATGCTGCTAATGTAGAACTTGTTGCTTTAGATGATGCTGAGATTAAATATTCAACCGTGCAAAATTGGTATCCAGGTGATGAGGAAGGTAAAGGAGGAATATATAACTTTGTGACTAAAAGAGGTGCTTGTAGAGGAAGAAATTCAAAAATTTCATGGACACAAGTTGAAACAGGTTCAGCTATAACATGGAAATATCCTAGCTGTATTTTACAAGGAGACAACTCTGTAGGAGAGTTTTATTCAATTGCTATTACCAATAATCATCAAAAAGCTGATACTGGAACGAAAATGATACACTTAGGAAAAAATACTAAAAGCAAAATTATTTCTAAAGGAATATCTGCAGGAAAAGCAGATAATACTTACAGAGGACTTGTAGACATAAGCAAAAAAGCCGAAAATTCTAGAAATTATACTCAGTGCGACTCTCTCTTGATGGGAAACAAATGTGGGGCTCATACAGTGCCTTATATCAGAAACAAAAATTCATCATCTACAATTGAACATGAAGCTACAACCTCAAAAATTAATGAGGAGCAACTTTTTTACTGTAATCAACGAGGTTTAAATCAAGAAGAAGCAGTAAGTTTAATAGTTAATGGTTTCTGCAAAGAGGTTTTACAACAATTGCCTATGGAATTTGCTGTAGAGGCACAAAAATTGGTTTCAATAAGTTTAGAAGGAAGTGTTGGATAATGTTAGAAATTAAAAACCTAAAAGCTGATATAAATAAGAAACAAATCATCAATGGCTTAAATCTTAAAATAAATAAAGGGGAAGTTCACGCGATTATGGGTCCAAACGGATCTGGGAAAAGTACCTTAGCAAATATTTTATCAGGCAAACCAGGATATAATATTTCTGGTGAGTTAAAGTATGAAGGGGAAGATTTAGCACAAATTTCAATAGAGGAAAGGGCTCAAAAAGGAATGTTTTTAGCATTCCAGTATCCTACCGAAATACCAGGGGTAAATACTAATAATTTTTTAAGAACCTCATTAAATTCAATAAGAAAAGCAAAGGGGCAGAAAGATTTAGATGCAATTAATTTTCTTAAAATTGTAAAAGAAAAAGCTAAAGAGCTAAGTATAGATGAAAAGTTTCTATCTAGACATTTAAATGTTGGATTTTCAGGCGGTGAAAAGAAAAAAAATGAAATACTTCAATTGAAAATACTAGAGCCTAAGTTAGCAATTTTAGATGAAACAGACTCAGGACTTGATATAGATGCACTAAAAATTGTAGCTGAGGGTGTTAATTCTTACAAAAATAAAAATAACTCTTTTCTAATTATTACTCACTATCAAAGACTTTTAAATTTTATTAAACCAGATTTTATACATGTGTTGTCAGCAGGAAAAATTATAAAAACTGGTTCAAAAGAATTAGGAGAAGAGTTGGAAAAGACTGGGTACACAAATCTTATTTAATCATGGAATTAAATTTTAAAATTAGAGATAAGTCAGACAAAAGTCTAAAGTTAAGAGAAGAAAATTTATCAAATTTCAAAAAAAAAGGTTTTCCAAATAAAAGAGAAGAAGAATGGAAATTTACTGATTTAGAAAAATTTTTAAAGGACAATTTTGATGAATTAAACAATGATGAATTAAATGATAAAAAACCTGACTTTCATGAATTTAGTTTTATTCATAATTCAGTAAAACTTATAAATGGAAAACTTCAATCATTTGATTTTAAATCAGAAAATTTAAAAGATAAAAATCATTTTTCAATTACAAATCTTGATTTTAATCATCATTTAAACTTCGCAAATAATTTGAAAGATAACCCTATGCAAAATTTAAACACTGCATTGCACGAAGGTGGATTTAACTTAAATATAAGTTCAGATTACAAATTTAAAAATCCAATAGTAATTTATAATTACTTTACAGGCACTCTAAAAAATAAAATAATTAATAATTCTGATTCTATAAACTTGTTAAAAAATTCTAAAGCTACAATATTAGAATATCTAGTAGATGAGTCTAAAGGAAATTTTTTTAAAAATACTTTCAAGTATATAAATTTAGATGAAAACTCTCACCTTGATTATTACTTTATTAATAAAAATGAAAGTAGAAATTTTTTTTATGAATTTTCTAAAGTGCAATTATCAAAAAATACAAATTTTAAAAAATACTTATTTTCATCAGGAATAAAATTTGGAAAATTTGAAAGTAATATCAAATTGAATGGGACTAATTCTTGTGGTGAAGTATATTCTGGATTATTTTTAAATAATAATAATCATCAAGAAGTTAAGACAACTATCCAACATTTAAAACCGAATTGTCAAAGCCATCAAGATGTAAAAAATGTTATTACCTCAGGTAGCAAAGGAGTATTCCAAGGCAAAATCTTTGTGGAGGAAATAGCTCAAAAAACCAATGCTTATCAATTAAGCAAAGGACTTTTACTTGATAAAGACTCTGAATTTAGTACGAAGCCCGAGCTTGAAATTTATGCAGATGATGTAAAATGTTCACATGGTTCGACTTCAGGAAATATTGATAAAGATGCTTTGTTTTATTTAAAAGCAAGAGGAATAGATAATAAAGAAGCAGTAAAAATGATCATAAAAGGATTTTTAGAGACGGTCCTAGATAAAATTAAAAACAAAGAGATAATGGATATTTTGTTAAATCATTTTAATAAACATATAAAATATGAAAATAGATCAAATTAAAAATAATTTTCCTATATTTAAAAAAAAAATTAATAATAAACCATTAGTTTACTTAGATAGTGCAAATTCTTCCCAAAAACCTAAATCTGTAATTGATAGAATGTCTTATTTTTATGAGAACGAATTTTCAAATGTTGGAAGAAGTGTACATTCATTAGCTGTAACAGCAACAAATCGATTTGAAGAAACAAGAGATCTTGTAAAAGAATTTATTAATGCAAAGCACAGAGAGGAAATTATTTTTACAAAAGGTGCTACTGAAGGAATAAATTTAGTAGCAAACTCTTTTGGAGAAAAATTTATTCAAGCAGGAGATGAAATTATACTAACTGAGTTAGAGCACCATTCAAATTATGTTCCATGGCATTACCTTAGAAACAAAAAAAAAGCAGTAATTAAATTTGCAAAAATTAATGAAAATCTTGAAATACAAGTAGACGAAATTAAAAAATTAATCACAAACAAAACTAAAATAATAGCTATAACACATATATCTAATGTTACAGGAGGTATAAGTCCCTTAGAAGAAATAATTGATTTAGCTTCATCCAAAAAAATTCCTGTTCTTGTTGATGGAACCCAAGGGGCCCCGCACTTAAAATTAGATATGCAAAAATTGGGATGTGACTTTTATGTAATCTCTTGCCATAAATTATATGGGCCTAATGGACTTGGAATACTTTATGGAAAGAAAAAATGGCTTGATGAAATGCCTCCTTATCAAGGTGGAGGGGGAATGATTAATGAAGTAAGAAAAGAAAACGTAACATTTGCTGAAAGCCCTACCAAATTTGAAGCGGGCACAATGCAAACTGCTGAAGTGGTTGCTTTTAGCGAGTCAATTAAACTAATTGAGAAAATCGGTTTAAACAAAATATCTGAAAATGAAAACGAAATTCTTAAATACGGATTAGAAAAAATCAGAAAAAACAATTCAATAAATTTAGTAGGAGATCCTAAAAATAAAGCTTCAGTTATATCATTTACTTTAAAAGGAGTTCACCCACATGATATAGCAACAATTCTAGATGATGATGGAGTGGCTATACGAGCTGGGCATCATTGTTGCCAAATTTTACACGAAAAAATTGGTATGCCAGCTACTGCTCGGGCATCTATAGGTTTATATAATACAAAAGAAGATATTGATATTTTACTTAACGCAATAGAAAAATGTAAGAAAGTGTTCAAAATTTAATGGAATTAAAGGAATTATATCAAGAAATAATTTTGGATCATGGTAAAAATCCAAGGAACTTCGGAAAATGTAAAGATTTTACCAACGATGCAAAAGGTCATAACCCTCTATGTGGTGATAAAGTTCATATTTACGCTCAACTAAATAAAGATAAAAAAATTTTAAACCTCAGTTTTGAAGGAGAGGGTTGTGCAATATCTCTTGCTTCAGCTTCTATTTTAACCGATATTTTAAAAGGAAAAGATTTTAATGTAGCTAAAATTATTATTGATAATTTTTTGAACTTAATAAAAGAAAGCAAATCTATAACACTTAATAGTTTAAATGATGATCAAAAAACTACTTTAATGTCCTTATCAGGGGTAAAAGATTTTCCTATGAGAGTTAAGTGTGCAACAATGGCATGGCATACGCTGTCTTCTGTTTTGGAAAAATAATATGAAATTAAAAGATAAAATAATTACTGAAGTAAAAAAAATTTATGATCCTGAAATTCCGGTAAATATTTATGACTTAGGATTAATTTATAATATCGAAATAAAAAACGATAATGAAGCTTATATTGAGATGACTTTAACTAGCCCAAATTGCCCTGTAGCAGAAAGCTTGCCTAAAATGGTAAAGGAGAACATTAATTCAATTGAAGGAGTAAAAAAAGTAGAGTTAAAACTTGTCTGGAATCCTCCTTGGACAAAAGATATGATGAGCGAGGAAGCAAAATTAGAATTAAACTTATGAGTGAACAAATTATTAAATTGTCTGATAGTGCAGCAGCCAGAATTAAGGAAATTATGTCAAATGCTGATGGTAAAACTATTGGAGTAAGAGTTGGTGTTAAAACTGGCGGATGTGCTGGTATGAGTTATTCAATGGAATATGCAAAAGATAAAAAAGCTAATGATGAAGTGATTGAAGATAAAGGAGTTAAAGTTTTCATAGATCCTGCTGCAATTATTTATCTTCTAGGAACAGAAATGGATTACAAAAAAGAAAAATTTTCATCACAATTCATATTTAAAAATCCCAATGAGACAGAACGGTGTGGATGTGGAGAGTCTTTTAAAATTTAAATATTATTGACTGTAATACATTTCAAATTCAATCGGGTGTGGAGTGTGTTCGAATTTGTAAATTTCTTGAAATTTCAAATCTATATAAGCATCTATTTGATCATCAGTAAAAACTCCGCCTTCAGTTAAAAACTTTCTATCTTTATCTAAACTTTCCATAGCTTCTCTCAAAGAACCGCACACTGTTGGGAGTTTTTTTACTTCATCCTCTCCTAAAGTATAAAGGTCTTTATCAAATGCTTTACCTGGGTTGATTTTATTTTTAATACCATCTATTCCAGCCATTAACATTGATGCAAATGTCAAATAAGGATTTCCAGCGGCATCTGGAAATCTTATTTCCATTCTTGCAGCCTTCGGGTTCATTGTAATTGGTATTCTACAAGATGCAGATCTATTTCTAGCTGAGTAAGCTAAAATAACCGGAGCCTCAAAGCCAGGAATTAATCTTTTGTAACTATTTGTAGTCGCGTTTGAGAACGCGTTAATTGCTTTTGCATGCTTTAAAATTCCACCAATGTAATATAATGCAGTTTGTGACAATCCTGCGTACTCTTTACCCATAAATAAAGGCGAGCTACCTTTCCAAATTGATTGGTGACAATGCATTCCTGAGCCATTATCTCCCTTTACAGGCTTAGGCATAAATGTAGCAGATTTCCCAAATGAATTTGTAACCATTTGTACCGCGTATTTGTATAATTGAACATTATCTGCCATATCGGTTAAAGTACCAAAATACATTCCAAGCTCGTGTTGAGAGGGAGCAACTTCGTGGTGATGTTTTTCAACTTTAACACCCATATCTTTTAAAGCTTTTAAATATTCACTTCTCATATCTTGTGCACTATCTACTGGAGGCACTGGAAAATATCCACCTTTGATACCAGGTCTGTGACCAAGGTTCCCATTTTCATATTTCTTACCAGTGTTATATGGTCCTTCAGAGCTATCAATTGAGAAACTTGTTTCGTTCATATCATTTTTAAATCTTACATCATCAAAAACAAAAAATTCTGGTTCAGGACCAAAGAAGGCTTTATCTCCTATTCCTGTTTTTTTTAAATAACTTTCAGCTTTTTTTGCAGTTCCTCTCGGGTCTCTTCCGTAAGAGTCTTTTTTCACTGCATCCATAATGTCACAAAAAATATTTAAAGTTGTGTGAGAATTAAAAGGATCAATTATCGGCCTCGACAAATCAGGTTTTAAAATCATATCTGACTCATTTATTGCTTTCCATCCAGCAATTGAGGAGCCGTCAAAAAAAACACCTTTATCAAGCATGTCTTCATCTACAACGGAACAATCTATTGTTAGATGTTGAAGTTTTCCTCTTGGATCAGTAAATCTTAGATCTACATATTCAACTTCTTTGTCTTTTATAAGTTTTATAATTTTATTAGCACTCATAATTTCGAGATTATTTACCAGAATATAGTTATAGAATAACCTCTAATAAGATGATATCAGCTATGCGTTTAAAGCATCAATACACTTATTAAGTGCAGGTTTTATGAGAGAAGCAAATTCATTTGACATATTTTTACTTGTTTTGTTGGGATTAATTTGGGGTTCGTCATTTTTTAATATAAAAATTGCAACATATTCTTATGAGCCAATTACTTTAGCTTTAGTACGAGTAATATTTGCTAGTGCTCCGCTAATTTTACTTTGTAAATTTAAGAAAATCAAAATAGAGGCCTTTTCAAAAGAATGGAAGAACTATGCTTTAATAGGTCTATGCAATATAGCAATTCCATTTATTTTAATAGCTATAGGCACAAGTAAAATTAATAGTTATTTAGCTGCAATGTTGATGAGTACAACACCATTAAGCGGAACAATATTAGCTCATTTTTTTACAAAAAATGAAAAAATTAATATATTTAAGGCTATAGGAGTCCTTGTAGGTTTTTCAGGAATTTTATTTTTATTTTTAGATAAAATTATTATCAATGAAAGTAATTATATTTTCGCTCTAATTACTATTTTAGGCTCAACATTTTACTCTATTGGTGGCATATTAACCATACGAATTAAAAACAAGGGTAATGAAAACGTTACCACATCCACGACCATATGGTCTTTAATTTTCCTTTTTCCGATGGCGATGATTTTAGAAAAACCTTGGCTAGCCGACCCAACTTTAGAGTCTACATTGTCTTTACTTTATTTAGGTATTGTTGCGACAGGATTGGCTTGGCTTATAAGATTTAGAATTTTATCTGTGAATGGGCTAGTTTTTCAAACACAAGTAGCATACTTGATTCCAATTTTTGGAGTATTCTTTGGATATTTTCTTATGGATGAGGTAATTACTTGGCGTGTTATGATTTCATTGAGTATAATAATATTTGGAATTTATATTGTAAAAAAAAACAATAAAGGATTAAATTAACATCTAATGCAAAGCGAGTCTCTTGAGTTTAGCCTGTTATCTATATTTTCATTTCTCAGTTTTTTCACTTTTTTCATAATTCAAAAATTTTCTCACAAAATAATGAATGGTTTATTATTAGATAGTGATTTTGATAAACCTCAAGCTTTCCATAAAAGTGATATACCTAGGAGTGGTGGTTTAGCATGTTTAGTATCTTTTTTCATATTCGCTACGTTAAACAATCTTTTGTTTTCCTCATTTTATGTTGATTATTTAGTACTTGGAACAGGCTTATTTCTAATTGGCTTTTTAGATGATATTAAATTCAGACTAAGCCCTAAAACACGATTAATTTCAATGACTGCTATTTTACTAGTTTCTGTAAAAGTTTTTTCAATTCAAATATATGGAATAGATTTGATTTTTTTAAACAAAATTTTAAGTATAAAAATAGTTTACCTCTTTTTTATAATTTTATGTTTCCTATTTATAATTAATGGATCTAATTTAATTGATGGTTTTAATGGATTATTAGCTTTTCAATTAATAATAATAAATTCAATATTATTGTTCATAAATATTGAAAATGAAATTCAACCTCTCTCAATATTAATAACTGCTCAAATTATAATTCTTTTAATATTTTTATTATTTAATTTTCCCTCTGCAAAAATTTTTATGGGTGATGGTGGCGCTTATCTCTTAGGTACTTTTACCGCATTAAATGTAATCGAAACAAATAATTTAAATACGAATGTTTCTTCATTCTTTTTTACTATTTTGTTATTTTATTTATTTTTTGAGGTCTTCTTTTCATTTTTAAGAAAATTGGTCCAAAAAAAATCACCTATTAAACCAGATAGTGAACATCTACATATGTTGTCTTATAAAATTTTAAATTTAAAAAATCCAAATAGAGACTGTAATTACTTAAATACGTTATTTATCAATCTAATATATTGTCTTTTAGTTTTACCAAGTATTTTGGTGCGAGAAGACGGTACGGTGTGCAAGTATTGGTTTTTTTCCTTAATTATTATTTATTTATTGGCATATTTTAGACTAAATAGTTTTGTAAAAAAAAAAATTGATATATAAAACTAATTAAACTAACAAGGGCAAGTGGCGGAATTGGTATACGCGCTAGTCTTAGGAACTAGTGCCGCAAGGCTTAAGAGTTCGAGTCTCTTCTTGCCCACCAATATTTATGAAAGTACAAGTACAGTCAAAAAAAGGCTTAAAAACAACTTTATCGATTATTGTAGATAAAGAGGAAATAAAAAAAAAGCTGGATAATAGATTATTAGAATTGCAAGATCAGGTGGATCTTAAAGGGTTTCGTAAAGGCAAAGTTCCTCCATCAGTTATTAAAAACCAATTTGGTAAAGCAATTTATGGTGAGGTAATTGATAAAGTTTTAAAAGAAAGTACTACAAAAGCTATTCAAGATAAAAAATTAAAAGTAGCTGGTCAACCAAAAATCGATTTAAAAACATTTGGTGAAGGTAAAGATCTTAACTTTGAATTACAACTTGATTTATTACCAGAAATAAAACTACAAACTTTTGAGAAATATAAAATCTCAGAATACTTAGTTAAAGTAAGTAAAGATGTATTAGAAGAAAGATTGGAAAACCTTTCTAAAGAGTACAAATCTTTTGAAGATAAAAAAAATGATGCTAAGTCCGAGACAGGTGATCAAGTGATCTTCAATTATCAAGCAACTGTCGATGACAGAGAATTTGAAGGTAGCAACGGAAAAGATGTTACAATTGAACTTGGAAAAGATTTATTTTTACAAGGATTTGATAAACAGCTGATTGGTGTAAAAAAGAATGAAAAGAAAAAAGTTATATCTTCTCTTCCTCAAAATCATCCAAAAAAAGAACTCGCTAACAAAAAAGCAATATTTAATTGTGAAATTTTAAACATAAAAAGTCCAAAAAAAAATAAACTTGATGATGATTTTGCAAAAAGACTAGGAGCAAAAGATTTAGCTGATTTAAGAGACAAAATTAAAAATCAAATTACTGATCAATATAACATGGCATTAAACTCAATCACAAAAAAAGAAATATTAGATCAATTAGAAAAAAATCATATAGTTGAAGTACCGCAAAATTTGATTGATAATGAACTCAAATCAATTCCAAACAGCCCCAATTCAAACAAAGATGAAAATAAAGCTCAATCTGCAAAAAAAAGAATTAAGTTAGGTTTAATTTTAAATGAGTATGGTGAAAACAATAATATAAAAGTTACAGAAGATGAGATAAAAAATGAAATTCAAAAACAAGTTAAAAGTATGCCAGGTCAAGAAAAATTTGTTTTTGAGTATTATCAAAAAAATCCATCAGCAACTCAACATCTACAAAGCTCAATATATGAAGAAAAAATTATCAAATTTTTTAAAACCAAAATTAATTCAGTAAAAAAGGAATTAACTATAAAAGAAGCAGAAAAACTGATTAAAAGCTTTAATGAAAATAATAAAGCAAAAACGACTCCTGAAATTAAAAAGAAAGAGTCTAAACCAATTAAATCAAAAAAAATTAGCAAAAAGTAACCAATAGTTGTATAACACAAAGTTATGAGTCGTGATTTTGAAGAAAAAATGAACACTTTAATTCCAATGGTTGTTGAGCAATCTAGCAAGGGAGAGAGGGCTTACGACATATATTCTCGTCTTTTAAAAGAGAGAATTGTTTTTCTTGTCGGACCTGTAAATGATAATGTTGCTTCTTTGGTAACGGCACAATTATTATTTTTAGAGTCTGAAAATCCAAATAAAGAAATAAGTTTTTATATCAATAGCCCAGGAGGACTTGTTACCTCTGGTTTAGGTATTTATGACACCATGCAATATATTAATTCTCCAGTTTCAACTCTATGCATAGGTCAAGCTTCATCCATGGGATCTTTTTTGTTATCTGCAGGTGAAAAAGGCAAAAGATATTCTCTACCGAATTCTCGAATTATGGTCCACCAACCTTCAGCAGGTTTTCAAGGCCAAGCTACTGATATTCAAATTCACGCTAAAGAGATTCAGTCTTTAAAGACGAGGCTTAATACAATCTATTCAAAGCACACTGGTAAATCAGTCGAAGAAATTTCCAAAGCTCTTGAGAGAGATAACTTTATGACTCCAGATGAAGCAAAAAAATTTGGATTAATCGACTTTGTTGTGGAAAAAAGAAAATAACACACAATATCTAGCTTAAACTTCAACTTGGACTTGATAAGACTTTATTTCAACTTTATTATTATCTAATTGATTCGTTATGAGTGAAAAAAATAACAAAAATATACTGTACTGTTCTTTTTGTGGAAAAAGCCAACACGAAGTAAGAAAACTTATCGCTGGTCCCACAGTCTTTATTTGTGATGAGTGTGTTGAACTTTGTATGGATATTATTAAAGAAGAAAACAAAAGCTCACTTATAAAACATCAAGATGGAGTACCTACCCCAAAAGAAATTTGTAATGTTCTTGATGACTATGTAATTGGTCAAAAGAAAGCTAAAGAAGTTTTGTCTGTAGCTGTCCACAATCATTATAAAAGGCTTAATCATGAGGTTAAAACAAACAAAGACGTAGAGCTTTCAAAATCTAATATTTTATTAGTTGGCCCGACAGGTTGCGGAAAGACTTTATTAGCACAAACTTTAGCAAAAATACTTGATGTGCCTTTTACAATGGCTGACGCTACAACTTTAACAGAAGCAGGATATGTAGGTGAAGATGTAGAAAATATTATTTTAAAACTTTTACAAGCAGCAGATTATAATGTTGAAAAAGCTCAAAGAGGTATAGTTTATATTGATGAGGTAGATAAAATTAGCAGGAAATCTGAGAACCCATCTATAACAAGAGATGTATCTGGAGAAGGTGTGCAGCAAGCTTTACTTAAGATTATGGAAGGTACTATTGCGAGTGTTCCTCCTCAAGGCGGAAGAAAACATCCACAACAAGAATTTTTACAAGTAGACACGACTAATATATTATTTATTTGCGGAGGAGCTTTTGCAGGCTTAGATAAAATTATTGACAGCAGAGGAAAAGGAAGTTCAATTGGATTCGGTGCGAAGGTAAAAAGTTACAAAGAGTTACCACTTTCAGAATTAATGAAATCTCTTGAACCAGAAGATTTAATTAAATATGGATTAATACCTGAGTTCATTGGAAGAATGCCAATAATTGCAACTCTTGATGAACTAAATGAGGCATCTTTAATTAAAATTCTAAAAGAGCCAAAGAATTCACTAATAAAACAATATAAAAGATTATTTGAATTCGAGAATGTAGAACTTGAATTTCAAGAGGAGGCGGTGCTTGAAATTGCCAAAAAGGCTATTAAAAAGAAAACTGGTGCAAGAGGACTTAGATCAATATTAGAGAATATTCTCTTAAAAACTATGTTTGAATTACCTGATAAAGAAGATGTTCTAAAGGTAACAATCGATAAGTCATCAGCGAAAGGTGATAGTGACCCAATTATCACTTATGGCAAAAAACAATCAACATCAGTTGCTTAAGTAAATTTGTTCCTTGAAATATAGACAATAATTATCATATAAAGATATATGGACGTAACTTATACAAAACCGTTATTACCACTTAGAGATATAGTTATTTTCCCTTCAATAGTTGTACCTTTATTTGTGGGACGAGAGAAGTCTATTAAAGCTTTACAAGAAGCTATGAAAACTGACAAATCCATAATTCTTGTTGCTCAAAAAAATTCAGAAACAGATGATCCTTCGGAAAAAGATTTATTCTCTTTTGGATGTTTAAGTAAAGTTCTTCAACTTCTTAAGCTGCCGGATGGAACTGTTAAAGTATTAGTTGAAGGTCAGAAAAGAGTAAAAATTATAAACATAAAAAATGATACTAATTTTTTAAAATGCGATGTTGAAATAGCAGATGACATAAACACCTCAAAAGATTTAGATGTTTATGCTCAAGGATTAGTAAAAAGATTTGAGAAATTAATCGTGTTAAACAAAAAAGATTTTAATGAAAATCTTAATATAATTAAAAACTCTAAAGATGCAAAAATAATAGCTGATAATATTGCAGCTAATTTAAATATAAAAATATTTCAAAAACAAGAAATTCTCGAAATCAGGGATTTAAGAAAAAGACTAGAAAAAATATATGAGATAGTAAATAAAGAGACTAGCGTTATCTCAGTTGAAAAAAAAATTCGTGGAAGAGTAAAAAATCAAATGGAGAAGACTCAAAGAGAGTACTATTTGAACGAGCAATTAAAAGCTATTCAAAAGGAACTAGGTGAAATCGATGAAGGTAAAGATGAAATAGCTAATATTTCAAAAGCTATAACTAAAGCAAAGATGCCTAAGATAGCTCAAGATAAATGTTTTTCAGAATTAAAAAAACTTAAATCTATGAGTCCAATGTCAGCTGAAGCTACAGTGGTAAGAAATTATTTAGATTGGATGACAGAACTCCCCTGGTCTGAAAAAACTAAAATAAATACAGATTTAAATTTAGCCCAAAAAATACTTGATGAGGATCATTATGGACTAGAAAAGGTAAAAGAGAGAATTACAGAATTCTTAGCAGTACAAAAAAGAATTCAAAAAATGAAAGGACCTATACTGTGCCTTGTAGGCCCTCCTGGTGTTGGAAAAACCTCTTTAGGTAAATCTATTGCAAAAGCAACTAATAGAAAGTTTATAAGAATTTCACTAGGCGGTATTAGAGACGAAGCTGAAATTAGAGGACACAGAAGAACCTATATTGGTTCTTTACCTGGAAAAATAATTCAGATGATGAAAAAAGCTGGAACTAGAAATCCATTATTTTTGTTAGACGAAATTGATAAAGTTGGAAATGATTATAGAGGAGATCCTTCATCAGCGTTGTTAGAGGCTTTAGACCCAGAACAAAACAAAGAATTTAATGATCATTACCTAGAAGTTGATTACGATTTATCAGATGTAATGTTTGTAACAACAGCGAATACTTTAAACATTTTACCACCTCTTTTAGACAGGATGGAAGTTATTAGAATATCTGGATATACGGAAGACGAAAAGGTAAATATTTCACAAAAATACTTGATACCTAAACAAAGTAAAAATAACGGACTTAAAAAGGATGAATGGAAATTAAGTGAAGAAATAAATAGAAAAATAATTAGAAATTATACAAGAGAATCTGGAGTAAGAAACTTAGAAAGAGAAATCGCTAAAATAGCAAGAAAGTTAGTGAAGAAAATAGATGCAAAAGAAAAAGTTAATACAGCATTAAATGAAAAAGAATTAAGTAATTTTTTAGGAGTTCAAAAATTTAAATACGGAGAAATTGAGGAGGAAAATAGAGTTGGCGTTGTAACCGGACTAGCTTGGACTGAAGTTGGAGGTGAAATTTTAAAAATTGAGTCAGCAGTAATGCCCGGTAAAGGAAAAATGCAAATTACTGGAAAACTTGGAGAAGTAATGCAAGAGTCTGTAAAAGCAGCTAAATCCTATATAAGATCAAAAAGTTTGGAATTTGGAATAATACCCCCAATTTTTGATAAAAAAGATTTTCATATACACGTTCCTGAAGGAGCGACACCAAAAGACGGACCTTCTGCTGGTATTGCGATGGTTACATCTATTGTTTCAGCAATCACTGAAATACCAGTTGATAAAAAAGTTGCTATGACAGGAGAAGTAACTTTAAGAGGTCTAGTATTACCAATAGGGGGCTTGAAGGAAAAGCTTTTAGCAGCACATAGAGCAGGAATTAAAAAAGTGTTGATTCCAATTGAAAATAAAAAAGATTTAGCCGAGGTGCCAGACTCAATTAAAAAAAATATGGAAATTATAGCTGTAAAAAATGTTGATGAGGTTTTAAAAATTGCTCTTACCAAAAACCTTAAAAGGGTAGAATGGGTAGAAGTAGAACAATTACCAAAAAATAAATCTAAAGAAGAGTCAAAAGCACCAATTAATTAAGCATTTATATTAAGCTTGTTGTTTCCAAATAATATTTGGAGTAGATTTACTTTTCATGGGAAAGAAAATTATTATTACTGGTGGCTTAGGGTATATAGGTACAGAGTTATGCAAAATTTATTCAGGTTACAGTTGGAATGATAACATAATAGTCATCGATAACAGATTTATTTCTGAGAGAGTTACCCAATTAAGAAATTGGAATATAAATTTTGTTCAAGGCGATATTCTCGATAAGGAACTAATAAATCATTATTGTAAGGATGCAGATATTGTCCATCATTTAGCAGGAATTACAAAGGTTCCGAGAGTAAAGAGTGAAAGCAATGATCATGATGATAAAGAAATTAAAAAAATAGCAGAGCAGGGAACACAAAATATTTTAGACGCAATACCTAAGAACTGTAAAATAATTTTACCATCAACCCATGTAGTCTTTGAGGGAATAAACCAAGTAAAAAAAGAAATTTTGGAAGATGAAGTTACTTCTCCAATATTATCTTATGCAAAATCAAAAGATTATAACGAAAAACAATTGAAAGAATCGGGAAAGAATTTTGTTATTTTACGTCTTGGTTCAGTGTATGGTTATTCTACTGACACTATGAGAATTGATATAATGCCAAATTTATTCTCAAAGATTACTTCCCAAAATGGCGTGTTAAAACTTTTTTCAGGGGGTAAGCAAATTAAAAGTTTAGTACCTTTAATTGATGTAGCTAGGTGTTTTAAATTTATTGAAGAAAGAGATGATATTAATAAAGAATTATTTAATTTAACAAAAGATACTGTAACAGTAAAAGAAGTTGCTGAAATTTGTAAAAAATATAACCCAAGGGTTATTTTAAGAGAAACGAATGATGAAATACCTAATTTAGGTTTTTCTTTATCTAATAAAAAAATTAAAAAAAAGGGTTTTAAATTTTTATATAATCTTGATGAAAGTATTAAAGAAATGATTTTAAAATGGTCAAAACTAAATCAAATTAAAGATTTAGAATATGTTAAAAGAGGTCAAAATGAATTTATTGATAAAAGAGGGAAAATTAGCAATCATGAACTTACTGAACCAATAAATTTAATAGGTTTAATAAGTTCAAAAAAAGGAACTATAAGAGCCAATCACTATCATCCACAACAGGAGCAAAAATGTTTATTTACTAAAGGACAAATTATTGAGGTATTTCAGGATATAATTAACCCAGGTTCTCCAAAGGTTACCCAAGTTGTTAATGAAGGGGAATTATCCGTAATTAAACCTAACGTTGCTCATACAATGGTGTTTACAAAAGATACAACGTTCCTAAATTTAGTAAGAGGAGAAAGAGAACACGATAATTATGGAATTACTCATACTGTTAAACACGTTTTTGTTGATGAAAACGAAAAAAACTTATTAATGAAATGTTATAAGTTTGAATGTAGATCTTGTGGATACAAAAATTTAAAAAGAGTTGTTTCCTTAGGCTATCAACCACTGGCAAATAATTTAATAAAAAATAAAAACGATAAGAGCGAGCTTTACCCATTAGAGATGAATTATTGTGAAAAATGTCATAATTGTCAGCTATCAGTTGCAGTGGACCCAAAAAAAATGTTTTCAAATTATTTATATACATCTTCTACCTCTAAAGTTTTTAGAGATCACTTTGTTGAAGCAGCTAAAAATTATATAAAAAATTTTAAATTAAAACCAAAAAAATCTTATATAATCGATATCGGTAGTAATGATGGAGTTGCACTTAAACCTTTTAAGGATTTAAATTTTAAGAATATCTTAGGAGTTGAACCAGCTAAAAACCTTGCTAAGAACGCCAACAAAAACAAGATTAAAACTATTAATTGTTTTTTAAATAAAAAGAACTTAAAAAAAATAAAAAAAGGAGCAAACCTGATACTTGCATCAAATGTATTTGCTCACTCAGACAACCTTCAAGAAATGGCAGAATGTATGTTAAAATTGTTAGACAAAAAAGGAACCATTATTATTGAAGTACAATATTTACTTAATACATTAAAAGATCTTACCTTCGATAATATATACCATGAACACTACAACTATTGGTCTTTAACATCATTAAATAATTTTTTTAATAGATTAAACGCAAAGATTTACCGCTCAGAAAGAATTGAAACTCACGGTGGCTCTATAAGAGTATACATTTCAAAAGATAAAAATAAAAAAGTTGAAAAAAGTGTTTCAAAATTAATTGCAGATGAAAACAAATTTGGAATAAAAAAATTTGAAACATATAAAAAATTTGGAGAAAAAGTTTACAAAATAAGAGAAAATATTCTTAAAAATTTTAGTAAATTAAAGAAAAATCGTAAAAGGATAATAGGATATGGTGCTCCAGCAAAAGCTACAACAGCACTTAATTTTTATGGTATTTCAGATCAAATTGATTTTATAGTAGAGGATAATTCTTTAAAACATAATAAATTTATTCCTGGAGTAAAAATACCTATCAAGAGTAAAAAAATAGTAAAAAACAACAATAACACTATGGTTGTTTTAGCTTGGAATTTTTTTAATGATATAAAAAAAAATAATTCAAATTTATCCAAAAATTTTATTAATATAAAAGAATTAGAAAACTAATATAAATTAAAAGTATCTTTAAAAAGTATTCCAAAATTATTTAAATTTTCAAACAAATACTCTATGTAGACCTCTGTAAAAGGAAAGTTAAATATAATAATTTCTTTTGTAAGATTTAAAATTCCAAACACTGATATAACTGTGAATAATAATACAATTAAATAGCTGTAAAAACCAAAATAGGATTGGGACTCCTTTTGGTTCGATTTATTTTGTAATGTATTTTTATAATTTTCGTCAATACTAATACCGTGTTTTTTTTCTAAATACTCTTTTGTATATATTGAAGGCCCAGATCTTTTTTTGACTATTTTCTTTTTCTTTATTGGCGAGCTAAAATTTCTTTCTTTTTGTATTATAGGTAAAACTTTTGCAGGTTTTTTTATTACCTCTTTTTTAGCCGAGAAATTCATTGGCTCTTTCGTTACTTTTTTTGTAATTGGGAATTGTGTCCATTTATTTCCACAATAGCTACACTGAACTAATCGACCAGCAGCTGGTATAGCGTTATCTGGAACAACAAATTTTTTTTCACCACATTGGCAATCAAGAATCATAACTTAATAATACAGCTTATTTGTAGCTCTATAAATACATTTTTACTTTATGGGAATTATATTGTATATGTCGATCAAATTTCCGGGTGGTTAGCTCAGTTGGTAGAGCATCTCGTTTACACCGAGAGGGTCATAGGTTCGAGTCCTTTACCACCCACCATTGGGGGTGTAGCTCAGTTTGGTTAGAGCGCCTGCCTGTCACGCAGGAGGCCGCGGGTTCGAGTCCCGTCACTCCCGCCATGCCTATTCAACAATTACTAAGAACTAATTTATAAAAGGCTTCTGAAAATATTTTTTTTTGATAACAATTACTCAATATATTTTCTAATGGCTTAGTTTCACCATGCAATGGTTTCAAAACATAAATGCTTTTAATATTATTTTTTCTTATTTTCTTTAATACAAATTCTTTCCAATAACTAAAATATATATTGTTTTCTGTTGGATACCCGTGAAAATCATACCAAAATCTTGTTGGAGAAAAATCATATTGATTTAAAAATACAGAGATAAATTGATAATCTGTAATAATTATTTTTTTACTTTTATCCTCCTCTAATATTTTAAAAGCTAACTTAATACTAGAAGCCTCTTTAGCTGGCTCATTAGGATAAAACATTGTTATCCATTTAATTTTTGATAATCTTGGATGTACTTCTTTTCCATCAATTGAATTTTCAAGGTTTATATTCCTCAAATCCATGAATGTACGATTTTTAATGTAGTTAGAGTAATAGTAAAAAGTAGAACACAGAGTTAAAGCGATCAATAAATTACCGATCATTTTCCCCTTTTTTAAATATTTTTTTGAATAAATATGAGAGAAGCCAGAAAAAATTGGTATTAAACAATAAATAAATATCGCGTTAATCGTCATCAACTGATGCATAATGGTTAATAGACAAAAAATAATTACGCTTATAATAATAAGATAATCTGAAAATTTTTTTCCTTTATTTTCCAATGAAAACTTTACGAATAAATAAATTAAAACTAATATAGAAAAATATTGTAATTTGTATCGCCAAATAATTCTTTGAAATTCAAAAGGAAATAACCATTCAAATCTACTTCCACCAAGTGACATTGGATATGAGAAATATTGGATTAGAAAATCGTTAAATTTGATACCCCCCAAAAAAAGTAAAACAAAAAACAAAATTAAAAATGTTATCACTCCAACTAAAGCAGTTACAAAATTTAATATATTTTTTGATTTAAAAAAAAATATTATTGACAAGATTGTAATTAAAAAAATAACGTAAACAGTTGGTGCCTGTTTAGATAAAAATGAAAACCCAAGCAAAACAGGAATAAAAAACCAATAAATATTATTTTTTTTATAAATAGCTAAAATAAATGTATATAGTGCCAATAAACATAATATAAGAGTATGGTGATCACTAAAAGGTGTTCCGGCTGACGGGTAGGTTAATATAGCAACACAAACCGAATAAAAAAAACTTAGTGCATTACCAAGATTTAATGTCTTTAATAAAAAAAAAGTACACAAGGTGATGATACAATTAAAAACAGATGCGTGGAAAACATATGAAAACCATGAAACACCAAATAACTTAAAAAAAATTGCTTGTATAATATCTATAAAAGGTTCTTTAATTGTCCAATAATCTTTAAACGGATAATACCCATTCATTACATCATAACCAGAGTTAAAAATTAAGAAACTATCTATAGGTAAAATTCCTATATATCCATAATATTGATTAAAGGCTATTGAGAAAATAATTAAAAAAATAATTAGTGAGATAGATAGCAAATTTTTATTTTTTATTTTCATTTATTTTTTTTAAAACTATAGTTCTATTTAGAGCAAAAATATTTGGCAAAAAAAAGATTAGAATTTCATCAACAATATTAAGTATCTTTAAAAAAAAACTATTGAGTTTAATATAAAAAAAACTTGAATTTACTCCTCCTGAGTTTAAAAAAATAAAAAATTCTGATAATTTATTTTCTACAATTTGGTATTGAGGAAAATATTTTTTAAATTTTTTATCATTTTTAAATAGAAGTTGAGCTATTGCAGTATTTGAAATCCAAGGATTTTTAGGATTAAAAATGCTTTTACGATTGAAAACTTTTGATTTTAATGACCAGCTTTCATCGTCTAGAATTACTTGAATAAACTTTAAAAAAAAGGAAGTTTCAGGCTCGTTAATTAATATATATCCTTTTTTTTTTAAATAAATTGACATTTTCTTTAATGTTAAGCCTGGATTTGCACAATGGTGAAGTGAATGATTAATAATGAAAACATCAACTTTGTTTAAATATTTTTTTCCAAGATTTATTTTCAGCATATCTACTTTTTTATCTATCCATGGATACTTTACAATGTCAGTTAAAATAATTTTTTTATCATCTATTATTTTTTTTATACATCCATTACCAGATCCGAGTTCAATTATTATTTTTTTTCTATTTATGTACTTCCTCATCCATGAAAACCTTTTATTCAATAGATAGATTAAATTCTTATTGTCACTGGACATGATTCTCCTTCTATTGGAAAAATTGTTCGGAGCTTTTATTTTTTTTGCTTTATATTCTTTTAAAAAAAACATTCCTATTTTTAAGTTAGAAATTGACTGAGAAAAACTTAAATTTCTTGCATATATACTAAGTCTTAATATGTGATTTGAGAATCATTATCAACTAATTGCTACATAACTGTCCTAGACTCATCAAGAGATATAATATAAGTCCAGAGTAAGATTAATATAAAAACCCTCAAGCTATGTGTATTGAGGTAAATATTGATTAAAATGATTTATAACTTTTTAACAGATTACTTATCAATAATAATATTTTTAATAATAGCCTTGCTAATAAGTATAGGCTTTATATTAATAAATTTTTTATCATCACCATCAAACCCTGATCCTGAAAAGCTTTCGGCTTATGAATGTGGATTTGATGCGTTTGACGACTCAAGAATGGAGTTTGATGTTCGATTTTATCTTGTAGCAATACTTTTCATCATTTTTGATTTGGAAATAGCTTTTTTATTTCCTTGGGCAATTACACTAGGTAAAATTGGTGTCTTTGGGTTTTGGTCAATGATGATATTTTTAGCAGTTCTAACTATTGGTTTTATCTATGAATGGAAAAAAGGAGCCTTAGAGTGGGAATGAGAATACTAGACACAGATGAAAGATTAAAAAAAGTTCCTGATGAATTTAAGGAAATAGCAAAAGATTTTGCGGAGAAGGGTTTTATTACCACTTCAACAAATAATTTAATCAACTGGGCAAGAACAGGTTCTTTACATTGGATGACATTTGGTCTTGCGTGTTGTGCTGTTGAAATGATGCACACCTCAATGCCACGATATGATCTTGAAAGATTTGGTGCTGCTCCAAGAGCCTCACCAAGACAATCAGACGTAATGATAGTAGCTGGTACTTTAACAAATAAGATGGCCCCAGCTTTACGAAAAGTTTATGATCAGATGCCTGAACCTAGATATGTTATTTCGATGGGGAGCTGTGCTAATGGAGGCGGCTATTATCACTATTCATATTCGGTTGTAAGAGGTTGTGATAAAATTGTTCCAGTTGATATTTATGTGCCAGGATGTCCACCATCTGCTGAGGCATTGCTGTATGGAATTCTACAGCTACAAAAAAAAATTAGAAGAGAGGGAGATATTAATAGATAGTTTATGAGCAATCAAAACTTAAACAAAGTAGAAAAATTAATCAACTCTGAACTTTCAAATAAAATATATGGCTCAGAAATAAAGTTTGAAGAATTGTTATTTAAAACTTCAGTAAATGAAATAATTGAAGTTATCAAATTTTTAAAACTAGATGAGAGATTTAAGTTTAAACAATTAATTGATATAGCCGCAATAGATTATCCTAATGAAGAAAAAAGATTTGAGATGGTATATTTGCTTCTTTCAATAGAAAATAATACCAGATTAAAAATATCAATAAAATTTGAATCAAACGAAAAAATACCCTCATTAGTAAAAATATTTCCATCAGCCAACTGGATGGAAAGAGAAATTTTTGATATGTATGGTATAAAATTTACCAATCATCCTGACCTAAGAAGAATTCTTACTGATTACAATTTCAAAGGACATCCTTTAAGAAAAGATTTTCCACTTACTGGATTTAATGAAGTTAGATATAGCGAAAAAGAAAAAAAAGTAATTTATGAGCCAGTTAAATTAGAACAAAATTATAGAAATTTTGATTTTAGTAGTCCGTGGGAAGGTACAAATTATTTAAAAGAGGTGAAAGAGAGCAAAAAAAATGAAAAAATCTAAATCAATGACATTAAATTTTGGTCCTCAACACCCCGCTGCCCATGGAGTGTTAAGACTTATACTGGAGTTGGAAGGTGAAATAGTCGAAAAAGCTGATCCACATATTGGGCTGTTACATCGAGGGACTGAAAAACTAATAGAAAATAAAACTTATACTCAAGCTTTACCTTATTTTGACAGACTTGATTACGTCGCTCCAATGAACCAAGAACATGCTTTTGCTTTAGCAACTGAAAAACTACTTAAAATTGAGGTACCTATTAGAGCAAAATATATAAGAGTTATTTTTTGTGAAATCGGAAGGATATTAAGTCATATATTAAACGTCACTACTCAAGCTTTAGACGTTGGAGCTTTAACACCATCTCTATGGGGATTTGAAGAAAGAGAAACTTTAATGACTTTTTATGAAAGAGCTTCTGGCTCAAGACTTCACGCGAATTATTTTAGAACAGGAGGAGTTCATAAAGACTTACCCACAAAATTAATAGATGACATAAGTAAATTTTGTGAGACATTTCCTAAAATAATAAATGATTTAGAAGACTTATTAACCGAGAATAGAATATTCAAACAAAGAAACGTTGATATCGGATTAGTTTCTAAAAAAGATGCATTAGATCATAGTTTTACCGGTGTAATGTTAAGGGGATCCGGAATTCCATGGGATTTAAGAAAATCTCAACCTTATGAGTGCTATCAAGATTTAGATTTTAAAATTCCAGTAGGTAAGAACGGAGATTGTTACGATAGATATTTGTGTAGAATTGAAGAAATGAGGGAAAGTGTAAAAATTATAAAACAATGTATAAAAAACTTACCAAAAGGACCTATAAAAACTGTTGATGGTAAAATATCTCCGCCTAAAAGAGATGATTTAAAACAATCGATGGAGGCATTGATACATCATTTTAAATTATTTACTGAGGGTTTTAGAGTTCCAGCTGGAAATGTTTATTCAGCTGTAGAAGCTCCAAAAGGAGAATTTGGAGTTTATTTAATATCTGATGGAAGCAATAGACCATACAGATGTAAAATTAGAGCTCCAGGATTTTCCCATCTTCAGGCAATGGATTTTTTAATTAAAGGTCATATGTTAGCAGATGTTCCAGCAGTTCTAGGTTCATTAGATATTGTATTTGGGGAGGTTGATAGATGAGTATAAAAAAAGTTCATTCAGAACAACCTGAAAATTTTGAATTTAATACAAATTTTAAAAGTATTGCTGAAGAAATTTTAAAAAAATACCCTGAAAAAAATAAAAAAAGCGCGGTTATGCCTTTTTTATATTTAGCCCAAAAACAAAATAATAATTGGATACCCCTTGCAGCCATAAAATATATTTCAAAATACTTATCAATGCCCTACATAAGCGTGTATGAGGTTGCAACTTTTTATAGTATGTTTAACTTATCTCCAGTTGGTAAATATTTTGTTCAGGTATGCACTACAACACCATGCTTAATTAGAGGCGCTGACAAAATTGTAAAAGTGTGTAAACAAAAAATTTCTGATAAAGAAAATCAAATTTCTCAAAATGGAAAGTGCTCTTGGACCGAGGTAGAGTGTTTAGGCGCTTGCGTGAACGCACCAATGATGCAAATCAATAACGATTATTATGAGGATTTAGACGAAAAAAGTACCAGTAAAATAATTGACTCAATATTTAAAGATAAAATTTTAAAACCTGGCTCTTACAGAGGAAGAAAAAACACATCCCCAGAGGAGTCAAAAACAATAAATGGATCAGAACATGCTTAAACAAGAAGATAAAATTTTTAAAAATTTGTATAATAATCATGGCTGGGAATTAAATAAAGCAATCGAACGTGATGATTGGAAAAACACAAAAGAAATTATTTCTAAAGGAAAAGAATGGATTATTAATGAGATTAAAACCTCAGAATTAAGAGGCAGGGGTGGTGCTGGTTTTTCAACTGGGATGAAGTGGTCTTTTGCACCAAAAAAAATTGGTTCGAGACCACATTACTTAGTTATAAATGCAGATGAGTCTGAACCAGGAACTTGCAAGGATCGAGACATTTTAAGATTTGAACCTCAAAAGCTTATTGAGGGATGTTTAATAACAGGTTTTGCAGTTGGAGCCCATGTTTGTTATATTTATATAAGGGGCGAATATTCTTTTGAAGGTCAACGACTGCAAGAAGCTATTAATCAAGCTTACAAAAAAAGTTTTTTAGGTAAAAACGCATGTGGATCTGGTTGGGACTTTGATATTCACATTCATTATGGTGCTGGCGCTTATATTTGTGGAGAGGAAACAGCTCTATTAGAGAGTATTGAGGGTAATAAAGGTCAGCCTAGACTTAAACCACCGTTTCCAGCATTAGTAGGTTTATATGGATGTCCAACCATTGTAAATAATGTCGAAACAATTGCTGTAGTTCCAACTATTTTGAGACGTGGCGGTAAATGGTTTGCATCTTTAGGAAGACCAAAAAATACCGGAACAAAAATCTTCTGTATATCTGGAAATGTAAATTCTCCATGCAATGTTGAAGAAGAAATGGGCATTCCACTAAAAGATTTAATTAATACTTATGCAGGTGGTGTTGTAGGAGGTTGGGATAATTTACAAGCGGTAATACCAGGTGGATCGTCAATGCCTTTACTGCCTAAAAAAATATGTGAAACTATCAAAATGGATTTTGACTCTCTCGTAGAAAATAAAAGTGGTTTAGGAACTGCAGGAATAGTAGTCATTAATAAAGACCAAGATATTGTTTCATGTATGGCAAGAATAGCAAGGTTCTATAAACATGAGAGCTGTGGTCAGTGTACTCCTTGTAGGGAAGGTTCAGGTTGGATGTGGAGAATTTTAAATAGAGCAACTAAGGGCGAGACAACTTTAAGTGATATTGATTTATTAGATGACGTAACAAAACAAATTGAAGGCCATACAATTTGTGCTTTTGGCGAAGGTTCAGCTTGGCCTGTTCAAGGATTATTGAGACATTTTAGAAAAGAAATTGATAAAAAATGTAGTAATGACCCTCTTATAAAAAAGAAAAAAGATGTACCTTATTTAATTGATCAACATTTATTAGAAAAAAAGAATGCCTAAAATAAATATAAACGGTAAAGAAATAGAATTTGAGCCAGGCATGACTATTCTTCAGGCATGTGAAATTGCTGGAGCAGAGATACCAAGATTTTGCTATCATGAAAGACTATCAATCGCTGGAAACTGTAGAATGTGTTTAGTAGAGATGGATAAATCTCGGAAACCTATTGCGTCATGTGCCATGCCAGCAGCTGAAGGCATGAACATTAAAACTAATACTGAAATGGTTGAAAAAGCTAGAAAGGGTGTAATGGAATTCCTTTTAGCCAATCATCCGTTAGATTGCCCAGTATGCGATCAAGGTGGTGAGTGTGATCTACAAGATCAATCTCTTTATTACGGAGTAGATAAATCTAGATTTTCTGAGAATAAAAGACATGTAAGTGAAAAATATATGGGTCCTTTAATAAAAACTCAAATGACTAGATGTATTCATTGTACTAGATGTGTGAGATTTGCTACCGAAGTTGCAGGCGTGCCAGAAATAGGCGCGATAGGCAGAGGTGAAAACATGGAGATAACAACTTACTTAGAAAAATCAATGGAGTCTGAATTATCAGGGAATGTAATTGATTTATGTCCGGTAGGGGCTTTAACTTCAAAACCATATGCGTTCTCCGCTAGACCTTGGGAATTAAAAAAAACTGAGAGTATTGACGTGTTAGATGCAGTTGGTTCAAATATAAGAGTAGACACGTATGGGTGGGAAGTAAAAAGAATTCTCCCAAGATTAAATGAGGATATTAATGAAGAATGGATTTCAGATAAAACAAGATATTCATGTGACGGGTTATTAAAACAAAGACTTGATACCCCGTATGTTAAGAAAAATAATAAATTAGTCAAATGTAGTTGGGATGAGGCGTTAGATGTAATAATTAAAAAGTTCAATGAAACTGAAAATTCAAATATTGCTGGTCATATAGGTGATCTTGTAAGCCTAGAAACAACACTGGCATTTAAAAAATTTTTTGAATTATTAAAAAGCAATAACTTAGAGTTCAGAGAAAAAAAATTTTATGTCAATTCAGAAGACAAAATGAATTATTTATTTAATTCATCAATAAATGGAATAGAAAAATCAGATTTGATATTACTAGTAGGTTGTAATCCCAGGCATGAAGCTACTATTTTAAATGCTAGAATAAGAAAAGCTTTTAGAAACAATAAAACACCAATTTTTTCAGTTGGTAACCCCGGGGATCAGACTTACGAATACAAGATCATAGGTGATAACACTCAAACAATTAAAGACATAATTGAGGAAAAACATGAATTTAACAAAGTTTTCAACACTGCAAAAAAACCTTTAATAATTATTGGAGAATCGGCTTTAGAACTAGACTCTGGAGGGTATATTTTTGAGGAATTAAAAAGTTTTCTTAATCAAAAAAGGTTAATTAATGAAAAATGGAATGCTTTAAATATATTAATTCAGAACGCATCGACTGTTGGAGCTTTAGACTTTAAAATCTTAGATAATAATAATAATAAATTTGAATTTTTTGACAATATCAAAAATAACAAATTTAAAATATTGTATTTGTTAAATTCTGACAATCTTAAGTTTGAAAAGAATGATGAATTTATAATTTATCAAGGCAGTCATGGCGATCGAGGAGCTGAAATTGCAGATGTAATTTTACCAAGCGCTGCTTACACTGAAGAAAACGGACTATATCAAAATCTGGAAGGAAGAGTTCAGGAGTGTAGGAAAGCATCATACCCTGCAGGCGATGCATTAGAAAGCTGGAAGGTGCTAAATAAATTAGCACTCGCTTATAAAAATAAAAAATTATTTGATAGTTATAATACTTTAAGAGAAGAAGTTTTAAAAAGATTGGTAAACTTTAATTCTTTGTGTCAATTACCTAAATACAAAGAGCCCTCAAAAAAAGTTAACAATAGTTTTAAGAATGAAAAAATGTTTATCAGTCCAATGGACTATTATTTTTCAAATAGTATATCTAGGGCATCCAAAGTTATGAGTGATTGTAGAGACATTAAATTAAAATACTTAAAATCGGGGACAAATAATTAAAATGGATTATTTTATTACTTTAATAAATGAAATTTATAAAATTTTATTTTTAGTCATCCCTATATTAGTTTCAGTTGCAATGATTGTATGGTTAGATAGAAGAGTTTGGGGATTAGTTCAAAAAAGAAGAGGACCAAACGTTGTTGGTCCATTTGGTTTGTTTCAAACATTAGCAGATGCTTTAAAATATATATTTAAAGAAATAATTATTCCAGCCAGCGCTAATAAAACTATTTTTATTTTGGCTCCAATAATTACAATGACCTTGGCTTTAGTTGCTTGGGCTGTAATACCCTTAAGTGAAACATTGGTATTATCTGATATTAATGTTGGAATACTATATCTTTTTGCAATTTCTTCTTTAGGGGTTTATGGAATTATAATGGGTGGATGGGCCTCTAATTCTAAATACCCATTTTTAGGCGCAATAAGGTCTGCTGCTCAGATGGTATCGTACGAAGTTTCAATTGGCATTATTATTATAAATGTATTGTTATGTGTTGGATCTCTAAATCTAAATGATATCGTGTTGGCCCAGAAAAATCTTTGGTATGTAATTCCGCTTTTCCCAATGTTTGTTGTATTTTTTATATCTGCATTAGCTGAAACTAATAGACCACCTTTTGATTTACCAGAAGCTGAAGCAGAATTAGTTGCTGGATATCAAACAGAATATTCTGGAATGATGTATGCAATGTTTTGGTTAGGAGAATACGCAAATATTCTTTTAATGTGTGCAATGGGGTCCATTTTATTTTTAGGAGGTTGGTTGCCTCCTCTAGATATATATCCATTAAATATTGTGCCAGCGCCTTTCTGGATGATATTTAAGATTTTATTCCTATTTTTTTTATTCGCAATTATTAAAGCGATTGTACCGAGATATCGTTACGATCAATTAATGAGATTAGGATGGAAAGTTTTTTTACCATTTTCACTTATTTACGTAGTCTTAACTGCAAGCTTTTTACTTTATTTTGATAAATTACCGAAAGGTTCATTTTAATGAATTTAAATAGATTCTTAAAAACAATTTTTTTAACTGAATTCTTTTCAGCAATAATTAAAGCAATAAGGGAAATTTTTAGACCAAAAAAAACTATCAATTATCCTTTTGAAAAAGGCCAAATCAGCCCGAGATATAGAGGCGAGCATGCTTTACGAAGATACCCCAATGGTGAGGAGAGATGTATAGCTTGCAAGCTTTGTGAAGCAGTGTGTCCTGCTCAGGCTATTACTATCGAGTCAGAGGAGAGGAAAGATGGTAGCAGAAAAACAACTAGATACGATATCGACATGTTGAAGTGCATATATTGCGGCCTATGCCAAGAGTCTTGCCCTGTTGATGCAATAGTACAAGGCCCAAACTTTGAATTTGCTACAGAAACTAGAGAGGAGCTTTACTATAATAAAGAAAAATTATTAGACAACGGAGATAGATGGGAGTCTGTACTAGCCAAAAATTTAAAAACAGACAATATTTATAAATAAATGTTAGCTCATGCAATTTTTTTCTACTTCTTTTCTATATTAGCGATCTTTTCTGCTTTGATGGTAATTACTTCTAGGAGTACAGTAAACTCTGTTTTCTTTTTAATTTTAGATTTTATCTCAGTTGGTTGTTTATTTATTATGGTCGGAGCAGAGTTTTTGGGCATGATACTTTTAATAGTATATGTAGGAGCGGTTGCAGTATTGTTTTTGTTTGTTGTTATGATGTTAAATGTTGCACAACAAAAACAATCTTGGTTCGTTGGTCAAAAATCTACTCATATACCTTCTGGATTGATAGTTTCAGTTTTAATTCTACTTGAACTTTTAGTTGTTGTTGGTGGCTGGAAATATAAAGAAAATATAATGTCTAGTTCCAATCTAGTTATTGATAAATCAATGACGAACACTCATTCAATTGGAAGCGTGATGTATACGGATTATATTTTATACTTCCAGTTATCAGGTGTAATTTTACTTCTTTCAATGGTCGGAGCTATAATATTGACGTATAGAAAAAGAGAAAATGTGAAAACACAAAGTTATCTCAAACAAATTTCCAGGGATAAAGCATCTGCAGTAATGTTAAAGGATGTTGAATTTAATAAGGGAGTAAAAATTGATGATTGAAATCGGCTTGGGTCATTATTTAACATTAGGAGCTATAATCTTCTTTCTCGGGGTAATAGGAATTTTTTTAAATCGGAAAAATGTAATTGTAATTTTAATGTCGGTTGAATTAATTTTACTATCTGTAAATATTAATTTAATTTCTTTTTCAATTTTCTCAGGGGACTTATTAGGCCAAATATTTACAATGTTGATCTTAACTGTAGCAGCAGCTGAAGCTGCTATAGGTTTAGCCATTATAGTTATATTTTACAGAAATAAAGGATCTATCAGAGTGGAAGACATTCACGAAATGAAAGGATAAATGGAATATTTAGTAATATTTTTACCTTTAATAGGATCCATCATCACTTATTTTGGAAAAAGTTTTGGAAACTTGTTTTCTCAAATTTTTTCCTGTTCGATGGTTGTTATATCAGCTGTAATTTCTTGTTTCATTTTTTATGACGGTCTCATTAATGATAATTATGGAAATTATTTAATTTTTGAATGGATTAGTTCTGGAAATTTAAACGTTAATTGGTCGATTAAAATTGATCCATTGAGCTCGGTAATGATAATGGTAGTAACATCTGTATCAGCTTTGGTTCATATTTATTCAATTGGGTATATGAGTCATGATCCACATAAACCAAGGTTCATGTCGTATTTATCTTTATTTACCTTCTCAATGTTATGTCTAGTTGTTTCTGATAATTTTCTTCAGTTGTTTTTTGGATGGGAAGGAGTTGGTTTATGCTCTTATTTGTTAATTGGTTTTTGGTTTAAAAGAGAGACAGCTAACAATGCTGCAATAAAAGCTTTTATTGTGAATAGAGTGGGAGATTTTGGACTAGCTATTGGAATATTTATTATTTTCCTCATATTTGGAACATTAAATTTTGAAGAAGTTTTCCTTCTAGTTCCAGAATTCACAAAAACAAATTTAGGTATTTTTGGTGGAGAATATAATGTCATCACATTAATTTGTGTATTTTTATTTATCGGTGCAATGGGGAAATCTGCACAATTTTTATTGCATACTTGGTTACCGGATGCAATGGAAGGACCCACACCAGTCTCGGCTTTAATCCATGCCGCAACAATGGTTACTGCTGGGGTATTTTTAGTAGTTAGATGTTCACCAATTTTTGAGTACTCGCAGTTTGCAATGAATCTTGTTGCCATTACAGGAATGATCACAGCTTTATTTGCTGCTTCAGTAGCTTTAGTTCAAAATGATATTAAAAAAATTATTGCTTATTCGACTTGTAGTCAGTTAGGCTATATGTTTTTTGCTGCAGGTGTGGGAGCATATCATATAGCTATGTTTCATTTATTTACCCATGCATTTTTCAAAGCTCTTTTATTTTTGGGTGCTGGTTCAGTCATTCACGCGTTTCATGAGGAACAAGATATTTCAAAAATGGGAGGAGTTTGGAAAAAAATTCCTTATACAATGATACTTATGCTTATTGGTACACTAGCTCTAACTGGTTTCCCATTCTTATCGGGTTTTTATTCTAAAGATGCAATAATTGAATTTGCATATTTAAAAGATACATCTGTAGGATATTATGCCTGCTCAGTAGGAGTTTTTACTGCCTTTTTAACAGCAATCTATTCCTGGAGATTATTTTTTAAAACTTTTTTAGGAAAATATAATAATAAGTCAATTCCAATTGAAAAAACTCATGATTCCCCATTGGTGATGATTATTCCTTTAATTATTTTAGCTATTGGAGCTTTATTGGCAGGATATTTTTTTAAAGATTTATTTATTGGAAATAATTCTACCTTTTGGAATGAGTCAATTCTATTTTTAGATTTTGTAAAATTAGAAAATATTCCTTTATGGCTTATAATAATAACTCCTACAATAATCACGTTAGCGATACCTTTTTCTTATTTTCTATATATAAAAGACAAAACAATCCTAGATGGTGTGAAAAATTCAAATTTACCGTTATACAATTTCTTACTTAAAAAATGGTATATAGATGAGCTTTACGATTTTATTTTTATAAAACCTTTAAAAAAAATTGGAATTTTCTTTTGGAAAAAAGGTGATCAAGATACTATTGACAGGTATGGTCCGGACGGAATTTCAAAATTTATAAAATTTATTTCTAACAAGGCTATACAGTTTCAAAGTGGATATATTTATGATTACGCTTTTGTAATGTTGATAGGTCTTTCTGCGTTAATAACTTACTTGATTTTAAATTAAATGAATTTTCCTATATTATCTACTATTATATTTCTTCCACTTCTTGGGGCTTTATTCATATTTATATCTAATAAAAAAAATGAAAGCTCAAGCGCAATTTATATTTCAATATTTACATCTATGGCAAATTTATTGTTAACTTTTTTTTTATGGTATTCTTTTGACAAAAGTTTTTCTGGTTTCCAATTCATAGAAGAAAAAAACTGGATAAGTGGACTTATAAAATTTAAGCTAGGTATAGATGGAATTTCTATCTTATTTATAGTTTTAACAGCGTTTATTATCCCTATATGTATAATTTCTTGTGTTATCAGTGTGAAAAAAAGACTCAATGAGTTTTTAATAGCAATCTTAATTCTAGAAACTTTTATGATAGGTGTATTTTGTTCTTTAGACTTAATTATTTTTTATTTATTTTTCGAAGCTGGACTTATTCCAATGTTTTTAATAATAGGTATTTGGGGAGGCCCTAGAAAGATCTATTCAGCCTATAAATTCTTTTTATTTACCTTACTTGGTTCAGTTTTGATGCTAGCGGCTATAATTTTCATTTATTGGGCTGTTGGAACGACTGATTACACTGAAATATATAAATTAAAAATTGCTAAGGAGTATCAATACTTATTATGGTTAGCCTTTTTTAGCTCTTTTGCTGTTAAAACCCCGATGTGGCCTGTTCATACTTGGTTACCAGATGCTCACGTTGAGGCGCCTACTGCAGGCTCTGTAATTCTAGCAGCCATTCTTTTAAAAATGGCTGGATATGGTTTCCTGAGGTTTTCTCTAGGAATGTTTCCTATTGCTTCAGAATTTTTCACTCCCTTGGTTTTTACTCTTAGTATTATTGCGATTATTTATACCTCATTGGTAGCTTTAATGCAGGATGATATGAAAAAACTGATTGCTTATTCTTCGGTTGCACATATGGGATTTGTAACGCTGGGTATATTTACTTTTAATAAACAAGGTATCGAGGGCAGTATGTTTCAAATGATTAGTCATGGGATAATATCTGCAGCTTTGTTCTTATGCGTAGGTGTTTTATATGACAGAACTGGTTCAAGAATGATTAAAAGTTTTGGTGGGGTAGTTAATTATTTACCAAATTTTTCACTTATATTTATTATATTTGTGCTCGGTGCATTAGGTTTACCTGGAACAACAGGTTTTATTGGAGAGTTTCTTGTGTTATTGGGCGCGTTCAAAATTAATTATCTAGTTGCAATATTAGCGAGCACCGGTGTCGTTCTTTGTGCCGCATATATGCTTTGGATGGCTAAAAGAGTTGTTTTTGGAAATACTAACAATACTATTGTTACAAAATTAAAAGATATCAATTTTTTAGAGGCAACGATCTTAATTGTACTATGTTTGGTTAGTATAGTTTTTGGATTTTATCCTGAACCATTGCTAAATACCATGGATATTTCGGTAAACGGAATAATCCAAAATCATCAAAATGAACTAACAGTAAATTTAATAAATAAATAAATATGGAAAATATAAATTTAATAATACCTGAAATAACACTTTTTCTCGGAATTTGTCTAGCTTTGATGGTTGGAGTTTTTTTTAAAAACAGTTTTTCTATAGTGATGAAACTTTCAACCTTAATTTTGATAGGGGTCATATATTTGATTTTAACTGATTGGGGAGGAGAACAAAAAATATTTTTAGATTCTTTTAAAAATGACAAGTTTTCTGATTATTTCAAGATATTAATTTTAGTATCAAGTATTTTTATTTTTTTCTCTTCTGATCAGTTTATAAAAGATAAAACATTAAATAAATTTGAGTACCCAATAATTATAATGTTCTCTATCTTGGGTATGTTTTTTATGCTAAGTGCAAATGACCTAATTTTATTTTATTTAGGATTAGAACTTCAATCACTTGCTTTATATGTTCTTGCTTCTATTGACAGAGATAATATAATCTCCTCAGAAGCTGGTATAAAATATTTTGTTTTAAGCGCACTTTCCTCAGGATTGCTTTTGTATGGATGTTCTTTACTTTATGGTTTTACTGGTTCAACGAATTTCGATGAAATAGGTGTTAGCTTAATTACTCAAAATACAGGAGCTATTTTTGCAATGGTGTTCATTTTAGTAGGCTTAGCTTTTAAAGTATCTGCAGTACCTTTTCATATGTGGACGCCAGATGTTTACCAAGGCGCACCAACATCCATAACCAATTTTTTTGCCGTAGTCCCTAAAGCTGTAGGATTAGCTGTAATCATCAGATTCATGGATTTACCTTTTAAAAATATTATTGAAGAGTGGCAAACAATTATAATATTTATATCTATTGCTTCTATGATACTTGGAAGTGTAGCAGCTATAGGTCAAAAAAATATCAAAAGACTTCTAGCTTATAGCTCTATAAGTCATATGGGTTACGCTTTAGCAGGCGTGGCTACTGGCTCAGTATCAGGGTACACCTCAACAATAATTTATATAACAATATATATAATTATGAACATGGGCACCTTTGCCTGTCTATATTTAATGAAAACAGATGGTAAATATTCTGAAAAAATTGAAGACCTTTCTGGACTTTCTAAAGAAAGACCAATGTTAGCTTTTTCTTTTTTAATTCTGTTTTTCTCATTAGCCGGAATACCACCACTAGGTGGATTTTTTGCTAAATTTTTTGTTTTTATGTCTGTAATTGAGAGCGAAATGTATGCTTTAGCAATTATTGGATTGTTAACAACTGTTATATCAGCTTTCTATTACCTTAAAGTTATTAAAATTATTTACTTTGACGAAAACAAAGTGAAATTCGATGACGTCAGAAATCTGAGTATAAAGGCAACAATATTTTTGAGTTGTTTATTTTTATCTCTATACTTTATTTCCCCATCAATTATAGGCTCTTTGTTGAACGAACTATTTATTTAATGAAAATACAAACTATTAATTTTGAAAGCGTAGATAGTACGAATAACGTAGCTTTAAGAAGAATAAAAAAAGGAAAAATTAAACCAACATTAATAATTGCAAAATCCCAGAAAAAAGGCAGAGGTCAGTATGGAAGAAGATGGATTTCACATAAAGGCAATATTTTTATGACTATTTATTTTTCTTTAAAAAGAAAAACTGGAGTCAAAACTCTATCTAAAAAAGTTTATAAATTGATTAAAAAGAGTTTAGAAAAATTTGTGAAAGAAAAAATAACAATAAAGTTGCCTAACGATTTATTAATTAAGGGATCGAAAGTTTGTGGGATATTACAAGAAACGGTTAATTACAATAATAATAAATTTTTTATCATAGGAATCGGTATAAATCTCATTAAAGGACCAAAAATTGATAATAAACAGGTATCTTTTTTACAAAAATATAATAACAATAAAATTAAAAAAAGTGATATTTATAAAAAAATTAAAAATAATTTTGAAAAATTTATTTAAATAAAAAATGTACTTGATCGGAGACATAGGAAATACAGAGACAAAAATTTGTTTATTTGATAATAAAAAAAAACTTTTAAAAAAAAAGATATTTGATACCAATAGCTTCGAAAAAGTTAATCTTAGTGATAAATTTAAATTTTTAAATTTATATAAAAAAAAAATCGATAAAACAATGTTCAGTAGTGTAGTCCCGAATGTGTATAAAAATATAAAAGGGTTAATCAAGAAAAAACTAAAAGTAGAGATAAAAGAGTTAAAACAATTTAATTTAAAAAAAATATTAAAAATAGAAGTCAATACGATACAAGTTGGATCGGACAGGTTAGCTAATGCTATTAGCGTTATAAATAATAAAGATAATTTTATTATTTTAGACTTTGGTACAGCTACAACTTTTGACGTAGTGTTAAAGAATAAATACAAAGGTGGTATTATTGCGCCAGGTGTAAATCTTTCTTTAAAAACTTTAGTAGCAAAAGCAAAATTGATCCCAAATACTAAATTGACAAAAGTAAAAAATATTATAGGAAAAAATACTCAAAACGCAGTCAGATCTGGATTTTATTGGGGTTATCAAGGTTTAATTGAAAATATGATAAACCTTATTGAAAAAAAATACAAAAAAAATTTTAAAATCATTTTTACCGGAGGTCTTTCATATTTATTCAAAGATACTATAAAAAAAAAAATTAAAGTTGATAGAGACTTGACGATCAAAGGTTTAGTAAGATTGATAGATTTTATATGAAAGAAAATTTATTATTTTGTCCTCTTGGAGGTTCTGGTGAAATTGGCATGAATATGAATCTTTATGCTTATGGAACTGATGAAAATCAAAAATGGATAATTGTCGACATGGGAGTTACATTTGCAGATGATACAGTTCCTGGCGTCGATCTTATTTATCCAGATGCTGGATTTATAATAGAAAAAAAGAATGATTTATTAGGTATAGTTTTAACTCATGCTCACGAAGATCATATTGGATCCATTTCATATATATGGCCCAAACTAAAGTGTAAAATTTATGCCACACCTTTTACTGCCGTTTTAATTCAAGAAAAATTTAAAGAAAAAAAAATTGATATTACAAATTATTTAAAAATAGTTGATCTTAACAGTCAGATTAAGCTAGGACCCTTTGAAATTGATTTTGTAACATTAACTCATTCAATTTTAGAACCCAACGGGTTAAGTATTAAAACACCCGAAGGAGTTGTTTTACACACGGGAGATTGGAAAGTTGATCCCAATCCCTTAATAGGAAATAAAGTTGATGAAAAAAAACTCAGGTCTATCGGTGAAAAAGGTGTCATAGCAATGATTTGCGACTCTACTAATGTATTTAGCCCTGGTAGAGCAGGTTCAGAAAATGACGTTAGAGAAAGTTTACTAAAAATTATTTCAAATCAAAAAAAGAGAGTTTTGGTAACTTCTTTTGCCTCAAACGTAGCTAGAATGGAAAGTATTTTTTATATAGCACAAAAAACAAAAAGGAATATCTCATTAATTGGAAGATCAATGCATAGAATTTATAAAGCCGCTAGACAATGCGGTTATTTAAAAAATTTAATCGAGCCAGTAGATCCTAGAGATGCAAGAAAAATATCAA
>CACNIK010000007.1 GCA_902620525.1 uncultured Pelagibacteraceae bacterium | reverse complement strand
CAAGGCACGCAATTACCTATAGCAGGATTTAAAGGTTCAGGTTTAGCTTGGATGGTTGATATATTAAGTGGTGTTTTGACTGGAAGCAGCCACGGCGGAAAAACAAAAGATCCTTTTGATGACTTTTCAGGACCACAAAACGTAGGGCATTTATTTATTACAATTAATCCTAATGTTTTTTCAGGAAATAGTTTTTTAAAAGAGATGAAAAAAAATATCAAATTAGTTAAAAAACTTCCTAAAGCAAAAGGATTTAGCTCAATAATGTATCCTGGAGAAAGAAAAAATAAGATATATAAAAAAAATATAAATAAAGATATATCTATACCTTCAAAAATACTGAAAGAAATGGAAGGCCTTGATGCTAACAAATAAAAATATAGTTTGTCCTGAAAATCTTTTAAAAATTGCAAAAGGTAAAGGTCCTGTAAAAGCTGTAATAGTTAATGCCGTTAAAAAAGTTGCAATAGAGTCAGCAAAACAAGCCGTTGAGGCAAATTTAATAACACCATTGTTTATTGGAGATAAGTCAATAATCGAAAAAATTTCAAAAGAAATTAATTGGGATATTTCAAAATATGAGATTGTTCATGAACCTGATGAAAATAACACTGCTCCAATTGCTGCTAAATTAGCTAGCGAGGGAAAAGTAAAAATTATAGTCAAAGGTCATATTCACACAGATGTTTTAATGAAAGCTGTGCTAAAAAGAGATTTAAATCTAATAGGTAAAAAAAGATTGAGTCATGTATGGCATATGACACTTGAAAAAAATGATAAGCCATTCATCATTACCGATGGCGCGTTAAACGTGCTACCGAAGTTAGAAACTAAAATGCATATTCTAAAAAACTCTATAGATTTTGCAAATAGGATAGGTATTGAAAAACCTAAAGTTTCAATATTATCTGCTACAGAAGAAGTTTTAGAAAGTGTTCCAAGTTCTGTGGAGGCAAAAGAATTAACAAACAGAGCTAAAGAGGAAGGTATTAAAGCTGATGTTTTTGGTCCTATGGCATTTGATAATTCAGTGTCTGAAAAAGCTGCCCAAATAAAAGGAATAAAAAATGCTGTTGCAGGAAAAGCAGATATTCTACTGGTGCCAAATGTAGAAGCGGGTAATGGATTAGTTAAAATGATGATATTTTTTATGGGCGCTTGTGCTGCGGGAGTAGTTGTCGGCGGTAAAGTGCCAGTAGTTATTACAAGTAGAGCAGATGATACTCAAGCAAGGCTCGCCTCTATGGCTGCTGCTGTCGTTGCACTCTAATGAAACCTTTAAAAAACTGGGATAATAAAACTTGGCTGTCATCAAAGAAATACATCGATCAATTTCATAAATTTTTAAAAAAAAAAGTTAAATTAAACAAAGATACAAGAATTTTAGATATAGGTTGTGGTAGGGCAAATATAATTAGCTTTCTGCAAAAAAATATAAATTTAAAACAAAAGCTGTTGGAATAGATGTTTTAAAAAATAAAAACACTCGAAAAAATATATTATTTAAGAAATCAGACGCTATAAAATATCTCAAAAAAGGTGACAAATTTGATGTGATAATTATCAAACAAACAATTCACTTTTTTTCAAAAACTAATATTATTTCTTTGCTAAATTTGGTTAAAAAGAATTTGAATACCAAAGGAACGCTGTTAATTTTTTCTCTTAAAACTAAAAACAATAAAATACCTTGTTTTAAAAAAATGAAAAAACAACTAAACAATAGTCTTAAAAAAGACGAAATATTATTTAAAATTATTAGAAAAAATTTAAAAAGAATAAAAGAGTCAAATTTCAATTTTAATGTAAGAATTTCTAAGAAAAAGTATCTGTCGATGATTAAAAATAGATATATGTCTTGTCTTTTAAACTTATCAAAAAAAGAGATTAATAAAGGTATCGATGAAATTAATATTAATTTTAAAAATCAATTAAATTTCACCGACACCTTGAAATGCTTAAGTTTTAGAAAATAATTATTTTCCAGGCTCTTTGTAAGTAGTGGCCATTTTTTTTGCAGTTTCTGCTATTCCATTAAGATCAACATCTTCTAGAATAGTAAAATCTGAAACCGCACCACTTGACACTGCTACCATTGCAGCTGCAGCGGCTTGTTCGAAAGTACCTTCGATCTCTGCCATAAAGTCATATTTTCCTCTTAACCCGGCATAACGAGTTACCTTTGCTCCACCGGCAGCAGCAAGCGCAGATGTTGCAGCTTTTCTGTCTGTAGATGGATTACTGACAAAGCCACCAAGTCCCTTAGCGGTATAAACTCCTAGAGTTATAAATTTTGCCATGTGTTCCTCCCTTTGTTATTTTTCTACTACCACTGTTCCTGAATGTGGATCTGTAACTCCTAATTCAGATGACAGTTCTTCTAAAGTGTGCCTCAGTGTGTCCAAAAATTCAATCATTTTTGGTCTTGCTTTAGCAATATCATCTTCAGAATTCCATTCGCCAATCATAAAAAATTCGTTTGGTTTTGTTTCAACGTATTTTGCTGAAACTTGACCCTCGAACTTAGGCATATCGTTGATTTTTTTTAAATATTCCTCTCTGTTAGATGATTTCACTTTGCATCTAACAATATTCATAAACTTTGTCATATATCTCCTTAAACGTAAATTTTATCTGCCAAACCATAACAAAGAATAGCGCTGATAATAACAAGAACAAGTGGAGCATATATTCCATCGTTTCTAGTTTTTTTAGTCAGACCTGTTTTATCAATTTTCAATGTATAAAAATTAGTAAATAAAATTGAAACATTCATTATAAAAACTAAGTTGAAGAACGCCCAAGTGGCCTCTACACCTCCTGATCTAATAAAAGCAATATAAATTGCCATCAAAACAGTAGCGATCATAAATGAACCTGCAAATCTCGTAATTAAAGTAGCAGTTTTATCAACCCCTCTACCCTTTAGAAATTTTTTAGTATCAAATACTAACTGGTAAGCGTAGCTACCAACTATAATAAAATGCGCTAAATAAATTATTAAATAAAATGCGTTACCAAATTTATCGATCATAAATATCCTATGCGTTATAGTCCATGACCTGATCTGTGCACTCAACAAATTTATGGGGAGTGAAAAAATCGTTCATTTGACCTAGTTGATTAATAATTGCTTGTTCATCTTTTCCCTTCCACCAGCAAAACATTTCCATTGTATCGCCAGGTGTATTCCAAGTCATCTGACAAGCTGCATTGTCACTTTTCATACTTTTAACAATATCTTCCATTTTCATTGAAGCTACTGTTTCTGTAAATTTAGCTTTCATTTCAGCAGATTTGAAAGTGTGTGTTACCATGTAGTTTTTCATTTTTTCTCCTTTTTTATAGATTTATTTTAGATAGTTCATATAACTGAGCACTTTCTACACACTCAGTATAAATTGCTTTAGCTCTGGGGTTATTTCCAGTTACAAACTCTTTCATTCCTGCTTCGTTATGAACATTAACTTTAAATAACATTCCACTTTTATCTGGTATCATTGCCCCAACAGTTTTTTCAGGGTAGGCAACGCTTTTTCTTACACTCATACCTTCATCTGATTGCATCCAACCCATGAAGGTTTCTAATTTGCCTTCTTTCAATTTAAGATGTACTAACATTTCCTTTTCCATTTTTTCTCCTTTTATTTAAACTCCTTTTATTATAATTCCATTAGCTATTGAGTTTGCTAATCGAATAGGTTTTACTGGTTTGTATTCCTCAGAGTCATACCACTCTAAAGCTTTTTCATAGGTTGGAAATTTAATTACAACTGTTCTAGGATATTTCCACTCACCATCAATAACTTTGTATTCACCAGCACGTACGAGATATTCTCCTCCAAATTTATGAACTGTAGGTACGACTTTCCCAACATACTCTTTATAAGCTTCAGGATTTTTTACATCTATGTTAGCTATAACGTATCCGCTCATTACTTAATATAATGTTTGTACTACTTTTTTTACTCTTTCAGCTCCATTAGGAACTAAAGCTTCCACAAAAGAATGGCACTTCTCAGTTTTAACTTGATTATATTTTGAACCGTAATGCTTATCTACTGCCTTGTTTACTCCTGCATCCCATTCTTTTTCCGCTATTCCTATTTCAAGCGCAAATGTTTTTAAAACCTTTACAGTTGATATAGATTTTTCTTTCATGCCATATTCAAATTTTTCTCCTGAAGGCAGAAAGTAATTAGCCATGTAAATCCCAACACAATCCAATGCTTTTGATTTATCTTTATCGCTCATACCTGCATTAGCAGAAGTGAATATCAAAAAAGATAATATTAAAATAGTTTTTTTCATGTTTAACCTGCGTAAATCGTTCTAGATAATTTTTCAATTTTTTCTTCTGACCCTTTAATTTGCTTATATATGAATTTATTACACTCACCATTTTTAGCTTTATCAAAAGGCTTTCCATAAACTTTATCTACATAGGCATTCATACCTTTATTCATCTCATTTTCTTTAACACCTTCAGAGGCAAGGTATTCTCTTATAACTTTTACTGAAGCCAAAGCTAATTCCATATTTTTGACTTCAATAGTATCAGCAGGTAAAACAGCTGTTGCACTGTAATGACCTAAACACTCTATTGTTTTTTCTTTTTGAGCTTTAGTTATATGTCCTGCCGCAAAAAGTGTGCTAAAGCAAAAAAAACTTATTAATATTAAATAATTTCTCATTAAACCTCCCATTTAAGTATTACATACTTAAAGTTATCTTAAAGAATTCAAAGTATTTTAATTATGTTAAAAATTTATTACAGGTATGCAATTTGTCTACAACCTCAAGACGAACTAAGGAATAAGAATGATTTTAGGAGCAATACAGTTACCATTATGTATTTCTTGAAAGGCATCTGAGCCTTTTTTAAGATCTCGATATTCTATCCATCCTAAATCACCTAATTTTTTGTCTTTTAAAATCGCTAAACTATTTTTGAAATCATTATTTGTGTAACAATAAGTTCCAACCAATGTTACTTCTTGGATTGTAAGTTTTTTAAAATTAAAAGTTCCAGAAGGTTGGGTTAAACCTATATGAACTATAGTTCCTCCAGGTGCTATTGAATTTATCGCTTGATGTCTAGTAATCTCTAGTCCCACAGACTCTAATATTAAGTCAAAATGATTTTCTTTTATAGATTTATCATCTGGTGCAACGAAGCTTGCTTTTAAGTATTTTTCGCATTCATCTAATCTTTTTTTATTAGGATCAGACATAATTATATTTTTAGAATTTTTTTCTTTATTTAAAAACAGACCACAAAGCAAACCTATGGCCCCTGCTCCCTGAATTAAAATTTTACATTCAGATAAAGGTTTTTTAAGATTTTTTTCTGCTAATAAGAATGCGTGTAAAGCTACTGCTGCTGGTTCAGCTAAAGCTGCTTCTTTAATACTTAGATTTTTAGGAATTTCATAAATATTTTTTTCTGGTACCGATACTAATTCTGCCAATCCACCATTCCTTTTTATAGGTGTGCTCATACCTACCATTGTTCTTTCCGGACACAAGTGCTCACTTTCATTTTGACAGTAATCACAATTTTCACAACTAATTAATGGATTAACTACAACGCTTTTATTTTTAAATTTTCCATCAAGACTAATCCCGCTTATCTCATGTCCTAATATCAAAGGTGGAATTCTTCTCTCATCATTTCCGTGATATGCGTGCATATCAGATCCACAAATACCTGAAGCCTGAACTTTTATAATACTTTCACCAGGTTTTGGTGTTGGGTCTTTTTCTTTTCTGTAATCTATTTTTTGTGTTCCAGTGTAAACTAATGCATGCATTAATTAGAGAAACCGTACTTCCTTAATCTAATATCTGCTGTTCGTGCATGAGCCTCCATACCTTCAGCTCTACCAAGTCTTGCTGCAGTTGCCCCAACAACTTTTGTTGCATCTTTTGTCATTCTTTGGAAAGTTAATGTTTTAATAAATTTTCCAACGAATAGTCCGCCAGTATATCTTCCACCACCTTTTGTTGGTAATATATGGTTCGTTCCTGAACATTTGTCTCCGTAAGCTACTGTAGTCTCTTCGCCTAAAAATAATGAACCGTAATTTCTTAATCTCTTTAACCACCAGTTTAAGTTTTCAGCGTGAACTTCTAAGTGCTCAGAAGCATATTTGTCACTCACTTCTGCCATTTCTTCATTGGTGTCACATAATATTACCTCACCATAATCTTTCCAAGCAGCAGTAGCATTTACTTTTGCAAGTTCAGGTAATTCATTAATCAGCTCTGGTACTCTTTTCATCGTAAAGTCTGCTAACTCTTTATCTGTAGTGAATAACCATGCTGGAGAATTATATCCGTGTTCCATCTGACCAACTAAATCAACTGCAACGATTTCTTTGTCAGCAGTCTTGTCTGCAATTATTGCAATTTCAGTAGGTCCAGCAAATTGATCTATACCTACTTTTCCATAAACTATTCTTTTTGCTTCAGCTACATATTGGTTTCCAGCTCCAACAAGAAAATCAACAGGCGGGTTATCAAAACAACCATGTGTTAAAGATCCTATTGCAGCTACGCCACCTAAATTCATAATTACATCAGCGCCACAATGATTGGCAGCAAAAATTATTCCTGGGTTTGCACCCTCTTTATCTTTTGGCGGACTTGCACAAATTATAGTTTTAACACCAGCTACTTTAGCTGGAGTAATCGCCATTACCGCTGAAGATATATGCGCATATCGACCTCCTGGTATATAACATCCAGCTGTATCAACTGGAATTAATCTTTGTCCAGCGAATAATCCTTTGGACAGCTCAACTTCAAAATCGTTATTCATGCTTTTCAATTGATGCTCCGCGAATTTTCTAATTCGTTCGTGAGCAAATTTAACATCGTCTTTTGTCTTTTGATCAACTTTTTTGATTGCTTCTTCAATTTTTTCTTTAGAGACAATTACTTCTCCATCGTATTTATCAAATTTTTTATTAAGTTCTTTAATTGCCACTTCTTTACGTTTTGCAATATCATTTAGAATATCTTGCACAGCTGCCTGTGTTTTGTGATCATCCGTTTCCGGAGTTTTAGAAGCTTTTTTAATATATTTAGTTGCCATAAAGTAAAGTTGGTAACCACAAAGCAATTTGTGGAAACAGTACTATTAATACTAATCCAATTAATTGCAAGACCATAAATTGCATCATTCCGTAATAAATATCCTTCAAATCCCATTCAGGCACAACGCCTTTTAAAAAATAAGCAGAAAGTGCTACTGGCGGTGAGAGCCAACAGGTCTGGAGATTTACTGCGACTAGTATGGCGAACCAAGTTAAGTTAAAGCCAAGTGCTTCAACTAAAGGTAAAATAATTGGAATTATAATCATAACTATTGGAACCCATTCTAAAGGCCAACCAAGTAAGAAAATCATCGCCATAATCATTGCTAAAATTAAATACTTATTCATTTCAAGACCAAGTAGAAACTCAGTTAGTAAAGTAGGTGTACCCAATCTAGCAAATACAGCTCCGAAGAAGTTTGAGGCAGCTACAAGAACCATTATTAGAGCTGTTATTTCTAAAGTTTTCACAAGAGCCTCTTGTAATTTAGGGAGAGTTAATTTTTTATAAGCAAGTGATAATAAAAGTGCACCCATTGCACCGCAGCCTGCAGCTTCAGTTGGTGTTGCGAAACCTAATAATATACTTCCAAGCGCTGCAAAAACTAATGCTGCTGGAGGAACTAATCCTAAAAGAAATTCAATCCAAACAGTTTTCATACTGGTAGGTCTCATGTCTTCAGGTAATGGTGGACCTAGTTCAGGATTTAACATACATCTAATTGTTGTGTATGCAGCAAACAACGAAGCTAAAAGTATTCCTGGTAATATTGCAGCTGCAAATAAGTCTATAACTGGAATTTCCATAATTGGTCCCATCACAACAAGCATGATGCTTGGTGGTATTAAAATTCCTAAAGTACCACCTGCCGTAATTGTTCCCGCAGCAAGCTGAACATTATAACTAGATCTATTCATAGATTTAGCAGCCATAATTCCTAAAATCGTTACTGAAGCTCCAACTATTCCTGTCGCTGCAGCAAAAATCACAGAAACAAATAAAACAGCATAATAAAGTGATCCTCTAACTCTAGCTAACATAAGTTGGAATGATGAGAACAACCTTTCCATTAAACCAGCTTGCTCCATCATAATTCCCATGAAGACAAAGAGCGGTACGGCGGCCAGAGTTTGTTCGGTCATGACCATCGAAAATTGTAAGGTCATCAAATAGAAAACTAGTTTACCAAATCCTAGATATCCAAATACAAAACCTAAAAAAATTAATGTAAAAGATATTGGAAATCCAACGAAGATAGCAAAAAGCATTACTCCAACTAAAATAATGCCTAATACTGCTGGATCAATTAATTCTGCTATCATTTTTTTTCTTCTCCAGGCCACTCACCTTTTTTAGCAGCCCAATAGCTTTTAAGTAATTCTGATACGCCTTGAATTAAAAGAAATATTATACCTATCAATAAACATGATTTTATAGGCCACATAAATGGCATCCAAGTTGTATCCATTCCCCTTTCGCCTCTACGAATTGATTCTTCGACATATCCTATAGTCATGTAAAGAAAGACTGTTAGTCCCGGAAAATAAAATAAAATATATAACCAAAAATCTACGAGACCTTGATTTTTAGTTTTGAAATTTCTGTATAAAAAATCTGCTCTTATGTGAACTCCTTTAGAGAGAGCATACCCTGCTCCTAACATAAATAGAGCCCCATATAAAAATCTACTCATATCGTAAGCCCAAATTGTTGGAGCTAAAAATAATTTTCTCATTATAACTTCATAAGTCATTGCTAAAATTAAAGGCACAAGGATCCAACAAACTATATTACCTACACGTTTGCTGAATTTATCTATTGAAGTTATAGTGTTCGCCATCCATGCTGGCATATCGGCTGGCATTTTACCTGAACCGCCGCGCCTTTCAGCAATCATTTCATCTGAGATGTCTATTTTTGGTGGCTTGTCATTCATAGTTCATCCTAAACAATTAGAGCGGACTTTAAAAGCCCGCTCTAATACTTCTTTAATTATTTTATTACTTTAATGTCGCTGCGTGAGCCATTCCTAGCTTAGCATTTGACATTTGAGCACCACTCCAGAATGGAACAGCAATATCAGCAAATTCTTTCATTGATTTATAAACTTTAGCGAAAAATTTATTTTCCGCTGCGTTTTTGTTCAATGTTTTCTTCGCTGCTGCCATATATTCTTTAAAGTAGTCTGTAGGAGTGTCTTCTAAAATTACTCCGTGCTTAGTAGTTAGTTCTCTTAAAGCTTTTCCATTTTCATAGATTCTGTAGCTTAAAGATTTAGCTAATGAAGCGTTAGCAGCTACTTCAAGAGATTTTTTCTCGTGAGCAGTCATTTTTTTGTAAGTTTTTCCAGTAATATAAAAGTCAGCATTTACTACTACTTGGTGTAAACCTTGTAGATAGTAGTGTTTTAATACCTTTTGGAAACCAAATGTTAAATCTGGTTTAGGACAACACCACTCTGCTGCATCGATAGTACCTGCTTGTAATGCTGGTAAAATGTCTCCACCACCCATTGCTACAGATGCGATACCGATATCTTTATATGTTTGGCCAGGAATTCCTGGAGGAGTTCTGAATTTATATTTTCTAAAGTCAGCCATATCTTTAATTGGTTTTGGAAACCAACCTAAAGCTTCTGGTCCGACTGGTTGAAGCATAAATCCTTTTATGTCTCTTCCCATTTCTTTCCATAATTGGTCGTACAATTCTTTTCCACCACCGTACTGAAACCATGATAAAAATGCTAAATTGTCTATACCTACTCCACCACCTGCTACTGGCGAACCAAATAACATAGCTGCTGGATGATCACCTGACCAATAGTGTGTCCAAGCGAAACCACAATCGATTAATCCTTTATCAACTGCGTCTAAAGTTTCTTTTACTCCTACAACAGCACCTGCTGGTAAAATTTCAAATTTTAATGAACCATCAGTAAGTTCTGTTACAGTGTCAGTAAAGTCCTTTAACATTTTCACTTCATCAGCTTTAGTGTTAAGAACGGTCTGACATTTAAGTGTTTTAGCGTTTGCTGAAGTTATAGAAATACCTATAAATACAGCTAATCCTAAAACAATTGATAATAGTTTTCTCATTTATCCCCCGTTAGGTTTGTTAATTATTTAATAGTATGTTGGATTGGTTTATGAGAGTCAAACATTTGTCATAAAACCCAGGGTTGTGCTAGACTTATTGGTAATTATAAATTATCTAACCTATAAGTAAAATATTATGGATGAATTTGATTACATAATAGTCGGAGCAGGCTCAGCAGGATGCGTTTTGGCCAATAGACTTTCTGCTAAAAAAGAAAATAAAGTTTTACTTTTAGAAGCTGGTGGAAAAGATAATTATCCATGGATACATATTCCAGTTGGCTACTACAAAACCATGCATAATCCAAAAGTGGATTGGTGTTTTAGAACAGAAAAAGACGAAAGCATGAATAACAGATCTATAAGGTATCCAAGAGGTAAAACACTTGGAGGTAGTTCATCTATCAATGGACTTTTATGGATAAGAGGTCAAAGCAATGACTATGATAATTGGAGACAAATGGGAAATAACGGTTGGGGTTGGAATGATGTTCTGCCTTATTTTTTAAAATCTGAAAATAATGAATTAGGTAAAAGTGAATTTCATAACGATAGCGGACCAATTATGGTTTCTAATAAAAAAATTAATCTAAAAATGTTAGATGAGTTTCAAAATGCAGCTGAAGAATGTGGAATTCCAAAAACTAATGATTTTAATACTGGAGATAATACTGGAATAGGTTTTTTTCAATTTACTACAAATCATAACAAGTCTTTACTTAAATTAAGATGTAGTGCTGCAAAAGGATATTTAAATCCTGTAAAAAAAAGAAATAATTTAAAAATCATAACTGAAGCGCACGTTCAAAAAATTAACTTTGATGGAAAAAAAGCAGAAAGTGTGAGTTTTTTTCAGGGCGATAAAGTTGTTACCGTTAAAGCCCGAAGAGAAATTATTTTATCAGCAGGTTCGATAGGATCACCTCATATACTACAGGTGTCTGGTGTCGGAGATTCAAGTAAACTAAAAAAAAACGGTATACAAACTATTCATGAATTAAAAGGTGTTGGTAAAAATCTGCAAGACCACTTAATGTTTAGACCAGTCTACAAGGTAAAAAATTTGAAATCGTTAAATGGTAAAATAAATAGTTTGTTTGGTAATTTTTTAATTGGTTTAGAATATCTATTTAAACAAAGTGGACCCATGACAATGGGAGCAAGTCAAGTTTGTGGATTTGCTAAAAGTGACCCATCAAAAGAGACACCTAATTTACAATTTCATGTTCAACCAATTAGCACAGATATTTTAGGAGCATCAAAACTTCATGACTTTGATGGTATCACTCCAACTGTTGCAAATATTAGGCCTTCAAGCAGGGGAGAAATTTCAATAGTAAGTAATGACAGTAGAGTTAATCCCAAGATTAAAATGAATTACTTATCTACACAAGATGATCGAATAGTTGCGGCTCAAGGATTAAAACTTGTAAGAAAAATTATGTTAGAGAGTGAAACTTTTAAAAAATATGAACCAGAAGAGTATAGACCTGGTGTTCATATTACTGATGATGAAGAATTAGTAAAAGCTGGTAGCGAGTTTACCCAAACTATTTTTCATCCCGTGGGCACGTGTAAAATGGGTAAAGATGATAATGCAGTTGTTAATGATAAATTATATATGCATGGACTTAAGAATTTAAGAGTGATAGATGCTTCAATAATGCCAAATATTACTTCAGGAAATACTAATGCTCCAACAATAATGATTGCAGAAAAAGGTGCGGAATTTATTTTAAATAATCAAACTCAATGACAGAAGAATTAATAATTTTAATACAGATAATATTTATCGATCTAGTCTTAGCTGGAGATAATGCAATTATTATTGGTATGGTTGCGTCAAAGTTTGATCCTGACAAAAGAAAAAAAATAATTTTTTGGGGAATTAGCGCTGCCGTTATCTTAAGAATATTATTCACATTAATTACAACTTATTTATTAATGATCACCGGCCTTAGATTGATTGGGGGTATTTTACTTCTTTATATTTGTTACAAATTATATGTCGACGTAATTAAAGGCCAAATTGAAAAGAAAGATATTAAAGTTGATAACAGTTCATTTAGTAAAGCGATTTTTACAATTATTATGGCTGACGTTACAATGAGTCTTGATAATGTATTGAGTGTTGCAGGAGCAGCTAAAGGTCATTTTATGTTGTTGATATTTGGCTTGGCTTTATCTATTGCGTTAATGGCATTCGCAGCAAATCTGATAGCTAGATGGATTGAAAAATATAAATGGATTGGATGGTTGGGTTTATTAGCTATACTATTTGTAGCAATAGATTTAATATACACTGATTTAAAATTGATTTTATAAATATGTATCTAAAAAAATATAATTTAAAGGGAAAATATTCATTAGTAACTGGAGCAGGTAAAGGTCTAGGAAGAGCTTGCGCTATAGCTTTAGCTGAAGCGGGTTCAAACTTGATTTTAATTAGTAGAACACAAAAAGACTTGGACTCGGTATCGAAAGTAGCAAAAAAATACAAAGTAAAAAGTAAAACCTATGTATGTGATTTAACAAATTATATGAAGCTTAAAAAAATAGTTGAAGAGCAAAAAAAAATTGATGTTTTAATAAATAATGCAGGGACAAATATTCCTGAACATTTTTTAAAAATTCGTAAACAAGATATGGAAAAGGTTGTTAAGATAAATACAATTGCAGCGTTTAATGTTGCAAATTTAGTTGCATTGAAAATGGTGGAGACAAAAAACAGAAAAAAAATTGGAGGAGCAATAGTCAATATGTCATCTCAAATGGGTCATGTAGGAGGTCCCATAAGAAGTGTTTACAATATGACAAAATTTGGAATTGAAGGGTTAACAAAAGGGATGGCAATAGATTTGGCCAAATATAATATAAGAGTTAATAGTATTGCACCCACATTTGTTGTTACTCCAATGACAAAAAAATTCTTTAAAAATAAAAATTTTAGAAAAGAAGTTTTGGGTAATATTCCTTTAGGAAGATACGCAGAATTATCTGAAATATCTTCAGCGGCAGTTTTTTTAGCTTCAGATGCAGCTTCTATGGTAACTGGAACTTCATTATTGGTAGATGGTGGATGGACAGCAAGATAATAAGATTACTATTCGTCTTTTTTTTACTACCTATAAATTCTTACGCAACTGAATTTCAAGGAAGTTTTAAACAAGGTTCGTTTATTCTAGGAAAAACTAATCAAAATTCAGAAGTTTATATCGATAAAAAAAAAGTCAGAGTAACAAAAGATGGGTACTTTGCTTTTGGAATAGATAGAGACAGAAAAAATAATGTAATAATTAAAGTAATAAATAATGGAAAAACAGAAATTATAGAAAAAAAGATATTTAAAAAAAAATATCTCATTCAAAGAATTGATGGTTTGCCTCCTAAACAAGTTACACCCCCCAAAGAAGTTTATGATAGAATTAAAGCTGACAATGTTTTGATTGGTAAAGCTAGATCTATAAATAGTGACTTAACATTCTTCAAAAATAAGTTTAAAGCTCCACTAAAAAATTCAATTGTTACCGGAGTTTATGGAAGTCAAAGAATACTTAATGGCAAACCTAGAAGACCTCATTACGGATTGGATTTTGCCTCACCAGAGGGTACCCCAATTAAAGCTATGTTAGACGGTATAGTTACTCTCGCAGAAGATGATCTATATTTTACTGGAGGCACAATCATCTTTGATCACGGACATGGGGTTAGCACATTATATATGCACTTAAAAGATGTAGATGTAAAAGTTGGACAAAAAATTAAACAGGGTCAAAAGATTGGTACCGTTGGAAAAACTGGTAGATCAACAGGTCCACATTTAGATATTAGGCTAAATTGGTTTAATGTAAAATTAGATCCTGCAAGTGTTTTAAGATTAAATTAATTATCATTTAATTTTTTAATTAAAAGATTAGAAACAAACTGATGACCACTCTTTGATAGGTGAACAGGATCGTAATTTAAAAAAAGTTTTTTTTCCTTTTCTTGACAAAATTCATTAGTCAAATCGAAAAGATTAATTTTTAAAGAAGTAAAAATTTCATTAATTTTTTTTTGGGGGTCTAGAAATTTCTTATTGCAATTTTTTTTTAATTGATAAGAGTAGGGTAACATCACATAGTCTACTTTAATTTTCTTTAATTTTGAAAAGTTGTGTATTTCTAAGATAGTATTCTTATATTTTTTTAAAATATTTTGATCGTTGTAGTAATCTGTAAGAAGATCAAAATGTCTTTCTTCGGCCTTTGTAAATTTCGATTTTAGTAAAACGAATAATGCTGATTTATTTCTTAAAAAAATATTAATTTTCTTAAGTATTCTTATGTAAAATGTTTCTGAATTATGCTTTTCTCGTAACTCAATATTTTTAATTACTCCTTTAGCAAAATGAACATCGTTTAAACAAATAAACACAATAACTTTTGATATATCCTTAAAAGTTTGGTTGTAATCTTTAATTAATGTAGAATAATCAATAATATTGTGTCCTGCTACAGAAGCATTGTAAATATTTAAATTTATTTTATTTCTTAGAATTCCGACGAATGTTTTTCTTTCATCAACTCCAACACCAAAGCTAACACTATCACCTAAAACTAATATTGATGAGCTATATTTATATTTAAAATCTTTTGATGGTATCCTAAATCCATATTTATCAGTGTAAGCCGTAATTCCAAAAATCACTGCTTCAGTATTACGTTGGTTTAGAACTGTTTCGCTCTCTAAATTCAAGAGATTTCTATCTACACCTTGAAGCTGAGATAATTTAAGTGTTCTAATTATGATTTCTGCGAAAAGTATTATTAATGAAAAAATAATTAAATTTATAATTATAATTCTCATTAAATTAAAAGTATTTAATCAATACTTTTTTGCGGTCTCATGTCCTCTTTTTTTATACCAGCAACTCTTACTGGTTTTTTCATAGCATCTCTTCTAAAAGGCTCGCCTAATTCTTGGTTAAGTATAACTTCAATAAATGTTGTTATTCCTTTTTTTTGATCTTCACAAGATTGTTTAATTGCTTTTGTTGTTTCTTCCATTGTTTTTACTGTTACACCTTTTAAACCACAAGCGTTTGCAACTTTGGCAAAGCTTAATTCTGGGTCAAGCTCAGTTCCAATAAAGTTATTATCAAACCATAAAGTTGTATTTCTTTTCTCTGCTCCCCATTGATAATTTCTAAAAATTACCATTGTAATTGCAGGCCATTCCTCTCTGGCACAAGAGCTCATTTCATTCATACTGATACCGAATGCTCCGTCTCCTGCAAAACCAATTACTGGAACATCTGGACAACCAATTTTTGCTCCAAGAATAGAAGGAAAACCATAACCACATGGCCCAAATAAACCTGGGGCTAAATATTTTCTTCCTTTTTCAAAAGTTGGGTAGGCGTTTCCAATAGCACAGTTATTTCCAATATCGCTTGATATAATTACGTCTTCTGGCATTCCCGCTTGTATGGCTCTCCAAGCTTGACGGGGCGACATTCTATTTTTATCTCTAGCCCTAGCCTCTTTATTCCATACCGTACCTGGATCATCGTCCTCATGATCTAGGCTCGATAGTTTTTGAAGCCATGCAGATTTTGTTTGATGAATTAAGTCTTTTCTTTTCTGTCTATCAGTATCTCCTGCGTTTTTGGATAATTTATTTAATAATTGTTGTGCTACTAATTTAGCGTCTCCGCAAATTCCAACAGTGACTTTTTTGGTTAATCCAATTCGATCTGAATTCATATCAACTTGAATTATTTTTGCATTTTTAGGCCAGTAATCTATTCCATATCCTGGTAGTGTAGAAAACGGATTCAACCTTGTTCCTAAAGCTAAAACAACATCAGCCTTAGCTATTAATTCCATTGCAGCTTTTGAGCCATTATATCCAAGTGGTCCTACTGCCAAAGGGTGGCTTCCAGGGAAACTATCGTTATGTTGATAGCCAGAGCAGACAGGTGAGTCTAATTTTTCTGCTAACTTTACACAATCTTGAATAGCACCTCCTATAACAACTCCTGCTCCAGATAATATTACAGGAAATTTAGCATCAGATAATAATTTTGCTGCTTTGTTTATTGCCTCAGCTCCACCAGCTTGTCTTTCTAATCTAACGATCGGAGGCAAGTCTATATCAATAACTTGCGTCCAATAATCTCTAGGAACATTTATTTGAGCGGGGGCTGATCCTCTAATAGCTTTTTCAATTACTCTATTTAAAACCTCTGCAATTCTTGAAGGATCTCTAACTTCTTCTTGATAACAAACCATATCTTTAAATAAATTCATTTGTTCTACTTCTTGAAAACCGCCTTGTCCCATAGTTTTATTAGCTGCTTGAGGTGTTACTAAAAGTAATGGTGTATGATTCCAGTATGCAGTTTTAATTGGTGTTACTAATCCAGTAATTCCTGGTCCATTTTGAGCGACAACCATTGACATTTTTCCAGTTGCTCGAGTGTACCCATCAGCTATTAGACCGCCATTAGTTTCATGCGCAACATCCCAGAAAGTTATTCCGGCATCTGGAAAAATATGAGAAATAGGCATAAACGCTGAGCCTATAATTCCAAATGCATGTTCTATACCGTGCATTTGTAAAACTTTTACAAAAGCTTCTTCTGTGGTCATTTTAGCCATAAAAATCCTCTTAAATATATAATTAATCTTTCTTCCAATATATCAAAATTTAGTCTATATCCATTAAATATTTTATGTCACAGCCTGATTTAATTATACACGATGAAAAAGATAATGTTGGTGTAGTAGTAATTGAAACCACAAAAAAAGGCCAAGATTGTAGTGCCTGGATCATGGAAAATGATAAAACTGTTAAAGTTAGCTCGATGAATGAAGTTCCTTTAGGTCATAAAATTGCTCTACAGGATTTAAAAGAAGGCGATACCATACTTAAATATGGTCACGATATAGGCAAGGTAGTAAAGCCTATAAAAAAAGGTGAACACGTGCATGTTCATAATGTAAAAACAAAAAAATGGTAATCAGATGGAAATCCCAAAGAGTTTTTTAGGTTATAAAAGAGAGAATGGTAGAGCAGGAACAAGAAACCATGTAATTATTCTTCCAGTCGACGATATTTCAAACGCATGTGCTGAAGCTGTGGCTAATAATATTAAAGGTACAATAGCCTTACCTCACTCATATGGAAGATTACAGTTTGGAGCAGATTTAGAATTACATTTTAGAACAATGATTGGGACTGGAAAAAATCCAAATGTTGCAGCAGTAGTTGTAATAGGAATTGAACCTAAATGGACCAAAAGAATTGTAGATGAGATAGCAAAAACAGGAAAGCCTGTGGAAGGGTTTCATATAGAGAGAACCGGAGACATAGGTACAATAATGAAGGCCTCAAAAAAAGCACAAGAATTTTCTCAATGGGCTTCGGAGAAACAAAGGGAAGAATGTCCTTTAAGTGATTTATGGATTTCAGTTAAATGCGGAGAGTCTGATACAACATCTGGCTTAGCATCAAACCCAACAGTAGGAAATTTGATGGAAAAATTAGAGCCTTTTGGAGTTCATCTATGCTTCGGAGAGACTTCAGAATTAACTGGTGCTGAAAAAGTTTGTGCAGCTAGAGGAGCAACTCCAGAAGCTAAAGAAAAATTTATGAAAACTTGGAGCGCTTACAACGATTTTATTTTAAAAGAGGCAACTAATGATCTTTCTGAAAGTCAACCAACAGCAGGAAATATTGCTGGGGGTTTAACAACTATAGAGGAAAAAGCGTTTGGAAATTTTCAAAAAATTGGAAATTTAAAATTTATAGATGTATTAGAGCCGGCAGAAGAACCTAAAAAAGGTAAAGGATTATATTTCATGGATACTTCATCGGCTGCAGCAGAGTGCGTAACATTACAAGCTGCAGGAGGATTTAATATACACTTGTTCCCTACAGGACAAGGTAACATTATAGGGAATCCTATTGAGCCGGTAGTAAAATTAACAGCTAATCCTTTAACAGCAAAACTTATGAAAGAGCACGTGGACTGCGATGTTTCGAAAATTTTATCAAGAGAAATGAACTTATCTCAAGCAGGTGACGAACTTATAAAAACTATGCTAAGAGTTGCTAACGGACGATTAACTTGTGCTGAGGCTTTAGGTCATAGGGAGTTTGTAATGACTAAGCTATACAGAAGCGCTTAGAATAATAATATTATTTTATTTTTCTGGAAATTTAACTTCTTCTTCTTTTTTAACTTCTTTTTTTCTAAAATCACTTAGCATTTTCCTAATGATTGGACTTAAAATTTTTCTCATAAATGCTATTAGTGCCCCAAGAGCTACGGCTAATAAAATTGCAAGTGTTCCATATAAAAAAGGTGCTTCACTTGCAAAGTTTACAGTAAATTCTGCTAAAGCGTTTAAATCTGTTTTAATAATTTTTTCTCCATTAAAATTGGATTTATCTCTAAAGAAAGAGTCGTAACCGATTGCAATAGCTACTGAAATCAGAAGCATTGCAAATAAAGATTTTAACTCTGTACTATCTAAAAACTGGCCAAGCTTTTGACCTAGTTGAACACCAACTATAGAACCGAGTATGAGTGGTATAACTAAAAACAGATCGATAGATCCATAATTGAATGCATGTAATATTGTTACTATTGCACTTATAAAAATGGTAACAAATAATGAAGTTCCAGGTATCAATTTAATTGGCATTCCAACAATATAAATCATAGCTGGAACCATTAAAAATGCACCACCAATACCCATCATTGCTGCTACGAAGCCAACTACTAAACCTAATAAAATTGGTGTTAAAGCGCTCTCATACAATTTTGATTTCGGAAATCTCATTCTAATTGGTAATCCTTGAAGCCAATTATGTTCATGAAGTTTTTGTTTAATTGAAATTTTTTTTCTTTGTAGAACTTTTTCTCTATAAGTTTGGATTAACATTAAAGTTCCAACCATTGCGAGAAGATACATATATAATAAAGAAATTATTATGCTTATTTTTCCTATATCAGAAAAAAATGTAAACGTTGTTATTCCTAAAATTGTTCCTACCACACCGCCAGAAACAATCATTAATCCCATCTTGTAATCTAGTGTATTTTTATACCAATGTGTTAAAGAACCAGAGACTGAAGTTGCTAAAATATTATTAACTTCATTTGGTACAGCGTAAACTGGGGGTATTCCCATAAATATTAAAAACGGTGTCATTAAAAAACCCCCACCTACACCAAATAAACCTGATAATACACCAACAGCTAAACTTAAGAATAATAATAAAAAGATGTCTATATTGACCTGTGCGATTGGAAGATAAATTTCCAGCATACGTCTAAGTATGCTTGAAAACTGACCTTGTCAATATTAATAAATTGTGGCTCCGAATACTTTCACTAAGTCGCCTTCGACACCTAAAACTAATCTACCTAGAAAATCCCCTTTAACTGTATCACTTTTTTGCTTGTATAAAACTGTAATAAAATTATCCCTTCTTATACAACCTAAAACTTCTTGTTGTTCTGAAAGACTTGTAAGTAGTTTATTGCTTGCCCATTGTTTTCCTAATTCTACTTCATTAGCTCCATACAACATCTGAGATGAAAAATCTTTGGTAAAACCTCCATAATCTTTTATATTCGATGATTTAACTAAATTTAACCAAATAGGATTAGCAATTTTAATGATCTCGTCATCACTTTTCTCTAACAAGTTCATTTTTATTGATTAAGAGGCTTTCTTTTTCTTTTCGTCACCAACTATGTGATAAACAGGCATTTTTTCTAATGTAAACTTGCCAGTTTTAGGGTCTCTTCTTGAAACAGTTAGGCAATGCCAATTTTCATCATCTAATTTTAACTTGTCACCTCTATAATAATAACCAGGCCAACGAGTTTCTTCTCTAAAAAGAGTATGCTCTGTCACGCACTGTGAAGTTAAAGTTCTATGTTTTAATTCCCATGCTCTCATTAATTGGTGATAATCTTCAGCACCTACATTTTCTAAATCTTCTTGTAACCAATCTAATAATTCTAAACCTTTTTTTAATAAATTATCATTAGTCATATAATTAGCAGTAATCCCGCCTACATACTCATCCATTATTTTTTGAAGTCTTTGCAATCCTTGAATAGGAGAAATGTAACTCGGTGAAACTGTTCCGCCTGTAATCTCGTTTCTACCAATAGTGTAATTGTCTAAAGGTTTATAAATGATATCTCTCAAATTATCACATTGCTTATCACTCACATTAATATCTTCTGCTTTTTTATCCTCTATATATTTAACCGCTGCTTTAGCTGCTAATCTTCCTTCTGTGAAAGAACCGGATGAAAATTTATGGGCGCTTCCTCCAACAGTATCACCTGCTCCAAACAAACCTTCAACTGTGGTCATCCTATTATAACCCCAAAAATATTCAGGCGGAGCTATATCTTCTGGACCGCTAACCCAAGCACCAGAGCAAGTAGCATGAGAACCCATGACATATGGTTCAGATGTCGTTAGTTCAGGATTAGTATATTTAGGATCAATGTTTTGTGAAGCCCATACGACAGCTTGACCAACAGTCATACCTAAAAAATTTTCCCATCCAACTGTTTCCAAATGCGGATCTTGGAAAGCTTCTTTTGTCACCATGTGAATTGGTCCACCACCGGCCATCACTTCTTGAATAAATGCATGATTTCTCAAACAAGTTGGAGTTGGATGATGATCTATATATTCCCCAACTAATTCTTTTGTCTTATCGTACCATTTTTTCTCATAATTTTCGCCATTTGCATTTTGCGTATAAGTTTTTAAATGTAAAAAGTAAGCACCTACAGGACCATATCCATCTTTAAATCTACATAATACAATTCTATTCTCCATTTGAGTCATTTTGGCTCCAGCTGCGATTGGTAATGCATATGCAGATCCATTACTCCAAGGAGCGTACCAAGTTCTACCCATTCCTTCTCCAACTGCTCTAGGTTTAAATATATGTGAAGCTCCACCAGCGGCTACTATTACAGTTTTAGCTTTAAACACGTGGTAGTCACCAGTTCTCATATTAAACCCTACAGCTCCACCTACTCTATTCTCATTTTTTTCATCCATCAGTAAGTGTGTAACCATAATTCTATTATAAATTTTATCTGCAGATTTTTTTGCGGCCTCGGCTACAATAGGTTTATAGCTTTCACCATGAATCATAATTTGCCATTTGCCTTCTCTTTGGTATCTGCCAGTTTTTTTGTCTTTCATCATTGGAAGACCCCATTCATCAAACATGTGAACTGTAGAGTCTACATGACGAGCCATATCATAGCCTAAGTCTTCTCTTACAAGTCCCATAAGATCATTTCTTGCGTATCTTACATGGTCCTCTGGTTGATTTTCGTTCCATCTCATTCCCATATAACAGTTTATGGCGTACAAACCTTGAGCTACTGCACCACTTCTGTCTATATTGGCTTTTTCTACACAGATAATTCTTAAATCTCTTCCCCAGTGTCTGGCTTCAAATGTTGCTCCTGTTCCAGCCATACCTCCGCCTACAACAAGAACATCACAACTTTCATGAACAGTTTTACTTTTTGGCATTAGTAATAAACCCCTTTTTTAAAAGAGTCTTTGCTTATAGTAGGTAAATCTTTTTTGGTATCTAACCCTTCCGGTTCAGAATATAGAACTTGAGAGTTCATTTCGCCTTGACGAGGTTTATCTCCATCAGCTAATTTTGGAATAAATTTTCCCCATGGTTTAGTTGTAATGGGAGAAACAAAATCTTTTTCTGTTCCATTTCTAAATTTTATTTTCCAAGATATAGTTCCCTTTTCTTCTTCTCTTCTTACTCTTACGCTGTGGCCCATAGGTGCAAAATCCGCATATCCTCTTACATCAATGGCATGATTAGGACACGCTTTTACACACGAATAGCATTCCCAACAAAAATTTGGTTCAATATTTTTTGCTCTTCTTATAGTTTCATCAATGTGCATAATATCCGAAGGACAAATATCTACGCAGTGCCCGCATCCATCACATCTCGTCATATATACAAAAGTAGACATAATTAATTCTCTCTAATTACTATATTAGCTTTTAATAATATACTAGTTTTATTAATCATAATGTTAATAATGTTTTGGTTGCTCTCTTTTAATACCAAGGCCAAACTGTTCTGGAGCATCAGCAGGAGGAGGCAAATTGTCTCTAGAGCCATCAGCTTCAGCTAAATTTTTTTGTATTGCAGCACCAGGTTTATAGAACATATGTGCAAATTTTGACCAATAAACTCCCCCGAATAATGCAAGATTTGCAAGAACAAATAAAATTAAAAATAAGTAACTCAAACCAATCATCTCTGCTGACTGAAAAAATGACCAAGCTAATCCGAAAGTAGCGCAAGCAAGTAAAGCTAAAACAAATAAATCAGCGGTAATAATTCTATACCAAGGATGTGCCTCAGCAGATACATCTACTCTTAAAAAAAACCAAAACCAATATCCTCCAATACAAGTCATTATCGCCCCAACATGCCAAATAATTGGAATATAAATTGGAGCAGTTGCGCCATCAGTATATTTAAATATTAAAATTACGGATGCTATCCAAAAAAAGATTGTTCCGTACATACCTAAAACATGAGCCAATCTTCTCTTTCCAAATCCAAGTTCGGATGTCGTTGCGATATCGCTAGCTACTGTTTTTAAAATTACAGCTGTTTTTTTTCCTGCACTTAACTCTTTTTTTGCAGATTTTTTTGCTTTTACCGCGTTTCTAAAAAAATAAACTACATTTTTTTTGTGTAGCATATCCAAACCTGTGCCAATGATAATCAACAATACCATCGCAATCACAAATGATTGCAAAACAAAGGAAGGTATAATTGTTGATAGTTCCGCAAAAGGATTAATTGTTAGCATGAATAATTTTATTAGTTTGATGTATACAGGTCAAGTGAGAACTTCGCAATTATTTGAGCTTTCCATCCTTCCTCATTTGTTCTCTAATTTTAGTTGCAGAAATTTGCTGCGTCTTTTCGTCGAGAACTATTTCTTCTATTTTATAGCCCACTCCCCGTCCATAACAAATGTTAGTTATATTAGGTACTAAAGTAACTTTTATTCTTCCCTCATAATCTTTTAATGCTTCTAAAATATTTTTTTTTACTGTTTCAAAGTTAAAAGGATTATCATCCACACCTTGAACATCCCTAACCATGATATTTACCTGACCAGTTTTTTTTAATATCTCTTCGAATAACTTTTGGTGTCCAGCATGCCATGGCTGCCACCTTCCCAGCATTTGAGCTGTTGGTTTTTTGTTATCCCATTTATAATTGTTGTTTTTCATAGTTTCTAAGAGTTTTAAATTTTGAAAATATCACATTAACAATATAATTTCTTAAATCTAGTCTAAACTTTTCTCAATGATTTCAGCTATTTTCTTATAGCCCCTCGAATTATAATGGCCCAGAAAGCCCAAAGGATAATATTGCTCAATATTATCTATTTTATTAAAGTAATCTGTCAAATCTAAAACTTTTATATTTTTCGAATTAAGATTATTAATAATTTCCTTTTTTAAGTCTATTTTTGCATCATATTTAGTAAATTTTGTAAAATATCTTGACCAGGTAGGCACATATACAAAAATATAATTACCATTCCATTTTTTTGTATCATCATTCATTTTTTCAACAGTTTTATATAAAAGGTTTAAATCATAAAACTCTTCCTGTTTTTTAAGAATTTTATATTTGAATATATTTCTTAGATTGTTAATTTCTAAAATATCTTTTAAATGTGCCTTCGAAATATCAAATTTGTTTTTTTTATTTGGTGAAAAAGAATTTTTTGATTTTGCATAAATTATTTTCTCTGTTTCTTGCTCAGCTTTAACTAAAAAAGATTTGATGTCATCGTATTTATTCAAATAATCTTGATTAAAATTATCATTTAAATATTTAATTAAAATGGCATCTTCTTTTTCATAATTAAGTTCATCTAAATCATTTCCTTCAAAATATAGATATATTACATTTTTAGGCTTAAAGTAATTTCCAAATTCTCTTAAAATTGCTAAAGAAATTAAAGGACCGGTGCCAGTTACACCGAAGTTAATAGTGTAAATTTTTTTTTCATTTAAATGTCCTGCAATATCATTTTTGTTATTCTCACATAAACCTTCAGCATAAGAGTCTCCTAATAAAAAGTTTTGTATTTTTTTTTCGTAAATAATATTATTATTTTTGAAACCATATTTATCGTTTTTTACCAATTTATATTGAAGATTTTCGGCACAGGATACTGTTAAACTATTTATTGGACCTCTAAAGGGAATGATTTCATTATTTTTTTTTGCTTCTTTAAAAATCTTTAAATTACTAAAATGTTTTGCATATAGAAATCCAGGTTTAATACTTTCATTTTTGCTTTTTAAATCAACATAAACTTGTTCTTGTGATCTCACATCAAAGTTTATTTTTTTTTCTATCGCTAATTTTATTCTAGTGTTTTTGACATCTACCATGTTTTTTTGTTCACTAGGAATAAATAGGAATGTAAGAATTTCTAAACTATAAATTATTACAATTAAATAAATAACAAATAGTTTAACAATTCTCATAATACTAGCGTACGATGGATTTGACTATTAATCTGTTTTAAGCTGCAGCTTGTATTTTATGTTTTGTAGACATCCCGCTTAAGAAGTTCCAAAGATATCTTGCAGTCAACATTGAAGCTTTTTCTGCTTTAGATTTTTCTTCTTCTGTCAAAGCGTCTAAAAGTTTTTCACATTCTTTTCTGTGAATTACGTCAGCAGCTTTATGTGCTTCAAAAAACTCTAAGCCTTCTTTTGATGTAACTCCATAAAAGTTTTTAAGTCCTCTTATTTTTGTTTCAGCAATTTCAGGTATTTGTCTTTCATAAGTATATAAAGAAGCTAAACCTTCAGCGTATGATTTTCTTGCTTGATGAAAAAAGTTTTCAATCATATCGTTAGTAAACCATTCTCTCTTTACATCTTCGATCTTATCTTTGTCAGCACCCATCGCCAATGCGAAATTTTTCCATAGCTTCGGATGGTCCGCGTTTGGATTTTCCTCGTCTTGAAGATTTTCTAAAAGAATTTTTCTTTTTTCAATGTCTTCACAAATTGAATGTGTAGCACTTATGTATCTTGGAAATGCTTTTACATGTTGGTAATATTGTTCTGCGTAATCTTTAATTATTTCTCTCGTCAATTTCCCTTCGTTCCATGACTTATAGAATGGATGGTTTAATAAATGGTACTGGTCTAATTTTTTATTTAGTTCTTGTGAAAACATATATCTCCTTGGTTAATTAACATTATTAAAACTGATTAAACTTAGGAAATAGAATAATGATTTATCCACACTAAGTATACAAAAAAAGGTGCGATGTTCTCGTTTTGATTCACCTTTGATTCCAGTTTAGACTCAAAATACAACCTTAAATTGTTGCTTCTGATCTTTGAATAGGTCTTTCATTTATAGGGTAATGAACGATTGTTGCGAATATCGATAAGGCAATGGCCATGTAAAAAGCATAATCATAAGAACCAAATTGATCATAAAAATATCCCCCTAGATACGCTCCTATGAAAGCTCCAACTTGGTGACTCAAAAAAACAATACCAAAAAGGGAACTTAAATATTTTGTTCCAAATATTTGCGCCACAATGCCATTTGTTGGGGGAACAGTAGATAGCCATAATAGTCCAAAAGAAATTCCGAAAACTATAGACATTATGTTTGATGGAGGTGAAAAAATAAAAATTGCTATCGATACCGCTCTCAAGGCATAGAGAATACAAAGTAAGCTTTTTTTTCTATATTTAGTTCCTAAATATCCCATCCCCAAAGTTCCGATAATATTAAATAATCCAATTAGTGCTAAAATAATCGTTGCAGACCAACCTCCCATACCTCTTTCTTGCATATATCCAGGTATATGCGTAGCGATCAATGTTATTTGAAAACCACAAACAAAAAAACCTGCATTAAGTAAAAGATATCCTCTATGAGAGAAAGCTTCTTTTAGTGCTTCAAAAAAAGTTTGATTTTTTATAACTGATTGATTTTGATCAATTAACTTTTTTGGGGCAAATATGAATAATGAAACTATTGAGCCAAATAAAATAAAATATAAGAAATATTTTAAAGTTTCTTCCCAGCCGAATTCCCCTAAGGAATATTTTGTAAAAAGAGGTGCAATAAAATATCCAACTGATGCTGCTGCAGTAACAAGACCTGAGGCTATTGTTCTTTTCTCATTCGGAAAATGTTTGCTAACTTCTGAGACAGGTACACTTATTGCAGTAGCTCCTAAAGCAATTCCAATTAAAACTCCAAGACTAATTTGAAAATAAATACCTGTGTTTGGCCCAGAATAAAGCATAAATATACCTGCTCCAAAAATTAGAAAACCAATAAAAACTGCTTTATTTCCTCCAAACCTATCTGCAACTAATCCAAACAAAGGAGAAAACATTCCCCAAAAAATCATTTGAATACCAATTGCTAGACCAAACTCTGTACGCGTACATCCTAATCCTTCTTCAAAAGCTTGAAAGAAAAGTCCAAAGGTCTGTCTGAGACCCATAGAAATCATTATCACTACGCAAGCTGAGATTAGAACAATTAGAGTTAATCTGTTATTAATAAATTTTTCTGGCATTTATTTTACAAATTTTAGAGCTTTATTTAGATCAGCAATTAATTCTTTTGGTTCTTCTAAACCAATATGCAATCGTACAATATGTTCGTCTTTACCAAAACGATAGAAATGTCGCCCTTTTATGTATTCAGTTTTTTTTTTTAAATCTTGTAAAATCGCCAAACTTTCAAATCCACCCCAACTATAACCAATTCCAAATAATTCAAGTGAATTTACAAATTTTATTACTGAAGATTTTTTTCTACTTTTAATAACTATGGAAAATAGGCTTGTTGCACCAGAATAATATTTTTTCCAAAGTTTGTAATTTTTAGATTTTGGTTTGTAAGGAAATAAAATCTCTTTTACTTTTCTATGTTTTTTTAAATAATTTATAACTTTTATAGCATTCTCATAATGTTGTTTTAGCCTTACATCTAAAGTTCTAAGACCTCTTATAATTAAATAAGCTTCGTCAGCTGACATTCTATATCCGGATAATTTATAAAAAAACATAATTTTTTTATAAACTTTTTTGTTTACCGCTAAAGTTCCACCCATTGCATCTGAGTGACCAGAAAAATATTTTGTTGCGGATGAAAATGATATATCGAATCCAATTTTAAGAGGTTTTAAATATAGCGGTGTACCCCAAGTATTATCAAGCATAGTAACAATATTTTTCTTTTTTGCAATTTTGACAATTTTAGTTAAATCTTGGAATTCAAAAGTATTACTTCCCGGATTTTCTACAAATATCATTTTAGTTTTTTTTGAAATTTTATTTCGTAAATCCTCAAATTTCTCTGGGTTATAAAACTTCGCGATAATATTAAATTGTTTTAATAGATCTTCTGTAATTTCCTTCGTAGGTCCGTATACATTGTCTGAAACAATTATTTCATCTCCTGGCCTACACAAACTCATTAAAGCTAAGGATATTCCTCCAAATCCTGTGCCTGTTAAAAAAACGTGATAAGCCGCCTCAAGTTTTTTTATAATGTTTTCCAGTTCTATTGTTGTTGTGCTGCCGTATCGACCGTAAGAATAGTGGGTAATATTTTTGTGTAATTTAATTTTTTTTTCATGAGAAATCATCTCTTGCATTGTATTAAAAAGTATTGTTGAAGCTCTTGTTACAGGTGGATTTGCAGATCTATTATCATTATCTTTAGTGGGATGTTTTAAAAATGTGTTTATAGACTTTTTCATAAAAAGAGTATAAGTGAACTTTATATAAGTTTATTTAATTAAGATATAAAAAAGGAGGCAAAAATATGGGTTACCCAAAAAAACATAGAGGTAGACGAAAAATAGGGTCAAAAAAAAGAAGAGCAAGAAAAAGAAATAAACGTAAATAAAATAATATAAATGAAAGAAATAAAACAAATCCGTAAACTAAGTTTATGGATTTTTTTCCTACCGTTGCTAGCTATAAATCTTTGTCTTTTTATATCTGTCAATCCTAGTCTGTTAGATGGAACTATTTTTACTGTTGATCAAATAGGTAGATCGGGATTTTCAATTCCTTATTTAGATGGAAGTCTCTCAATAAGCAGGGCTTCGAGAACTTTTCCTCAATATTTAATTTTTAAACCTTCAATGATTATTACTGGAATACTTTTGTTTTACTATTGGAATAATAACAATAATTTAATTTGTAAAATAAAAAATACAGAGAATTTTAAATATAAATTTCGTTTATTTGGGATATTGTCAGCTATATTTTTAATCATTCATTCAATTTTTTTAGGGATTAAATTTGATATTCAACTTTATAAGTTATTTAGAAGAGTCGTATTACTTTTATTTATTATATTTGAATTGATTGCTCAAGGTATGCTAGTTTATTATTTGTTTAATATTAAATCAAAAATTACTGAATTTACGAATAAAAATATTCTTATAATTAAAATGATATTAGTTTCAATTTTAGTTATTGTGGCCTTTGCAAGTCTTCCTATACTCGTCACTAAAGGCAATACGCATTTTAAACATGCATTGGAATGGAATTATTTCGTTGGTGTTATTACTTTTTACTTACTAACGTTTTTTTTCTGGAGAAGAACCACATAAATTTCTAGGCTTTCGCCCAGAAATTTAGTAGTTTCGGTTCGTCGTTGTAGGCGCTACCGCCGAACCAGCCCGATCAACCATTTTAGCGCTACTCAGTTGACCTTTCTGCCCTTTAAGCTTGAACCTCTCGGTTTTTCCTTAATTGGCCAGTTAAGAGTTGCCTCTTAATTAATTTCATTTAATCATATTTAAAAAAAATTTGTATCACTTATTAGTTGACTTAAATTTGCTTGTGGATTAAGTGGATAAATTTTTATTAAATGTCTTATCGATCCATCCCCCGCCTAAAACTTTATCCCCAGCTTCATCATTTAAATAAAATACACAAGCTTGGCCTGGTGAAATGCCGCTTTCACCGTCCAAAATATTTACTTCAGCTTTACTAGCATTTATTTTTACTTTGGCTCTGAGTAACTTTCCAGTAGATCTAACTTTAATTTTAATTTCTTTTTCTAACTCACTCTTACTTCCTAAAATATTTAATTCTCTCAAAATTATTTTATTTATTTTTAAGGCCTCCTTTGGGCCAACAACTATAGTATTATTGTTGTTGTCAATTTTTATTACATAAAGCGGATCTTTATCAGCGATTTTAATGCCCCTTCTTTGTCCAATAGTGTAATTAATTATCCCGTCATGTTGTCCTATTTCTTTTCCTTTGATATCTATTATCTTTCCAGGATTGAAAGACTCTGGTCTAAATTTTTTTATTACTGAGCTATAGTCGCCGTTAGGGACAAAACAAATGTCTTGGCTATCCGGTTTTTCGGCCACATTAAGATTGAGTTTTTTTGCTATATCTCTTGTTTCTGTTTTTTCAATATCTCCCAAAGGAAACCTCAAAAAATTAAGTTGGTCTTGTTTTGTGCTAAATAAAAAATAGCTTTGATCTCTTGAAAAATCTTTAGCTCTATACATAGCGCTTTTTCCATTATTTTGAACTCTTTTGATATAATGACCTGTTATTAAAGCATCTGCTTTTAGATCTTTTGAATATTTAAATAAATCTCTAAATTTTACTGTTTGATTGCATTGAACACAAGGTATTGGTGTTTCGCCGGATGAGTAACTATCTACAAAATTATCTATAACTTCTTTTTTAAATTTTTGTTGATAATACAAAATTTCATGTTTTATATTTAATTGCTCAGAAACTCTTTTTGCATCCAAAATGTCTTGTCCTGCACAACATTGTCTACCTTCTTTTGAGGACTTAGCATCATCATACAATTTTAAAGTAATTCCAGTGACGTCATACCCTTCTTCTTTCATTAATCCTGCTACTACTGAGGAGTCAACGCCTCCTGACATAGCTACAACCACTTTTGTTTTTTTTTTCGGTTTATTTATTCCTAGTGAATTGATCATATAAAGTATATATTATATATATTATTTAATTTCCATAATGCAATTTGATCTTGAGCCAGGCGATTTCGTTATAAACCCTAGGAATAAAGAATGGGGCACAGGACAAATACAATCGATTATAAAAAATAAAATAACAGTTAATTTCCAGAATAGCGGTAAACAAGTTATAGATGTAAATCACATAATTTTAGAAAAGGTAAATATAATTGAAAATTGATTATAAAAAGATTGCTGAAGAACTAATTCCTATTTTTGAAGAAGCTGGCCAAGAGTCGATAGATTTGTATAAAAAAGGATTAAAGATTGAAATCAAAGAAGATGGATCACCAGTTAGTAATGGAGATTTAAAAGTTAATGAGATAATAAGTAAAAAAATCATGCAACTAACACCGGACATTCCTATTATTTCAGAGGAAACTGTTAATATAAAAGAAAAAAATAAAAACACTGTTTTTTGGTTAATTGACCCAATTGATGGTACAAAAGAATATATTTCTGGAAAAGATGAATACACTTTAAATGCTGCGTTAGTGATTAATAAAAAACCTGTTATAGGTTTAGTTGGCGTTCCAAAAAAAAATCAATTATTTTACTCTTATGGAGCAAGCAAAAGCTTTGTTATAAACAACAAAACTAAAGAAATAATTAATTGTAAAAAAAAAACTAAAAGAGACAATATAATTGCTGTTTCTAGCACTAGTAAACCATCTGAAACAATAATGAATAAATTGAGAGAGTACAAAGTTTCAAATATCACAAAAGTTGCAAGTTCATATAAATTTTGTCTTATTGCAGATGGTACTTTTGATATTTATGCGGTAAAAGAACGAGCGCATGAATGGGATTATGCCGCTGGACATGCTGTTGCAGAAAATGCAGGAGCAATTATAACTACTCTGGACAACAAACCTTTTTTATATGGAAAAGAAGATTATAAAAATCCGAGTTTGTTAATGTTGAGATCAAAAAATTTGAATGATTAAAACAATTTTAATTATAATAATATCTGTAGCAATTTTTGGTTTAATTGTTTTTGTGTTAGTGAGAAATGCTTTAAAAAGAAAAATTGATCAGTTAGTTGAAGACGAAAAAAAATCAGATAATTTTAATTAATTTTTGAAATTCTTCTTGATCTAAATTTAGAACTCTTTTTGATAAATCGTAATCAAATCCAGCTCTAGCAAGAACTCCCATATCTTTTTTATAAAAAAGCTCTCTGTTAGCATTTGGTCTTATCGCTCCAATTCGCCTTCGTTTACAAAGCTTAAGCGCTGAGACAAAATCAGGCTCTATTTCTTTATTTTTAATTTTTTCTATACTTTGTTTAATAAATTTTTGATCTATTCCCTTCATTCTAAGAGATTGATTAATTTTATTTAATGAATAACCTCTTCTCAATAACGATCTTGATTTTGAATCTGAATATAATTCGTCATTTAAAAATTTATTTTGTTCCAGGTTAACGAGAACTTTGTCTATTAAATCTGAGATTTCTTTTTTTGACTTTGTGCTTTTAAATTTTATCAAAATTTTTTTCATTAAGTATACTTTGAGCTGTTGTTTTGACGGGCTATATTTCTCAATGTATGAAAAAGCTAGGTCCTTTAAAGTTGTGCTAAGGTCATCAAAATCTTTTTTATTAGATGTGGGATTCATCATTCTAATATACTATATTATTTTAAATGATAAATAACATTGAAGAATATCTAACTTTAGAAAACATATTTCTTTTTTCTAATTGGGGAGTTATACCTTTTTGGTTACTTTTGCTATTGGCACCAAATAGTACGATTACACGCTTTTTAGTACATTCTGTTATAATTCCTTTAATACTTGGTATTGCCTATATATTTGTCGTTTATCAAATCTATTTAAATGAAAATTTTTTTGATGGATTTGGACTTTATTTAGGAATTGAAAATCTTTATGCAATTTTTTCTGACGAAAATTTCCTATTAATTTTTTGGTTGCATTTTCTTTCAATCAGTTTGTTTGTGGGTGCATGGATCGCGAGAGATTCGATGAGATATTCGATTCCAAAGTTTTTAACTGCTTTATCATTAATAATTACCTATTTTACTGGTCCACTTGGAATTTTTGTATATTGGGTAATTAGAGTTTTCTTTGCTAGAAAAATTTCACTAAATGAATAAATCTTTTGATTTTTATTTTGATTTTATTAGCCCATATGCATTTATTGCGCATAATAAAATAAAAAAAATTGAAAAAGAATATATGTTTAAAATTAATTACCAACCTATTCTATTAGGTGGACTTCATAACTTACATGATATTAAAGCTCCAGCGTTCATACCTTCTAAAGCTAAATTTATGATAAGAGATTGTAAGATGGTCGCTGAAAAAAATAAAATAAATTTTAAGTTTAATTCCTATTTCCCGATTAAAAGTTTAAATCTAATGAGAGGCGTTTTTGTTGCTGCGGAAGATGGTATTAAAGAATTATATATTGATAAAATATTTAGTGCTATTTGGAGCGACGGTCTTAACATGAATGATGATATTGTAATTGAAAAAATCTTAAAGAATATAGATGTAAATCCAAAAACTTTTGTTTTGAGAGCACAAAGTCAAAATATTAAAGATCAATTAAGATCAAAAACTAATGATGCATATAAAAAAGGAATTTTCGGTGCTCCGACTTTTATAGTAAAAGATAAAATTTTTTGGGGTCAAGACAGGCTTCAATACGCCATTGCAGAAGCAGTGAAATAATTATTTTCTCTCTTTATTTACTACATCAAGACCCACGTTTTTTAACGCATCGAATCCTCCGGATGCATTTGCAACATTTTTAAAGCCCATATCTTTAAGAGCTTTAGTAGCGAGCGCTGATCTAAATCCTAAAGCACAGAACAAAACGATATTTTTCATGTCACCAATTTTTTTTTCTTGAAAATAAGAACTTTGTGGATCTAACCAAAACTCCAACATACCTCGAGGAATATGAATTGAGTTTTTAATAGTACCTTCTTTCCATAATTCTCTGATATCCCTTATATCTATTAAAGTTATATCTCCTTTTTCATAAGAAGACTTAACTTCTTCAGCGCTTAAAACTTTTATTTCTTTGTTGGCTTCATCAACAAGTTCTTTAGATGTTTTTATATTCATGATAGTAAGATATTAGATAATAATTAAATTGCAATGAGACAAATAAATAACACAAAAAAAAAAGGAATTTTTAAAAAACTTTTTGTAAAATTGTCTAGACTATTGGGTTACGAGCTTATTGATCAAGCTGATATGTCTTTTGTGACATCTAAGAATCTTAAAAATCCTTCAATAAGCGGAAGAAAATCTATTACATTGCCTTTAGGAGAAGTAAAAATTACAAGAAAAGTTCAAAATTTTGATATTATTTTAAAAACATGTACTTCAGTGAATTTAGTCTCTCAAAATAAAAAGAGAATATTCGAACAACCAAAATCAGAATATACGATGAGAACTATCAATTCATTAATAAAAAGTATTAAAAAAGCATCAAAGGAAAAGAGTAATATAAGTTTTAATATAACAATTATAGATGCTGGTTCCCCTAAAGAAGACATGGCCATAATTGAAAGGCTTTTAAAAAATTCAAAATTAAAATTTAATATCATATACCTAAATTTAAATGAGTATTTAAAAAGAATAAAAATTATTAAAAGAAATAATTATCAAATTGAAAATAATATGAAATCAACAATGGCAAGTATAATCAAATCTTTTGAGCTAGCAAAAGATCTTGATGACCTGGTTTATTTCGTAGAGGATGATTACATCCATGACGATGAAAGTATTTCAGAGATGATATCCGCTTATGAGAAATTTTCTACTATTTTGAAAGATGAAATATTTATAGTTCCAGTAGATTACCCTTATCTTTACCAAAAAAATCAATCTACTAATGTTTTAATTGGCCAAAAAAATCATTGGAGATCTGTAAAAGAGTCTCTGCTAACATTTCTGACTAGTAAAAAAATGATCAATAAGTATTACAGTGATCTATTAAAGATGGGTGAAATTGAGCACGAGCCTTATGAAACTATATTGCATAGTATTTATGATAAAGAAAACTGTTTTTCTCCTATTCCCTCATTAGCTTTGCATTGCACTAACGTAAATTCAGTGTTTGGATTATCTCCAAATATTAATGCCAAAGATCTGTGGGAAATGAACAAAGATTAAAATAAAAAAAAGGCCCAGCGGGGGGCTGGGCCTTAAGTTTTCTCCAACTAACGAGGGAGGAGATAAGATAAGAAGTTTTAGTCCCTTATACCGTAAGCGACAACTCCTACTTCAGCTTTATCAGTTCCAAGTCTTTCGGCTTCTTTACTGATTCTTAGACCGATTGTAGCTTTCATAATTTGGAACACTATTAGTGATACTACAAAAACAAATACCACAATTGAAATTGTTCCTAGGAATTGAGCTCCAAAAGAAACGTCTCCATTAGTTAATGGAACTGCTAATGTACCCCAAACTCCAGCAACTAAGTGGGCTGGGATCGCTCCAACTACATCATCTATTTTTAACTTAAATAGAAGTTTTGTTGAGAAATACATTACTAATCCACCAATTGCTCCAATGAATATTGCAGCTAATGGACTTGGTGTTAATGGTTCTGCTGTAATTGCTACTAAACCTGCAATCGCACCGTTTAGCATCATTACTACGTCTGTTTTACCACCAAGTAATCTTGAAATTACTGCAGCAGTCATCACTCCACCGCCGGCAGCTAAGTTTGTATTAATGTAAATTGTTGCAACTGAGGTTACATCATCAAATGTACCTGCAGCTAATTGTGAACCACCATTAAATCCGAACCAACCTAACCAAAGTATAAATACTCCAAGTGTTGCTAACGGAATTGATGATGCAGCAAATGGTGTCATCGCTTTAACTCCACCGCTTGAACTAAATCTACCAGTTCTTGCACCTAGTACAATTGCTCCTGCTAAAGCGGCAGCTCCACCAGCGGCATGTACTAATGTTGAACCAGCAAAATCTGAAAATCCAGCAGCTGATAACCATCCACCGCCCCATTGCCAGCCCATTTCAATTGGATAAATTATTCCAGTTAAAATTGCAGCAAATAAGAAGAACGGCCAAATTTTAATTCTTTCAGCTAATGTTCCAGATACAATAGACATTGTTGTTGCACAGAATACCATTTGGAAAAACCAATCTGATCCGTCTGAATAACCAGTATCTACTGCAGATCCATCACTCCATGGAGTAAATGATCCTATATATCCACCTTCTGGGATACCATAAGCTAAATTGTATCCAACCAACCAGAACATTAATCCTGCGATTGAATAAAGACCTATATTTTTAGCACAGATTGCTGAGACACTTTTGGATGTTACTAAACCTGATTCTAACATTGTAAATCCGGCTGCCATCCACATGACTAAGAAACCTGACATTAAAAATAATAGGGTATTAAATATATATTGAGTCTCTGCTGATACAGTTGTCTCGGCATATCCAAGTCCTGCAAAACCGAAGTACACTGCTGTTCCAGCAAAGAAATATCCTAAGTATTTTTTCATAATAAACTCCCTTGTTTGTTGAAGTGTGATTTATAAGACTTTGAAAAATTTAAAGAATTGAAATCTGTTAATTTGAGCTATGCAGTTTTTGCAAGTAGTTTAGCCCTTATTTGATTTTTCAAATAAGGGCTGAAAATTAGATTTAACGGTTAAACATTTCTTTTAAGCTTTTAGCAGGTAAAAACTTAACTTTTTGAGAAGCTGCTATTTGAATGGACTCACCTGTTCTTGGATTTCGACCTACTCTAGCTTTTCTTTTAGCTACTTTATAAGTACCAAAACCTGCAATTTTTACAGTATCGTCATTCTTTAGCGCATCTAAAATAATAGTCGTAATTGAGTCAAAAGTTCTTTCAGCATCAGCTTTACTCTGGCCCAATGTGGACGATATTTTTGCTACTAGTTGTTTTTTATTCATTTTTGCCCCTAGGTTAATTCTAATCTCAACAAAAACTGAGTAAAATCAACATTATTTTTAGTATTAAACAATTATATTAACACTAAATATAGTGTTTAAAAAAGTGTTGATTTTACTTGCTTTTTTGCGGGTAAAAAGTGGCTTAAAATAAGCCTAAATCTTTAAGATCGTTAAATGTCGTGAAAAACATAAGAGAAAACAGCAAAAACAACCCGATTCGAAAAAAACCCTCTTGAGTTTTTTGGGAAAGTGGTTTCCCAAGTATTTTCTCAAAAGCATAAAACATTAAATGTCCTCCGTCTAAAAGAGGAATAGGAAATAAATTTATTAAACCTAAACTTATCGAGATATAAGCCATGATACTTAAAAAGGCAATCAAGCCGAATTGAGCAACCTGACCTGTTATTTTTGCTATTCGTATGGGTCCGCCTAATTGTGAACTATCCCCTTTTCCTTGAAACATTGATCCTACAAATTTTAAAGTGGTTTTCGTTACAAACCATGTTTCTCCCACCGCATAATATACGGCTTTGGTTGGCCCTAATTTTTGTTTGTCAAATTCATTATTAAGAGGAGATATTTTTATACCAATAATTTTCCTTTTTACTTTATTGCCTAAATTATCTTCGCTCATTACTTCTTTAGGTTCTATTATGAATAACAATTCTTGCTCGTTTCTTAAAACTTTAATTTCGACATTTTCATTTGTTGTTGCATTAATATGTGTAGAAACCTCTAAAACACTACTTATTTTATTATCATTAATTTCCGTAATAACATCATTCACTTTTAATCCTGATGAAAAGGCTGGGCTGTTTTCTTGTACTTCAGATATTTTAGCTGGAGTGAAATCTTTACCGGAAAACATATATATAAAGGTAAAAATAATGATAGCTAAAATAAAATTTGCTAATGGACCTCCAAAGACAATTAATGATCTTTGGTAAAGAGGTTTTACTACAAAAAGTTTTTTTCTATCACTCTCATTGTATTTTTTTAAAAGCTCCACTTGTTCAGCTTGACTAAAAACGTTTCTGTCACCGAAAAACTTAACATACCCGCCTAAAGGTATTAAACAAAATTTCCATCTCGTTCCATTTTTGTCATTAATACCGAATAATTCTCTACCGAAACCTATTGAGAAATCAGTGACACCTACACCGTATTTTCTAGCAAAATAATAATGGCCGTATTCATGAACGAATACAACAATAGTAAGTAGAACAATAAATGGTATTATAAAATTTAAAATTTCCATTCACTTACCTTACTAAAAAGAAAATTTCTGAACGCAATTAATCTAGCATTATTTTTAAGTGATTCTGGATAAACAAAATGTGTTTCTGTTGGCTTCCCAGGTTCGGTTGGTAAAACTTTTGTAATACCGCTTATATTGTGTGCTATATAGTCTGGTAATGCCGCTAAACCAACACCACTTTGGACTGCTAATAAAAGTCCATAAACACTATTTACTTTTAACAAAGACTTCCTTTTTTTTCCGTCTTTTGTTCCCACTTTTAATACCCAGTCTGGATTGTAAACAGGAGAAGGCGCACCTTTTCCATAAGTGATAAATTTATGTTTATCTAAATCCTTTAAAGTTTTTGGATAACCATTTTTTTCTAAATATTCACTTGACCCATAAATATGATAATTAAAATCAACAAACTTTTTTTGAATCAAATTGAGTTGTTTTGGTCTTCTCATTCTGATAGCAACATCGGCTTGACGAGTTGCCAAATCAAGTTCTCCATCATCAAATATTAATTCTACTTCCATCCCAGGGTGAAGATCCATAAACTCTTTTATTCGAGGTGTTAACCATGTAGTTCCAAAACTTACAACGGTAGTAACAACAAGTTTGCCGCTCAACTTATCTTTTTCTTCGCTTAAATTATACTCTACGTCTTTAAGTTTAGATATTACCTCATGCGCTGTTTTAAAAAGGTACTTGCCATTGTCTGTTAGAGCTAATCCCCTAGCGTGTCTCTCAAAAAGCTTTATTTTAAGGTCACTTTCCAAAGATTGGATTTGTCTACTAATGGCTGATTGACTTAAATTCAAAATTGTTGATGCTTTAGTGAAGCTGCTAGCCTCGGCAACTGTATGAAATATCTTTAATTTATCCCAGTCCATTAGAAAAGATTATAAATTATTTGTTAGGATTTACTATAGCTCTTCCAAAGAACTTGCCTTCTAAAAGCTTTGGATATGTGTCTAAAAGTTCAGAAAACGAGAGAGATTTTGTAAATGATTTTAATTTATTAAAATCTATAAGTTTAAAAGCTTCATTCCACAGAAATTCTCTTCTTTTAATTGAGGCGCCTGAAGAGTCGATTCCCCATAGTTTTACTCCTCTTATTATAAAAGGCATAACAGTCGTATTTATTTTTATTCCCCCAGCGTTTCCACAAGATGCAACGATACCATTTGGCTTTACCTGAGCTAATATTTTTGTAAGTGATGGTCCGCCCACAGTATCAACGACACCGTCCCACGTTCCTTTCTCTAATAACTTACTTTCTCCTTCAAATTCTTTTCTATCAATAATATTTTTTGCACCTAAATCTTTCAAATAATCATTTTTATCTTTTTTTCCTGTCACAGTATGAACATTGTAACCCATTTTTGATAAAATCATAACTGCGATGCTTCCTACTCCACCAGTAGCTCCTGTCACAAGAACGTCGTTTACTTTTTCACCTAAAAGAAGTTCTTCTCTTGCTTTAATCGCAAATGAACATTGTAAAGCTGTAAACCCTGCAGTGCCTAACATCATAGATTGTTCAGTATCAATATTTTTTGGATTCTTAATTAAGAAATTTGAGTCTACTTTTGCGAACTGCGAAAACCCGCCATAATACATTTCTCCAACTCTAAAACCTGTACAAATTACGTTTTCATCTTTTTTAAATTTATCATCACCACTTTCGACAACTTTTCCAGAAAAATCAATACCAGGAACAAATGGAAATTTTCTAACTATTTTTCCACCATCTTTAAGGATTAAAGCATCCTTATAATTTAAACTTGAGTAATCAATTTTGATTAAAACATTTCCATCTTTTAAATGACTGCTGTCGATTTCTTTGATATCTCTTGTAAATTTCTCGTTTTGATTATCTATAACTACTGCTTTAAATTTTACAGTCATTATTTTCCGATATGCTTTAAATATCTATTTTGAAGTGAAAGATCTTCTTTAAATGTTCCTAAAAAATAATTTGTAAGAGTCATCGCTTTTTCTTTTTTAATACCTCGCATAGTCATACACTGGTGGGAAGCATCTATAGTTACAGCTACACCTTTCGCTTCTAATCCACTCATTAAAGTCTTAGCTATTTGCATATTTAATCTTTCTTGAGTTTGTAATCTCTTAGCATAAACTTCTACGGTTCTAGCTAATTTACTTAAACCAACAACTTTTTTATTTGGAATATAAGCGATATGAATTACACCGATAATTGGAGCCATGTGATGTTCACAATGACTCTCAAAAGAAATATTTTTTTCTAAAACCATGTCATCATATCCATCAACATCTCCAAAAGTTTTATTAAGAACTTTGTTGGCATCTTGATGGTATCCACTGAAATACTCCTTAAATGCTTTAACTACTCTTTTTGGTGTTTCTTTTAGACCTTCTCTATCTGGATTTTCGCCTATCCACTTCAGAATAGTCTTGAAAGCATCTTCTGCTTCTTTATCAGTGACTCCGCTCTGATTTATCGATGATTTTTCTAAGTCTTTGACTAATTTCATAATTTTTAAACATTATTATAGGACATATGTTGTTAATGCAAATTGCTATTTTGTCTTTTTTTCACTATTTTAGCTACATGTTTAAAAAAAGAGACAGTGTTTTTGAAGTTGAAGAAGGAAAATTTTTATCTCCTAAATTTGATAGCCAAGGCCTAATTCCAGTAATCACTACGGACAGTAAAAATGGTGAAGTTTTAATGCATGGGTATATGAATTCTGAAGCTTTAAAAAAAACAATAGAAACTAAAGAGGCTCATTACTGGAGCAGGTCAAGAAAATCTATTTGGCACAAAGGAAAAACCAGTGGTTTTACTCAAAAAGTAATTCAAATAAGAATAGATGATGATCAAGATTCTGTTTGGTTAAGTGTTGATATAGGAAGCGGTGCTAGTTGTCATGTGGGTTATAGATCGTGTTTTTATAGATCGATACCATTGGGTAAAATAGATCAGTCTGAAAAAGTTGAAATGAAATTTGAGGAAAAAGAGAAAAAATTTGATCCAGAAAAAGTTTATAAAGGACAACCTAATCCAACTAAACTTTAAATATGTCTGAAGAAACTCAAAAAAATGTTTTTGGCGAACCTCTTGAACCTTGTTCAAATGAACCTTTAACGGGTTGGTTTAGAGATGGTTGTTGCAACACTGACAAAAATGATCGTGGAGTTCATACTGTGTGTGCAAAAGTTACTAGTGAATTTTTAGAATGGTCCAAAAAAGTAGGAAATGATTTAATCACACCACATCCCGAGTTTGGTTTTCCCGGTCTAAAAGACGGAGATTGTTGGTGTGTATGTGCCACTTGGTACGCGAGGTCAATTGAAGAGAATAAAGCTTGTGCTGTTTTTTTAAAGAAAACAAATATTAAAACACTCGAATTAATACCTTTAGAAAAATTAAAAAAATTTGCTGCTGATTTGTCTTAGTAAATTTTTGATCCTCGAGTTTTAATTATTAACTCAAGTTCTTGAAATTCTTTACAGTTACAGTTTTTAAGGACTGCCAGTCTTTCTTTTGCTTTTTCAATTCTATTTGTTTGAACGTAAAGTTCACCTAAATATTCATTAATTCCGTTATGCTTTGGATCTAAGCTTAAGCCTTTTAAATAAAACTTTTCTGCTTCATTAAAATTTCCAGACTTTCTTGATGTGAAACCCATATAATTTAATATGTCTGGGTTGTTTTTGTCTTTTTTATTAGCTGTTTCCAACTTGTTAAAAGCTTCTTTATAAAGTTTAACTGCTTTATCTTTTTTATCTTTTTTTTCAAGCTTTCCTGCTCTTTTAATTAATTTTACAGCTTCGTCATACATTGAGACTTTTGAAGAACTTCCTCCACTATCTCCTCCTGCTGCAAGAGCAAAGTTGTTTATGAAGAAAAAACTTATAATGATAATTAAAATTTTTTTCATTGTTTTATTTTAGTAATTTTTCTTAAATTTGTCATGCGACAGATGATCTTCCTCCGTCAACTCCTATAATCTGTCCTGTTATCCAAGAACTATCTTTACTTAATAAAAAATTTACTAAAGAAGAAAAATCATCGCCTTCACCTATTCTTTTCAATGCATGCATTTTTGCAATACTTTCAGCCATCTTTTCATTTTTCAACATTGATCCAGCCATCTTTGATTTAGATAGGCTTGGCGCGATACAATTTACTCTTACATGTGGTGCAAACTCAGCAGCCAATGCAACCGTTAAACCTTCTACAGCTGCTTTTGCAGAACTTATAATACTATGATTTAAAAATCCCTTTCTAGCAGCAACGGTTGAAAATAAAACTATGGAACCTTTATTTTTTTTTAATTTATCATAAGTCGATCTTATAATTTCCGTTGCAGATATAAGATTTAAATTAAAGCACTGCATGTAATCACTTTTTTTTGTAAGTTTTAAAGGCTTAAGATCTATTGACCCTACACAAAAAGCTAATCCATCAATTTCTTCATTTCCTAAGTCGCTAATAATTTTGTCACTAAAATTTTCATTTAATACATCGGCCACAGTAAAGGAAGAGCCAAGTTCATTTGCTAAACTTGAGATTTCTTTCTCATTCCTTCCTACTAAATGGGTTTTTCCACCATTTTTTTCAATATTTCTTGAAACTGCGGATCCAATAGAACCAGTAGCGCCTATAATTAATTTTTTCATAAGGTTAAATACCATGATCTGAGAAATTGGACAGCCTAATAATGACGCGTGTATTTTGCAATAAAAACAATATAAATTGATATTTATGAAACTATTCATCATTCTAGGAAATCAGCTGTTTCACCCAAAATATTTAAGCCCATATAAAGATCATTTATTTTTTATGGCTGAAGATTATAACCTTTGTACCTTTGAGAAACATCATAAACTAAAAATACTTCTTTTTTTATCATCCATGAGATCTTTTAAAGATGAATTAAAATCTAAAAATTTCAATGTTTTTTATAGAGACGTAAATAAAGACTTTAAACTTTCTTATGAAAAAAAACTTGAAAAAGTAATTAAAGAAAAAAATATAAAAGAAATATCTTTTTTTGAAATAGAAGATAAGTTTTTTGAGAAAAGAATTTTATCGCTAACTAAAAAAAATTCTTTAAAAGTAAATCAAATAAAAACACCAATGTTTTTAATTAATAGAGATGAATTTAAAAGCTATCTTACAAAAAATAAAAGGCCTTTTATGGCTAATTTTTATAAAATAGTAAGAACTAAAATGAATTTACTAATGAATAAGAATGGCACGCCAAAAGGAAATAAATGGAGTTTTGATGAAGAAAATAGAAAAAAATTACCAAATTCGATAAAAATTCCTAAAATTTCAAAAGTTAAAGAAACTAAAGAAACTACAATACTTAAAAAGTTTATAAGCTCTAATTTTAAAAACCATCCCGGAGATCTTGATCAATTTTGGTTTCCAACGACTAGAAAAGATGCAAACAAATGGCTTGATGAATTTTTAAAAGAGAGAATAAAATTATTTGGTGATTACGAGGATGCAGTCACTGATAAATCTAATACTGTATTTCATAGTGCTCTAAGTCCATTAATTAATTTAGGATTAATAACGCCAAATGAGATTTTAGAGAAATTAAGAAAAATTGAGAATAAAGTTCCAATAAATTCTTTAGAAGGTTACATAAGACAAATTATTGGATGGAGAGAATTCATGAGAGGAATCTATCAAAATTTTGACCAAAGATTAGAGAAAACAAATTTTTTTAATCATAAAAGAAAAATGAAAAATACTTGGTATAATGGAACCACTGGTTTAGATCCTCTCGATCACGCAATTAATAATGCAAAAAACTTTGGATGGTCACATCATATAGAAAGATTAATGATATTAGCAAACATCATGAATCTCTGTGAAATTCATCCTAAACAAGTTTATAAATGGTTCATGGAAATGTTTGTAGATTCTTCTGACTGGGTAATGTCACCAAACGTTTACGGTATGGGTTTATTTAGTGACGGCGGTATATTTGCTACAAAACCATATATTTGTGGTTCAAGTTATTTTTTAAAGATGATGCATTTTAAAAAAGGTCCTTGGTGCGATGTAATGGATGGATTATATTGGAAATTTATTGACAGGCACAAAACATTTTTTTTAAAAAATCCTCGCCTTGCAATGATGGTAAGAATTTCAGAAAAAATGAATAAAGAGAGAAAAACGAGAATATTTAAAGCAGCAAATAATTTTATTAAAGAAAATACAAATGGTTAAAGTTTTTTTCAATAATTCTTGTAATATATGTAGAACAGAAATCAACCATTATAAAAAATATAGTGATGATAATATTAGATGGATTGATGTTACAGACAATAAGGAAGCGCAAAATATTACCTCGAAATCTTATCGGGAACTTTTAAGAAGAATGCATGTTATACAAGACGGTAAGGTTATCGATGGTGCTGAGTCATTTTTAATAATATGGAAAAATATTCCAAAATATAATTTTTTATATAAAATTTTCAAAATTAAACCCTTATTTTTTTTTCTAAATATCTTTTATGAAATTGCTGCTTATTTTTTATTTCTTAAAAATAAACACCTTTTAAAAAAATGAAAAAGAGCCAACTTCCAAAGAAGATTTGCCCCGTATGTAATAAATCTTTTAATTGGCGCAAAAAATGGAGGCTTAATTGGGAAAAAGTAAAATATTGTTCTAAGAAATGTTCTAAATCTAATTCAATTTAAAAGTAGATAATATTATTGGTATATTTGACTTAAAATTAAAATAACCTTTATTAGAGAACTTCCAACAAAACTCATCTTCATTTCGGGTAATAAAATTTATATCTAGGTCATTATTCTTTATCAATCTCTTCAAAAATGAGAAGTTTTCTCCAATAGAGGGGTATACAACATCAAATTTTTTTGAGTTTTTAATTAAATTTATTAAACCACTTTCATCTAATAATTCAGCCTTAAATTGATATTCATTAAATTTTGATTTAACAACAGCTTTTTTATAGTCTATAACTTTTGAAGATAACTTTAGGGATCTATTTTTGTTATCCAATAAAACAAAGTAAATTTTTTTGTATTTTTTTAGATCAAAAAAATCAATGTGCATTTCATTTTCAAATATAATTAATTGTTCGTTTATTTCTTCACTTTTATTAATTTGAAAAGGTGAAATTTTATATTCTCTTTTATCAATAATCGGTAAGGCAGTCTCATTCAGCTTAACATTTTTATATTTATTATTTGTAAATTTACTTATATTCCATGATTGGGCTAAATAATTTTTCCCCTTTGTTTGTATTCCAGCAACCCATCGCCAACTTAAAGTATTGGAAGCTGCATCACCATCAAATAAATGTTTCATGAAAAACTCTGCTCCCTTTTGCCAGGGTAATCCTAGTGTGAATATCCAAATACTAGCAAACAACATCCGTGTGTGGTTATGAAGATAATTAAAATTTTTGAGTTCGTTTACCCAATCATTAAAACATTCAATTTCAGTTTCTCCTTTTATGGCTTTTAGATATTTCTCATCTTCTTTTATTATCTTAAGATCCTCTATGAAATCAGTCCAAACTTTTGGTCTTAGTTCCAGCCATCCTTTCCAGTATACTCTCCAAAATATTTCTTGAATAAATTTATCTACTTTTTGGAAAGGGTATTTCTTCAGTACAAGTTTTGCAGTTTCATATTCGTTAATTAATCTATGAGTTATATATGGAGATAAACAAGAAACATTACTCCTGTTATTTACACCAAAATCGAAATTTCTTTTTGAATTATAATTTAAAATTTCGTTTTCAATATATTTATTAAGCTTATCTAAAGCATCAGATCTCGAGGTTACAAATTGCATTAATCTTCGTCATCCCTCCAGTCATCTATGTACAATTTCCAACAAGCAAAAGTTACGCAAATTATTCCAACAGAAAATCCTAGAAGAACTCCGTTTTCTTTACCTAAATATATGGAACCATAATGAGCGCTTAAAATTGGTGGTCCTACTAGAATCAATCCAACTATAATATATCTATAAATGAAAGGAGGACGTTTCAAATAGTGTTCCCTTGATCAAATGGTTGTGAAACAGCAGAAGTAAACCAGCAATCGCTGCAATCTTTATCGCTGCCTTTTTGTACATGCCACTCATAAAAAAATAATTTCTTATCTTCGTCTAATATTTCAATACCATAAATAAAAGTATTAGGGCTATTACTTATTAAATTTATTTTATGTGATGAATGGTTTAAAAGAATTTTATACTGCTGGCCAAGTAACATACCCTCAAATCTTTTGTATGGGCCAGTAAATTTTTTATTATCTGGGTGAGCAAAAAGCCAAGTTTGTTTTATTCCATCATTTAACTTGTTATTTTTTTTTAATGCTTCTAGTTGAATTTTAACTACATCGAAAGCAGATAAATTTTTCGATGGTTTAATCATTTCTGCATTAAGAGTATTAAACGTAAGTACAAATACTAAAGTTATAAATATTTTTTTCAATTCCATATCTTTTTTAATGTTTCTTCTCTTTTACAAGCGTTTTTGTACATTAGATAACGAATAAAATTTTTTTCATAATAATCTTGGTGATAATTTTCAGCAGGGTAAAAAATGTCAAATTTCCAAACTAAAGTAACGATTTTTTTATCAAATTTTTTCTCTATTTTTTTAAATGAATTATCAATGAGTTCTTTTTGACTATCATTTTCAAAAAAAATCACAGATCTATAACTTTTGCCTTTATCGCAAAATTGACCTGAAGCATCGAAGGGGTCAATATTTTTCCAGTAAATATCTAATAAATCTTTATAACTCACAACTGAAGGGTTATATGTAACCTCTATTACTTCTACATGACCAGTATCTTTGTAAATAACATCCTCATATTTTGGATTCTTAAGATGACCTCCCGAGTATCCAGAAATTGATGATAAAACCCCATCTACTTGATCGTAAGATTCTTCCATACACCAAAAGCAACCTCCTGCAAAATAAGCTTTTTTAGTTTCTGTTGCAAATACGCTTAGGTTTATAGAACAAATAAATAAGATTAGAATAATTTTTTTCATTTAAAAGATGATATATTAATTATTATGAAAAACGATGATCATATTGTCATAGATGAAAATAGTGATTTAAATAATATTATCTGTGAGGAATGTAAAAAAGAAGACGAAAGTGTTAAGCAAAATTTAATTATGCATGGTTTTAAATTTTGTAATAGCTGCAAACTATCAAAAACAATTTTTCCGATCTAAAAATTTCTAAATAAAATTAAAATTGTAAATAATAAAATCGCTTGAAATAACCAGGCTACAATTACAACGCCTAAAGCTCTCCACAAAGATTTATAATCTAAAGCAGCTCTCACTCCAACTACCATACATGCTAGCATCCAAAAAGCAGATCCTATAAAAGTTACTGCCATCAGATCTGGAGTGACACCAAAGACTCTTATTAAGCCTGGTGCGCTAGAAAAACCAATAGTTCGTAATAATTCACCGTGATTACTTTTAGTGTTTTTTTCTGGGAATAATTTTACTCCAACAAAATAAATGATATAAGCCCAGACATACCAACTTATCAATGAAAAAATAGGGGCTAATACAAAATTTGACGCTCCTAATTGCAAGGCTCCAACGCCGGCTGCCATACTTGAGAGTACAACCACAAAACCAGCTTGAATAGTTGCTGACTTATCGCGCTCCACCTCTTCGTATAATTCTACGTCAATTTTTATAGCTCTAAATATTCTATTAATAAAGTTTTTAAACATTTTTTAAATTTTATATTTAATATTTTATAGTGCCTAATATAAGTATATAACTTAAATTACAAACTTTAAAATATGAAAATTGATGGGAAATACATTCCAATTATTTTGGGTATATCAGCATCTTTAATTATTGGTGTATTAGGCTTTCTAAGTCTTGAGACTTCCTTAGGATATTGGTTAATATTTTCATTTGGTGCAACTACATTTAGCGTTTTAGTATTTTATAAAGCTGATATGGCCCAACCAAGAAATGTTTTTTTTGGTCATCTCTTATCAATTATAGTGGGTATCTTTTTTAATGAAATTTTTGGAATGTCATTTATTACTTTAGGATTAGCAGTTGGATTTGCTTTGGCACTTATGATGTACTTTAAAGTAGAGCACCCACCGGCAGCTGCAAATCCTTTAATAGCTCTTTTATCGGATGTATCATTTGAATTTATCTTCCTCCCTGTCGCTGGTGGAGCTATAGTAATAATTATTTTATCTATTTTAATAAATAAATATTTATTAAAAAGAAATTACCCAACTAAACTCTTCTAATTATAAATATAAATATAGCTATTTAAAATTAAAGCGTATGAGCTCCATAAAAAATAAGGAGTCATTAAATAATAACTAATCTTGTCTATTTTAAAGTATTCTTTCAATAGAAATGCGATGAAGGCTAATATAATAATTAAATTTATCAATGCTAAACCTATTTGATGAAATCCAAAAAAGACAACACTCCATGTACTATTAAAAAAAAGATGAATAAAATAAATTTTAAGAAGATATTTATTTTTAGTATTGAACCAAATTTTCCATATTGCTACTGACATAAAAATATATAAAGTTGTCCAAACAGGTCCAAAAACCCATGCTGGAGGATTAAAAGGTGCTAGTGTTAATTGTGAGTACCAAGGTTCTTTAAAAGCTGAAGTAGTAAAACTGCCAATTGCAGAGGCTAAAAAAGTAATGGTTAATATTATAAATAATGATAAATATTTATTATTCATTATTAAAATATAAACTTTATATGTCAGAAAAACAGAAAAAAATTTGGATAACTGGTGCAAGTAGCGGGATAGGAAAATCAGTTGCCGAAAAATTTGCTAATGAGGGTTGGAAAGTTGCAGTGTCAGCTAGAAGAAAAGAGCTTCTTAATGAATTAGCTAAAAATCCTAATATAGTATCTTTTCCTCTCGATGTTACTAATCGAAATCAAATTAATGAAGTATTTAAAAATATTTTAGATAATTTTGGCGACTTAGATATATGTTTATTTTCTAGTGGCACATATGAGCCAAAAGACGAACAAAATATCGATCCTGACAAAATAAAGAATGTAATAAACGTAAATTTTTTAGGTGTAATCGATTGTGTAAAATCTGTTGAAAGATATTTTAAAGATAAGAAATCCGGACATATTTCAATAGTTTCATCTATTGCTGGTTATAGAGGGTTGCCAAATTCAAGTGGATATGGACCATCTAAAGCTGCTTTAACTAATTTTAGTGAGAGCATTTATTTTGATTTTAAAAAATTTGGAGTGAGAGTTTCAGTTGTATCACCAGGGTTTATAAAAACTCCATTGACTGATAAAAATGAATTTCCGATGCCATTTTTAAAAACTCCTGAGTATGCAGCAGAAAAAATATTTAATGGCTTAGTAAATAGTAGTGCTTTTGAAATCCACTTTCCTAAAGGATTAACTTTAACCTTAAAATTTTTAAGAATATTACCTTATAGACTTTATTTATTTTTAGTAGATAAGTTCGTTAAAAGGTAATCAGAGAAGAGACTCGACAAACTCCCAATTAATTAGTTTATCGAAAAAATTTTCCAAATAAATTGGTCTTTTGTTTTTATAATCTAAATAATAAGAATGCTCCCATACATCACATCCTAAAATAGGTTTCATATTATGAATTAAAGGATTTTCAGCATTAGGTGATTTGGTTACTACAAGCTTATCTTCTTTTAAAGATAACCAGCACCATCCAGATCCAAACTGAGTAACTCCAGCATTGATGAATTCTTCCCTAAATTTTTCAAAACTTCCAAAATCTTGTTTAATCTTATTTTCAAGTTTAGATGGGATATTTCCACCGCCATTAGGTTTCATGCACTTCCAAAATAGATTGTGGTTCCAGTGTTGACTAGCATTGTTAAAAATGCCTGATTTTTTTTCAGTAGATGATTTTCTTATTATATCTTCCAAAGTCAATTTTTCATATTCTGAACCTTTTATAAAATTATTTAAATTTGTAATATATGTTTGATGGTGTTTACTGTGATGTAAATTTAAAGTTTGTTCTGACATTATTGGAGAAAGAGCTGAATTGGCGTAATCTAATTTAGGAAGTTCAAACATATTAATCTTTTACAAACATCACAGTTAATTCTGCTACTTTAATTCCGAACTTAGTCATAGTAGCTCTGTTTATTGCTACACGCTCATCTTGCATAAAAATCCAATCATCAAAAGTAATTTTAATATTTTTACCTTTTACTGGAACAAGTAAAACATATTCAAATTTAAAGGCAGGGCCATATGAATAGCCTTTTGCAATTCCAACTACATCTGAAGCAGTCCCTTCATAATTATGTTCGTCTATTTTATTAATTGTCCATTGTCTGGTTTGTCTTTCTCCGTCATTCCAATTAAATACCTCGTCTAAAATTAATTTCGAACCGTCCCACTTTCCGTTTAAATCTGCTTTGAATTGCCTAGTAACTTTTCCAGATCTGTTTTGTAATACTCCCCAGGCTTTAACATTGCCTGATAAATAATTTTCTATGACTAATCTAGGTTTTTGATCTTTAAAATCAGTTGGTTTCATTTTATTTGCACATCCTGTAATTAGTATTATTAAAAAAAGCCCTATAATTTTTTTCATGAGGAATATCTATTCGACATAGAGAATTGAATCAAGTTAATGTTTTTAGACTTAAAGCCACCCTCACAATAAGATAGATAAAATTCCCACATACGTTTAAAATAATCGTCAAAACCAAGTGGGCTTATTTTGTCCCAGACACCTAAAAAATTTTTTCTCCAAGTAGATAAAGTTCTGGCATAATCATCGGAATAAGTATTTATTTTCTCAAGTTTGAGATTATTTTTTTTTATAAGTTTTTCCATAAAATTTATTGAGGGTAAAAAACCGCCAGGAAAAATATATTTTTGAATGAAATCTTCATTTGCTCGATACCTTTCAAATAGTTCGTCTTTTATAACAATACCTTGAATTGCAGCAGTGCCATTATTGTTTAAAACTTTTTTTATAGTTTGAAAATATTTGTCCATATAGTTTTCACCTACAGCCTCTATCATTTCTATTGAAGCAACATGGTCATATTTATCCGTTAAGTCTCTATAATCTAAAAATTTAACGTTAACTTTATTATTCAAGCCTGACTTAAATACTCTCTTTTTTGTATAATCATATTGGTTTTTTGAAATCGTTATACAATCAACACTTACATCATAATTCTTTGCTAAATATTCAGCAAAACCGCCCCAGCCACAGCCAATTTCTAATATCTTATTTCCTTCTTTAATATTTAGTAAATTAATAAGTTCTTGAAATTTATTTTTTTGTGCTTTTTCTAGATCATCTTTTTCGTCTTTATAAACTGCACTAGAGTAAGTAAGAGTTTTATCTAACCATAATGAAAAAAAATCGTTACCTAAGTCATAATGCTTTGAAATATATTTTATACTTTTTGATTTGGTATTGGATGCAAATATTTTTTTTAAAAAATTCTTTATTTTTTGTAATTTTAAACTTCCTGAAAAAGAATAAATAGTATTAATATTTATTGCAGTAAGTTCGATTAAATTAGTTAAATTTGATGTGTAAAAATCTCTTTTAAT
>CACNIK010000006.1 GCA_902620525.1 uncultured Pelagibacteraceae bacterium | reverse complement strand
ATTTTTTTAAAATTTGTTCGCACTTTTTCATGATCGGATAGTCATTTCTACTACCCATTATTATAGCTACTTTATTTGGGGAATTTGCTTTCACAGAACATTTTTAACAATTTTTATGAAAAATACAATAGAGCATTTTAAAAATTAAATTAAGGAAAAGAGCTGATCCGGTATTTTTGTTATTTTGCCATTTGAAGAAACTACAGCTAGTTCTATTGTAGAAGTAAAAATTAGTTTATTTGCTTTTTCTATATTTTGTTCAAGAACTAGTCTAACTGGGCTTTTTTCTGTAATTTTTGAAACAACAATTAAATCATCTTCAAATTTAGCTGGTGCTATATATTTTGATGAAAGTGACTTTACCACAAAAATGACATCAAATTTTTTCTTCATCTCAAGATGTTTGAGTTTTAATTTTTCATAAATAAGTTCTGTTCTGGCTCTTTCAGTAAATTTGAAATAATTAGCATAAAATACTACCCCTGCAGCGTCTGTGTCTTCGTAATATATTCTCACTTTATATTTATGATCCATCAGATGAATATATGTTCTTATTTGTGTTACTGCAACTTGCTTGAATTTTTTCTTATTTTGAACAACTTTATGACAACCAATCTACTAAATCAGTATTTAAATAAATAACTATGAAAATATTATCAATCACAGCTTTACTGCTTATGTTGACAAACTGTGCCGGCGGTAACGTAGCAAAAATTAAGTTAGGCAAAAAGTGTACTGTTGCTGACTCAAAGCAGATACAGGAGTCCTCATTTATCTGGTTCGTTTCAAAAGAAGCGCTTAATGACTTTGATAAAAGGATTAATAAAAAACATTGTTTGAATAGTTAATTTATTTTGAAAAAAACAAAAATGTGCTAATAAGGGATAATGACATTATCCCTTATTATAGCTTGTTTATTGATTTTCATAATATTAATAATAACTCCGTTGATTGTAAGCAAGAAAGAGGAAGAAGGTTCCAAAAGTTTAAATGAATGGGAAAAGATTAAACAATATGGAAAGAAAATTAATGAAAAAACAAGAAATAATAAAAATAAATGAAAATATATTTAGTCTATCTTTTAATATTAAATATATTGTTTGCAACTAATGTAATGGCGGAAAAACCATATCATCACCTATCAGATGGCACTTTTAGAAATCCAGAGGGATCACCAAAAAGAAACCCTAATGTTAAATGGTCTTATAAAATTTTTAATGAGGAGAGGAAAAAAATTAAAATTAATTTTCCAAAAGATCACGTTGTCCCAAGAAACAAGGTTATTGAAGATTTAAAAGAAAATATAAATAATGATTATATTGCATGGATTGGACACGCTACATTTTTAATAAAACTCGGAAATACCACAATTATCACAGATCCACTATTCTCAAAAAATACGGGACCATTAATTTTTGGACCAAAAAGATATGTTGATCCAGCTATAAATTTAAAAGAGGTTCCTAAAACAGATGTCTTTCTACTTACCCATAATCATTATGATCATCTTGATGTAAATGCAGTTAGAAATTTTCCACATAAAGATGCTAAGGTAATAACTCCTTTAAAATTATCTAAATATTTTAACCGTTACAAAGATGTGAAAGAATTAGACTGGTATGAAAAAGTTAAAATTAATGATGAATTACAAATTACCTTATTACCTGCTGTGCACTGGTCAAAAAGAAGTTTGTTTGACACAAATAAAACTTTATGGGGTAATTACTTAATTGAATACAAAGATAAAAAAATTTTGTTTGCTTGTGATACAGGTGTAGGAAATATTTATAAAGACCTGGGAAACAAGTATGGTCCAATTGATATTACTTTTATAAATATTGGTGCATATAATTTTTTCCCAATAATGCCTGAAAAAGATAAATCTGTTTATCATACAAATCCGGAAGAAGCTTTGAGCCTAGCAAGGGATCTGAAAAGTAAAAAAGTTATAGGCATGCATTGGGGTACAGTTATTCTCTCTTTAGAGCCAATCATGGAACCTCCTGAAAGATTTAAAAAAAATGCCAAAAAATTTGGTTTTGGAAAAGAGGATGCAATTATTTTCAAAATTGGTCAGGTGACAAAGCTATCCGAAATTTTAAATTAATTTAATTTTTTTTTATACTCTCTATCAATCATTGAAGTAAGAGAGTCAACTAAAGCATCCGAAAACTTAAAAATTTCATTTGGTTTATATTCATTAGACTGGTTATTTCCTGGATTAGTTTTATCTTCAACAATAATATTAGAAGCTGGATCATTATCTTTTAAATATACTAACATAATCCAATTTTCATCCAACTCTTCATCTAATTTAATGAATATTTCAGAGGTCTCATATCGCCTATCAATTACTCTGAGCAATGACATTTTTTTTGGTAACCATCTTCTATTAAGTTGAAAAATGCAAGAGGCCATACTTCTATAAAAGCTTTCTAAATTATTTTCTATTTTTTCTCTAGCAATATTAAATTGTTTTTCTTTTTCCAAAAGATCTGCCCTGGTATCATCATCTGAAACCTCAATACCTAATTGTTCTATTCTCTCTCTAATTTTTTGATCTCTTATGGCTTGATATTTTAATTTAATTTTTTCAATTCTTTCTTGAACTTCCTCGTAATTTTCTCTTTCTTGATTTAAAACAAACTTTTCTAATGTTTTAATTTCTGCAGCTTCTCTTTTTCTAAATTGCTCAATTTTCTTCTCCAATTTAATCTTTTCATAAAATAATCTTTGTTTTTCAGCTTGTTCTTTTCTTACCTGGGCTTGCTCTTCTCTTATAAATCTTCTCAATTCAATTTTTCTCTCTTTAACTAATTTTATTTCCTCTTTTATTTCAGTCTGTTTCGCCCTTAATTCTTCTTGTTTCATCATTTTTTCTCTTCTGACAATGTCATCTTTTTCTTTTTTCATTTTCTTAAGTTGTTCTTGTCTTTTTCTATCTCGTTCTTCCTCAATAACTTGTTTAAAAGAGCTAATTTTATCAGATATATTTTGAAAAAAACTTTGAAGTGTTTTATCTAAATTGAAATTAATTTTAAAATTAAAACTAAGTTTATCAGTAAATCTTATAATTTTTCTAAAAGTTTCTTTTGAGGAGTTTTTCCTTTTTTTTGATTTTACTTTTCTTTTTTTAGCTAAAAATTTAAATTTTTTTTTATAAGAACGTTTTTTTATTTTTTTTACTCGTTTTTTAAATTTGAGCCTTCTTTTAATTCTGCTTTTATTTTTTGGTTTTTTTTTTACGCGTAACTTTTTTCTAACTTTTTTTTTCTTTTTTTTCATACCTGATAATAATTAAATATCAGTTTTTATGAATATATATAGTCTCTTGTAGGTCGGGCTGCATCAAAGTTCTTCACAATTTGTAATTGAAATACCGCTAAGTCTCTATATCTAAAAGCTGCAGCACAACTTGCTAGATAAAAAGACCACATTTTTACAAATTTTTCATCAAACATATCTTTGACCAAATGCTTTTTTGCCATAAATCTATTCAACCAGCTTAAAAGAGTTTTATCATAATGACGAATAAGAGTTTCAGTATCAGCAACTATTAAGCCTGTTTTTTCTATAGGTTTTACTATCTGACTCAATGAGGGACAAATTCCCCCTGGAAAAATATATTTGTTAATGAATTTATTTGGCGGAGAGGGTTTGTCAACAACTCCAATAGTATGTAATAAAAACATCCCGTCATTTTTAAGAAGTTTACTTATCGATTTAAAAAATACATTATAAAATTTTTTTCCTACATGCTCAAACATTCCAACAGAGTAAATTCTATCGTATTCTCCTTTAACCTCTCTATAGTCAGCTAATTCAAATGAAACTTGATTATCTAGATTTAATTCTTTAGCTTTTTTTTTACAATAATTAATTTGATTTTTGCTAAGTGATATTCCTTTAACCTCACATCCTTTTTGTCTAGCAATTTCAAAAGCCATTCCTCCCCAGCCGCAACCTACCTCTAGAATTTTTTGACCACTTTTAATATTTAATTTTTTGATAATATGGTCAATTTTGTTTTGTTGTGCTTCTTCCAAAGTTTTTGTATTTTCTTTCCAATAAGCGCACGAATACTGTCTATGCTTTGTGTCTAGAAAAATATCATATAATTTTTCTCCTTTATCACCGCCTATATCATAATGATGTTCAACATTTTTTCTTGCTTTACCTGGTAAATTGAAATTTGAGATAAATCTTACTGCTTGATAAATCTTTTTTGATAAATAACTAGCCGTAGTAATTTCTTCTCTACCAAGATTTTCTACTAAGGACATTAAAAATTCTTCTAAGCTTCCGTTTTGAATTAAAATTTCATTTCTCATATATGCCTCCGGAAACTCTAACTCAGGGTCAAGAATTAGTTTCCATTTTAAATTATCTTTTAATAATTTTAAAGTAATAGGATTATCTTTTCGAGGGCTCCCACAAATATATTTTTGGCCAGTGGAGTCTTCTAAAATAATTCCATTTTTTTTATAAATTCTGCTTAAAACTTTTGCTAAAATCATATTTATGCCGCGATATTTTTTTTAAAACTAAACTTTAAATTTTCAAGTTTTTTAAGTAATTCTTTACTTTCTTTGGAATTTAATAATCTCAAAGGCGGTAATAAATTTTTAAATTTTGGATTTTGGGTGGACATATAACTATGTAAGCTTGAAATTAAATTATAATTATCAAAAACTTGTCTTACCATAATTAATTTTTTATTATTAAGTTGAGGCATATTGTTTTCATAGTTATCGAAAACTTCCCTTGCTAACTTGTGCGTAACATTAGCAATAGCAGAAATACATCCAGAACACCCGATTTGCAAACCTTTGAGTAGCTTCGATTCATCTCCTGGAAAAATTAAAAAATCTTTTATCTTAAGATTTTCGTACAAGTTATAAGTGGAGTCTTTACAACCAATAATATTTTTAGGGAATGCCTCAACTAGTTTTTTAACAAAGTTTTCTTCAAATTTAAAACCGCTCAACTTTTCAAAATTATAAAGAATAATTTTCGCCTTAGGAGTTTCTTTAATTATTTTGGAATAAAATTCAAAAACCCCAGCTTCAGTATTGCCCTTATAGTAAGCTGGAGGCATTATAAGAAAATTTTGAAAATCATATTCTAATGAGTACTTAATAAACTCAATAGTTTCCTTTACAGAATTACAACCGGTTCCTAAGTGAAAATTTTTTTTAAATTTGCTTAATGGAAGCTTTGAAACTAGTTCCTTTTTTTCCGCCATTGAAATTAATTGGCTTTGTCCTGTAGAACCAAAAAAGAAAACACCATGCAAACCGTCCTTTATAATATTTTCTGCATGAGAAATTGTTTCCTCAATATTTAATGAACCATTTTCCTCTATAACACTTAGAGTGGCTGCATAAACACCTTTTTTCATCATAATCTTACCTAAATTTATATGTCTAAGTTATAATAATATATTTCAAAATGAAAGTTCTTGTTATACAGCAAAGATATGGGATAGGGGATATGCTTATATTTTTACCTTACCTAAAGGCTATATCCGAAAAAAATAATGTTAAAATTTCTCTGTTAGCCAAAAAAACATCTAGATCATCAGAGTTATTTAAAGATGAAAATTTTCTTGATGAGATAATAAATTTAGATACATCTAATGATAGAATTTCAGGATTTTTAAAATTATCTAAAGAAATAAAAAAAAGAAAATTTGACAAAGTATATATATTTAATGGCTCTATAAGGTATAGATTTTTATCTATAATTGCGGGAATAAAAAATATATATCAATACCCACTTTTTACTTCTAAAGATATAATATATCAAACAGCAAAAGTTTTTACTGAAACACAAGTTGGTAAAATTCTTTCTACAGAGCCAAATCTATTTTTAAAAAATGAAGAAATAATAAAAGCGAAAGACACTTATAATATAAATGATCAAACCAAAAATATTATTTTAGGTGTTTCTGCTTCTGGCCCAACAAAAAGATGGGATATTGAAAATTATATAGAATTAGCATCGCAATTAAATCAACTTAAAAAATGTAAGTTTTTTATTGCTGCTGGTAAAAATGATTTAGAAATTGTTGATAAAATAAAATTTTCAAATATTAGCTCTTACTGTATTACAATGGAAAAATTATCGATTTCAAATATTCTTCCTATAATTAAAAATTGTAATTTATACATAGGAAACGATACTGGATTCATGCATATGAGCGCTTCGTTAGGAATAAAATCAATTGGAATTTTTATGGACTCTCCGGCTTATTCTTACAGCAGTTATTCAAGAAATATAGTTCCGATTGTTCCTAAAGGTGAAACAATTAAAAGTACAACACACGATACTCTTGGAAAAGATAACATTTCTTTAGAGGAAGTCTTCAAAACTGCAAAAAAATATTTGGACTAATTAAAGTCAGATTTTAAAATTTTTTCTTTTGCTTCATTTACTAATTGACTAAGTCGTTCTGAATTCACGTCACGGTTCATATCCGGATGTATTTTTTTTTGTAATTTTGCCGCTGTTTTTAAAACATCTTCTTTAGAACATCCTTTTTTTAAACCTAAAATTTTGTAGCTTTCTTCAGTAGATATACTTGTGGTTGCCTGTGAACTTTTATTGCCAAATCTCCCTGAGCTTCTCAATACTTGTATTAGTCTCCATAATTGAAATAATTGTAAAGCAGTAAAACCTTTTATTTTTAAACCACTGAGAAGAATTAATAAAAAGGGGAGTGAAAATATATATTTGCCTCCTATTGCTAAAATTGCTGCTAAAAAGATAGATATTACTATTGCTAATCTTTTTAAAAATTGTGCTATTTTTTTAGTACTAGTTTTGGCAAACCAATTTAAAAATAAATAAACAATGACAAATATGATAATTCCAATTAAAAACCAATTCATATAATTCTTTTAAAATGATTATACCAGAATTAAAAAAAATAAAGAGCGAGAAAAAGTATCACAATACTACTTTAAAGGATGATTATTCTTGGGTGGATCAGCCTGATATTTTAGATGTTTTAAAAAATCCAAATAAGTTAAATCCTGATGTTAAAAAGTACATTCAAGAAAATAACTTATTAACTGAAAATTATTTTGAAGATGTTAAAGATCTGCAAAAAAAACTTTTTAATGAAATTAAATCAAAAATAAAACTTGATGATACATCTTTAAAATTCAAAGATAAAAAATACTTTTATTGGAGTAAAACCGAAGCGAAAGGGAATTATGGCAAGCGATTAAGACAATTAATTGATAAATCAAAACCAGAGGAAATTTATTTTGATGGGGACTTAGAAAAGAAAAAGTCTGGATCCGAATATTTTGGTCTAGGTAGTGTTAGTGTTTCCCATAATGATGACTGTATGGCATATTCTCTAGATTTAAAAGGATCTGAGTATTACACAATTTATTTAAGAGATTTAACTAATAATAAAAATTTACCTGATCAAATTGAAAATACTAGCGGAAGTATTACTTGGTCACTAGATAGTAAAAGTTTTTTTTATTCCAAACTAGATAAATTTCATAGACCAAGAAAAATTTATAAACATTTTTTAGGTAAACCTGTTAAAAATGATGAGCTAATTTTTGAAGAAGAAGATGAGACTTTTACATGCAATATTGGTTTAACATCAGATGAAAAATATTTCATAATTTCTACTTCAGATCATATTACTACTGAGGAGTATTTCTTTGAGTCGATTAGTGAAGACATTAAACCAAAATTATTTAGAAAAAGAAAAAAAGACGTGCGTTATTCTTTAGACGCCTGGAAGGATTATTTCTATGTTCATACCAATGAAGATGCAAGAGACTACAAAATTTTAAGGTGTAAAAAAAACGATATTGAAAATTTGGAGGAATTTATACCGCCAAAAAAAGAGACAGTTATTGGTGGTTTGGATTTTTTAGATGATTATATAATTAGAGCTGAAAAATCTGATGCAATACCAAAGTTATATGTGAGAAATATTAATACTAATGAAGAGGAGGAAATAAAAATCTCTAACGAACCAATTGGTGTTCCTGGAGCCAGTTTAATACAAAAGGATACTAATACCTCTAAAATTAGAATTAGTTGGGAAAGTATGGCTACACCAGGTAAAATATTTGAATACGATATTAAAACAAAAGAAAAAAAACTAGTTAAAGAAGTTGAAATTCCATCTGGTCATGATCCAAATAAATATGTTGTTGAAAGAATAAAAGCTAAATCTCATGATGGACGTATGATACCTATAAGTTTAGTCAGACTTAAAAGTTCAAAACAAGACGGATCGTCAAAAATATTGTTATATGCTTACGGAGCCTACAAGCATAGTGTATCTCCATCATTTAGTGCCTCAAGATTTTGCTTAATTGATAGAGGTATTACATTCGCAATCGCACATATAAGAGGTGGGGGAGATTTAGGAGATAATTGGCACACAGAAGGGAAAAAGAAACTTAAGAAAAATACCTTTCACGATTATATCGCATGTGCAAATCACTTGATTGAGCAAAGGTATACACATAAAGGTGGATTATGTTTTTACGGAGGTAGTGCTGGAGGACTTACAGGAGGATGTGTAGCTAATATGGCTCCAGAATTATTTTTTGCAATGTTACTTCTAGTGCCTTTTGTAGATACAATGACAACAATGTTAAATGAAAAACTTCCACTTACACCAGCTGAGTGGGAGCTTTGGGGAAATCCAATTAAAAGTAAAGAGTACTTTGATTACATACTATCTTATTCTCCATATAATAATTTGAGCAAAAAAAAATACCCACCAATGTTAATCACGTCATCAATATTTGACAATAGAGTTTTATATTCTGAACCAGTAAAATATATTGCTAAGTTAAGAGATGTAAAAGATGATGACAACGAACAATTATTAAAGTGTAAAATGGAAGCAGCTGGGCATGGAGGTATGAGTGGTAGGGACAACGCCATAAAAGAACTTGCTGAAGAATACAGTTTTATTTTAAAGAACGCCAAAATTTTAATGTCATCTTGAAAATAAAAAAAAAATTACCATATAAGTATTGTTGATTGCCAAATGGGATCAACATTAACCTTGCTAACAAAGGAGGATATATGACAAGTAAGGATCTTTCGATCTTTAATTCACTTAGACCTTTTAGCGTGGGCTTTGATGATATGTTTGATCAATTCGAGTCTATGTTAGGGAATGGCAGTGTAGTGCAAAGCAATTACCCGCCATATAACATCCGAAAAGCAGGCAAAGATAAATATGCTATTGAAGTAGCAGTTGCTGGCTTTAACAAAAATGATGTTGAAGTTGAATATGAAGATAATCTTTTAACCATAAAGACAAAAGACGTTAAAAGAACTGAAGAAAAAGAAGGTGATGAAGTTATTCATCGAGGAATATCACAGAGATCTTTTGCTAGATCATTTACAATTGCAGATGATGTGAAAGTAAATGGTGCTGAGCTAAAAGATGGTTTGCTGACTATTTCTTGTGAAAAAATCATACCAGAAATTAAGAAAAAAAGACTTATTGAAATAAAATAAGTTTACCTTACTTGCGGAGATTACTCCGCAAGTAAACTTTAATTATGGAAATAACAAAAAAATTTGATTGGTTTTGTAAAACTACTTGGTCCAAAAGCGCATATAATACTTTATGGTGTCTGATTGGTTGCTCTATAGGTGATTTTGGAACTATTTACTATTTCCAAATAACTCCTCACTCTCTGTCAGTATTTTTAGTAATGCTAATTGCTATAATTAATGGAATAATAACTTCTATTATTCTTGAGACTATAATTTTATTTAGGCAAAAATTTAAGTTGATAGATGCATTTAAAACAGCCTGCGGAATGTCTCTTATCAGTATGGTTTCTATGGAATTAGCCATGAACCTAACAGATTATTTAATTGTAGGTTCGGCGAAACTCGTGTGGTGGGTTATTCCTATAATGCTCCTAGTAGGGTTTTTGACACCATGGCCTTATAATTATTGGAGGCTTAAAAAATTTAATTTAGCCTGTCATTAAAAACAGTTTTTACTAGTAAAACCTACAACTTTATTAACAGGGTTAATTTCAAAAATTCTTTCGCATTTTATCTTTAACTTCTCTTTTGTATAAACATAAAACCTATTTCTTGAATTATTTTTAAATTTAATTTGATTGGGTTTGCCAAATTCTATTTTTAAGTCCTCTTCTGATCTATTTAACCATTGGCTTAGTTGAGCCTCTTCTTTAGAGACTTTTTCATCAATCTTTTGCGTTACTGTTTGACACGAAGAAAGACTGATTATTAAAAAAGTAAATATAAAAAAAAATTTCATTTTCAACTAACTGTAGAATATACCTGAATCTTATAAACAGAAATATTTATTATAGGTTGTAATTTATTATAGCGGCAGTTTTTTCAAAGATTTATCCAAAGAATCATTGTAAGCACAATTATTAGGAGGTTTTATGCTTGAAAAATATTTTGAATATAAAAAACACAAAACAAATTTTAGAACAGAGGTAATAGCTGGTGTTACCACATTTTTAACAATGGCTTACATAATGTTCTTGAATCCTTTCATTTTATCTGGAGAGTTTGCAGGGCCAGAAAAAGGATTTTTTGATTTTGGTGCTGTCTTTACTGCAACGATAATAGCTACTGCCATAGCTTGTTTTATAATGGCTTTTTACGGAAAAACTTGGCCTATCGGTTTAGCGCCAGGGATGGGAATAAACGCATTTGTTGCTTTCGGTGTTGTAGCAGGAATGGGTTACACACCTCAAGAAGCTTTGGGTGCGGTATTAGTCGCCGGGGTATTGTTCCTATTAATTTCTTTAACCCCAATTAGAGCTTGGTTAATCAACTCTATCCCAAAAAGTTTAAAGTTAGGAATTGGTGCTGGGATAGGTGGATTTCTTGCAATTATAGGACTGGAAATTATGGGAGTAGTGGGAGATCACCCTGTTACATTAGTAACTTTGGGAGATATTAAAAATCCATTAGTGTTACTTGGATGTTTGGCATTTGTTTCAATGGTTGTAATGGAAAAAATGAAAATACGTGGAAACATTATAATTGGAATACTAGTTTTCAGTGTTATAGCCTGGGTAACTGGTCTTGCTAAATTTAATGGAGTAGTTAGCTCTCCACCACCAATGACTTATCTTTTTGCATTTGATTTAGGTGCTGCTTTTACAGCAGGAATGTCAACAATAATATTTACTTTATTATTTATTGACTTTTTTGATACTGCTGGGACCTTAACTTCTGTTGCAAATGTCGCTGGTAAAGTCGGCAAAGATGGAAAGGTGCAAGATATAAATAAAGCCATGCTTTCTGACAGCGTTGGTACAGTTGCAGGAGCGTTTATGGGTACAACTACCGTCACAAGCTATGTGGAGTCAGGTGCTGGTGTAAAAGCTGGTGGAAGAACTGGAATGACCTCACTTGTTATAGGTGTGTTATTCTTAGCATGTTTGTTCTTCTCTCCTTTAGCTACTTCTTTACCTAAAGAGATAGATGGTGCCGCTTTGTTATACGTTGCAGTCTTGTTTGTAAGAAACTTAACAGATATAGAGTGGAATGATATTGCTGAGTCAGCGCCTGCGGTTGTGGCTTTTATTGCTATGCCTTTGACTTATTCCATAAGTCACGGAATCGCTTTAAGCTTTATTGCATATGCATTAATTAAAATTTTTACAGGGAAATTTAATACTACTTCTCCTGCTATTTGGTTGATAGCTGCGTTAAGTGTTGCAAGTTTTGCTGTTGCTTAAATTTTTAAAGGGCTGGGAAACCGGCCCTTTTACTTTTGACTTTTCTTTAAATCTTCAATTCTTATTTCTTCATATTTTTCAAATGGCTGTACTATCCAAGGATTGTCTTTAAGTTTTTGAGCACAAAAATCTGGCTCAAAAGTTGAATCTGCTTTTTTCCAAAGTACTGCCGTTTTAATTGATTTAATTTTTCCTTTTAATGGAGGATACTTTTTTAACCAATCAATGCTTTTATTTAATGTTACTCCAGTGTCTGATAAATCATCACAAAGTAAAATGTTGCCACTCATATCTTGCACTGTAGAACTTAGCTCCCTAGAAAAAATTAATTCTCCTTGTTGATCTTCAATATTTTCTCCTGAGTATGACTCTACAGCTAAATATGCACATTTTAGTTTAAAAACTCTACTTAGAACATCAATTATTGGTGCTCCACCTCTCATTATTCCTATTAGTAAATTGGGTTTAAAACCGCTATCATAAATCTGTATTGCAAGCTTCTCTACTATTCGATTATACTCTTTCCAATCTATGATTAATTTCTTAGCCATAAAAAAAATTAATTTATTTTAAAGGAGTTGTAAATGAAAGGTTATGTAGTTTGTGTTTATAAAAGTATTAGTAACGAAGAAAAACTGAAAGAATATGCTGTTAAAGCTAAAGCAGCAGTTGAAAAATATAAAGGTAAGTTTTTAATAAGAGGTGGGAAATCCATCAATAATGAGGGTGAAAAATCACCTAGGACAGTTGTAATTGAATTTCCGTCTTATAATGAAGCAAATTCTTTTTACAATTCAAAAGAATATCAAGAAGCTCACTCAATTTTAAAAGGCTATGCCATAAGGCAACACCAAACGGTAGAGGGTGCCTAATACTGTATTGGTTCATCATCTATTGATCTCCAAAGGTACCAGGTAGCAACGGAACAATAAGGACTAAATTTTTTATAAAGTTTTTTTAAAAAAATTTTTGGTGGAAAATATTTCTTTTTATAATTATTCGATATTGCTCTCAGCAATCCTATGTCTTGCAGCGGCCAAATATTTGGTCTATTAAATGTAAATAATAATATCATTTCTGCTGACCACCTACCTATTTGTCTTAATCTAGATAAATACTCTATGGCCTCCTCATCACTCATATTTTTAATTAACTTTGGATTAAATTCTTTATTTAAGGTTTTTTTTGCAAGTTCTTTAATTCCTTTAGCTTTTTGTCTGCTCAAACCACATTTTTTAAGACTCGTTGTGGATAATTTATTTACAATTTCAGGTTTTACCTTTCCGTAACATTTTTTTTTAAATTTTAAAAATACAGAATTTGCTGCCACAACGCTTATTTGTTGACCAATTATACTTTTACATAATGAGAAAAATACGTCATTTCTCGTTATCAGTGATCCATCTTTATAATTTAAAATTAGTCTAGCCATTACTTTATCTTTTTTAGATAGTATTTTTTTGGCTTTAGACCAATACCTCGGTGCTTTACTCATGGTCTTGGATTTATAATTTGTTTTTTTAGTTTGTTTTCTCTCATAAAGATTATAAGGGAGCTAGTTATGACTAGTAATGCACCAAAAAGAGTTAATAATTTTGGTATTTCACTCCAAATTAAGAAGCCAAACACAATTGCAAAAACTAAACTTAGATATTTTATTGGAGTTACTAATGATGCCTCTGCTAATCTGTAGCTTTGAGTAAGCAATAAGTTTGCAACACTTCCACACAAGCCCATTACAATAAAAATTCCTAAATCTATTTTGGTTGGTAAAACCCAATCTCCTTTAAAGATAGTTGCAATACCTAATAACGAGCATAATAATGTAAAATAAAACGCAATTCTATAATTTGGTTCAGTTTTAGATAAGGATCTAACGCTTATGGCTACGCAAGCAAAAAAAATGCAAAATATTATTGGTGTAATGTAGTAAAAGTTTAAATCTATAAAAGCTGGTTGTACTATTAATAACATTCCAACAAAACCTAAAAATACTGCAGACCATCTTTTAATTCCAACTTTCTCAGATAAAAAGAAAATTGATGCGACTGTAACAAATATTGGCCCTCCAAATGTAAGAGATACTACATCAGCCAAAGGTAATTCTCTTAAACCGATAAATAATGAGATAATTGCTGCTGCACCAGTAAAAGCACGAAATGTATGAAGACCTGGTCTAGAAGTTTTATAAAAACTTAATAATTTTTCTTTTGGAATTATAAAAAAAATGGGAATAAATCCTATAAAGAATCTTAAGAAAAGAACTTGTCCTACTGGGTAATAATCTAACCATTTAACACATATATCCATAATAGAAAAGCATATTACGCTGGCCACCATGTACAATACGCCTATTTGATTTTTAGTAAGCAATTTATTATCCTCAACACTTCATAACATATAAAATTACTTATGCAAAAATGTTACTTAGCAATGGGATGTTTCTGGAAACCTGAAGAGCAATTTAAAACTCAAAAAGGCATAATAGGTACCGAGGTAGGATATGCTGGGGGTTATAAATCGAAAGTAACCTATGAAGAAGTTTGCCAAGGTAACACTGGTCACGCAGAAATTGTAAAACTTTCGTTTGACGAAAAAATTATATCCTATGAAAAAATTTTAGAGCTATTTTTTAAATTGCATGACCCAACTCAAAAAGACATGCAATTTCCAGATGTAGGAACTCAATATAGAAGTGAAATATTTTACGAAAATGAACAACAAAAAGAAATAGCAAAAAAAGTTAAAGAAAAATTTAATAAAGTATTTAATAATAAAATCGAAACAAATATTTCTCCTGTAAAAAACTATTGTAAGGCAGAGGAATACCATCAAAAATATATTGAAAAAACCCGAAGATGAGTCCTTTAAAATCTACCGACTGGCTAGAGGAAAATATTAGTAAAGTAAAAATTTTAGATGCCACTTGGCATATGCCTAATTCAAATCGAAATGCATTAGGAGAGTATAAACAAAATCACATAAAAAATTCAATTTTTTTTGATTTAGATGAAAATTCAAATCAAAATATTTCCTTGCCTCATATGCTGCCAGTCTCTCAAGATTGGGAAAAAATAGTTTCTAGATTAGGTATTAAAAATGATGATCATATTATTATCTACGATAATTCTGAAGTACTAAGCGCAAGTAGATGCTGGTTTACTTTTTTATATTTTGGACATGATATTAATTTAGTCTCAGTCTTAGATGGTGGATTAAAAAAGTGGAAATTAGAAAATAGACCATTATCAAATGAAAAAGTTAGTATAATAGAAACTAAATATAAAGCTAAAGAAAAAAATGATTTAGTAATTAATTTTAATCAAGTCAAAAATAATATCAAAGAAAAAAAATTTTGTTTAGTTGATGCCAGAGGAAAAGATAGATTTAAAGGATTAGTAGAAGAGCCAAGAAAAAATTTAAAGAGAGGAAATGTAAAAGGATCAAAAAACCTCCCGTTCTCAAAAATAATAAATTCTGAAAACAATACCTTTAAGAAAAAAGCAGAATTAGAGAAAATATTCATAAACCACGGCATAAATCCAAATGAAAAATTAGCTTTTAGCTGCGGAAGTGGTATAACGGCCTGTGTCTTAGGTTTGGCAAGTACTGTTATTAATAACAAATTACCGGTTATATATGATGGTTCTTGGGCAGAGTACGGGCTCAAATAAAAATGAAAACATCAACTAAAATAAAAACTTTTATTATTATATTTATTATTGCTATTACAGTTGTAATAACTGCAAGACATTTTATAGGATTACACTTTAAAAAAAAATTTAGTACAAGACCAGCACCAGGTGTAATAGTAAAAGAAGTTGAGAAATCACAATTTTATAAAAGTATTGAAACCTTTGGAACTGCAATAGCTCAGAATTCTAAAACCTACAGAATAAAAAAAGATAATGTAATAGGAAATTTAAGAATTGAAAATAGATTTGTAAAAAAGGGGGAGATCATAGCTGCTTTAAAAGATAGTAATAATATTGTTGCAGATTTTGCAGGTAAACTCGGTAAAAGAGAAATAGCTCAGGGTGTTCTAGGATCAGATAGTTTAATTATTACTCTTGATGACTTAAAAAAAATCGTGATAGACATTAAAATTCCTGAAAGTTACGTAGGAATTTTAAAACCAGGTTTAAAAGCAGAAATTTCCAGCTCTGCTTTTTCTGGAAAAATTTTTAAAGGTAGAGTGTCCTCTATTAGTTCAAGAATTGATCCTTCGACAAGATCTATTTTAGCCAGAATTTCTGTTAATAATAAAAATTTTGAAATAATTCCTGGGCAGTTAATGACCGTAAAAATTATTTATAATGAAGTTAATCAAATAGGAGTCCCAGAAAGTGCAGTAACAATTCAGGGAAATACCTCTTTTGTCTATATTGTAAAAAACAATATTGCTGAAAAAAGAGATATAAAAATTGGAAATAGAAACTTTGGAAAAGTCTCTGTTCTGTCGGGAATAAATGAGGGTGACCTGGTGATTTCCGAAGGAGTTTCTAAAGTAAGAAATAAGACAAAAGTAAAAATTATTAATACTAAATAATAAAATGTTTTTAACCGATTTATCAATAAAAAGACCTGTTGTTGCATCTGTGATGAGTTTGGTTTTAGTTATTTTTGGTCTTTTTACTTTTAATGAAATACCAACAGATGAATTACCAGATGTTCAGCCTCCTGTTGTTACTATTCAGACAGAGTATAAAGGTGCGTCTGCAGAAATTATTGACACTCAGATAACCCAAAGAATAGAAGATTTTGTCGGAGGAACACCTGGATTAGAAACTATAGACTCTTTTAGTGAAGATGAAAGTTCTAGAATTACACTCACATTTGAAAACAATTTAGATTTAGACGATGTGGCCAACGATGTTAGAAGCTCAGTCGCAAGAGTATTAGACAATCTTCCTGATGGTGCTGAACAACCTGAAATTTTTAAACAAAGCGCTGGCATGAGAACAACAATGTGGTTGTCTTTTAATTCAGATACTATGACAGATTTAGAATTAACTGATTATGCTGATCGATACTTAACTGATTTATTCTCAACTGTAGAGGGGGTCGGTAGAGTTCGTTTAGGAGGAGAGAGAGAACTTTCCTTAAGAGTGTGGTTAGATCCGATAGCTCTTGCAGCTAGAGATTTGACAACACAAGAAGTTGAGTCGGTTTTAAGAAAAGAAAATGTTGAGTTTCCTGCAGGAAGAATTGAGTCAAAAGATGTTGATTTAACTATCAAATTGGATAAGGCCTATGAAAATTTAGAAAGTTATAAAAAACTACCGCTTAAAAGAGCAAGGGATGGATCAATTATCACACTGTCAGACGTTTCTAGAGTTGAACTTGGAGCAGAATCAACCAGAACATTATTTAAAGGAAACGGTAAACAAGTTGTCGGTATTGGTATTTATCAACAGTCAGACGCCAATACTATTAAAGTTGCAAATGGGATTAAAAATAAAATTAAAGAAATTAAACCGGGATTACCTCCTGGAACATCTTTAGAAGTTTCTTTCGACAGAAGTAATTATATAAAGGCTGCGATAAAGGAAGTTTACAAAACTTTATTTATTGCTTTGATATTGGTAACAATTATCATTTATTTATTCTTAGGTAATATCAGAGCATTAATAGTTCCTCTAATTGCTTTGCCGGTTTCTTTAATTTCTACTTTTTTATCTATTTATTTTTTTGATTTTTCAATAAATCTATTTACCTTAATGGCATTAGTCTTAGCGATAGGGATTGTTGTTGACGACGCTATAGTAATGCTTGAAAATATCGTAAGAAGAATAGAGTTGGGAGATACGCCACTTGTTGCAGCATATAAAGGGGCGAAGCAAGTCTCTTTTGCAATTATTGCCACTACAGTTGTATTAGTTGCAGTATTTATCCCGCTTATTTTTATTAAAGGTATTACTGGTGTATTATTTACCCAAACGGCAATCACTTTAGCTTCAGCTGTAGTTATATCAAGCTTTGTAGCACTTTCTTTAAGTCCAATGATAGGTAGTAAAGTTCTTAAGAAAAATATGAATAAATCTAAAATTGTAATAAAATTTGAAAAATTTTTAAAAAATATTACACTAGTTTACAAACAATCACTTATTAGCTGGGTAAGAAAAAGAAAAATTATAATTTCTTTTTTAGCAATAGTATTGTCTCTAACAATTTTTTTATTTAATTATGCTCCAAAAGAATTAATTGCACCTGAGGACAGAGGTGCATTTTTCGTAATAGTGAAGGCCCCTCAAGGTTCAGGGTTCAATTTTACAAAATCTAAAGCAGAAGATATTGAAAATCTTTTATTGCCTAATGTTGGTAAAGGAGAATATAGGAAATTAATATTGCGAGTACCAGGATTTGGAAAATCAGCAAAACAAGTAAATAGTGGTTTTATAATAGTACTTTTGGAACCATGGGCTAAAAGAGATCGTCATGGAGTTAAAATAATGAGAGAGTCTTTTGGAAAAATCTCTAAAGTACCAGGTGTGCTTGCTTTTCCAATAATGCCTCAAGGTATTAGAACAGGTGGTGTAGAAAGTCCTGTTCAATTTGTAATCTTAGGTAATACATATGACCAATTAATAGAATGGAAAAATGTTATCAAAAAAGAGGCTAGAAAGAATCCTGGGCTTACATCAATACAAGATGATTTTGATTTAAATAAACCACAACTTAATGTTCAAATTGATCAAAAAAAAGCTGCCGACTTAGGTGTTTCTACAGAGGATATAGGAAGAACAATTGAAACTATTTTTGGCTCTAAAAGAGTTACAAATTTTACTAGAGATGGAAAGGAATACTCCATAATTCTTCAAGGTGATATTAAAGATAGACAGGAGCCGGATAGTATTAGTAAAGTTTTTGTTAGATCTAATAACAATGGAAAACTTGTATCAGTCTCTAATTTAATTCGGTATGATGAGGAAGGTCAGTCCCCTTTCTTAGCAAGATATAACAGACAAAAAGCAGTAACAATTTCAGCAAGATTGGTTGGTGACTACTCTTTAGATGAGGCCTTGAATTTTTTAGTCAAAGTTGTTGAGAAAAATACACCTGAGGCAAAAATTGCTTACAAAGGAGAAAGCGAAGAGTATAAAAAAACTAATACAGAATTATATATCATATTTATATTGGCTTTGGTCACAGCATATTTAGCGATGAGTGCTCAATTTGAAAGCTGGAAACATCCCTTAACTATAATGTTAACGGTTCCACTAGCAATACTTGGAGGTCTATTAGGAATATTGGTTGTTGGCTCCTCTTTAAATATTTATAGTCAAATTGCTTTAATAATATTAATTGGCCTGTCAGCAAAAAATGGAATCTTAATTGTAGAATTTGCAAATCAGCTGAGAAAAGAGGGAAAAAATATCGAGACATCAATAATAGAGGCTGCATCAATTAGATTCAGACCAATTTTAATGACAAGTCTTTCAACTATTATTGGAGTGCTTCCTTTAATACTTGGCTCTGGGCCAGGAGCAGCAAGTAGACTGACTGTTGGAATAACTATATTCGGTGGAATGCTTTTTTCAACTTTTTTCACTCTATATGTAATTCCAACAATTTACTCTATTATTGGAAAGAACACTCAAAGAATTGACGCTGTTGAAATTGAGTTAAATAAGCAACTTAAAAAATAATATACTTATTTTTGTCCAAGTTTTTTTTACAAATAGTTAATTGTTTTCTATATTTCGAAGCAAAATCTTTAACTGATTTAGCATAAATGATAGCTTTTTTGTCTTTTGAATAATTTTTGTAATCACCCCAACCCTTGTAATATGCCAAGTATTGCTTATAAGCATCTTTTTTTGAAATTCTAAGAATTTTGTTAGTTTTATTTATGTACCAACCAATAAAATCAACCGAGTCTTTAAATCTTGCTCTTGTCGCTAAAGGGTTATTGGTTTCTCTTTTATATTGTTCCCAAGTTCCTTTTACAGCTTGAGAATATCCAAATGAGGAGGAAGGTCTTTTGAAAGGAATAACCTTAAAAAGTTTTTTTCGGGGTGGTTTTGCTAACCAATTAAAATCACTTTCCTTTTTTACAAAAGCTAATTGTAAATGTATTGGTGCTCCCCATTTTTCATAAGAAGCCTTAGCATGTTTGTACCAAAGGTATCTTTCTTCGAAAATAGCACAACTATTCTGAGTGTTTTTTGGAATTGAAGAACATGCTGATAAAATAAAAAAAAGAAATATAAATAAATTTTTTCTATTATGAATCACTAATTAATTTATACTAAATATTAATTAAGCTTTCTCCATTTTTCTGGTCTAAAGAATTTTCCTTGCCACAATCCTAGCTTATTTTCTCTAGCAAAATCTTCATCGGATACATATTCTTTTGAATATCGTCTATAAGCCACTGCATAACCGTTTCTTACCATCCATCGATTTAGGTTAATTTTATCTTTAAAACACTTAGCTAAATATCTTTTATACCTATCTTTGGTAGAGGAAATACATTTAATCTTTGATCTATCAATTTTTAACTCAAGATTTTCTTTTGAAACTTCTCCACAACTATAATTCTTATAAAATGTAAATCCGATAATTGAGGAAATTTTAAGTCTCTCTTTTTTGCATTGCTGTCTCATTTCTGGAGCATCTATTCCTTCAAGCCTAATTTTGTATTCATTAATGTAAATAGTATCGCCATCAACTATTCTTGGAATTCCAATAATTTCTTGAGCTAGAATATTAGAAGTAAATATAAAAAATAAAATTACTATTCGCATATTTTAATTTTTTAGTTTTTTGACAATATTACATAAAAAAAAGGCAAATATAACTCCTGAACTGTTAGCTAACAAATCATTTAATTCAAAAGCCCTGTTAGGAATTATAAGGTGTAACAATTCTGACAATATTGAAACACAAAATAAAAATGAGTAACTATAAATTATTTTTTTTTTTTTAGAGTAGATAACAAAACTTAGAATACCCAAATAAAAAAAGAATATCAGATGATTAATTGAAGTTCCAATTGGATTAGGAATTAGATTTGGTTGCTTTCCAAGATCACCATATAGAAAAAAACCAATTAAACTGCCTGGAAATAAGTATAAAATTAATAAAGCTATTAGAGATAAATAGTATGTATATTTAATTAGTTCAAATATTATATTTTTCATTTTGGTATTATTATAGTACAAAATAATTGAATTAACTATTATGAGTAAATTAATCCTTACAAGACATGGTCAAAGTGTTTGGAATGCAGAAAATAGATTTACAGGATGGGTAGATGTTGATTTATCAAAAAAAGGTATTGAGGAAGCTGAGAAATCAGGTGAATTAATAAAAGAACTTAACATAAAAATTGATATTTCTTATACTTCCTTTTTAAAAAGAGCGATAAAGACACTAACAACAATTCTTCAAAAAAATAAACTTGATCTAAAATTTAATACAGCTTGGCAGTTGAATGAGAGGCACTATGGATCTTTAACTGGGCTTAATAAAGATGAAACAAAAAAAAAAATTGGTGAAGAACAATTTAAAAAGTATAGAAGATCATGGGACATACCTCCACCACCAATGTCGGAGAACAGTAAATATTTATCAAACTTTAGTCCGCTTAATGGAAGTATTCCAATTGGTATGACCCCTTTTACTGAGTCTTTAAGAAATACTTATGAAAGGGTAGTTCCTTTTTATGAAAAAGAGATAAAAAAAAATCTTTCTGACAGCAAAAACATTCTAGTTTCGGCACATGGAAATTCTTTAAGAGCATTGTGCAAATTTTTATTTAATATTTCAGATGAAAAAATTAATGAATTAGAAATCCCAACTGGCAACCCATTAGTTATTGAATTTGAAAAAAATTTAAAAATTGAAAAATATTTTTATTTAGATAAAACTAGAGCTAAAAATATAATTTTTAATCAGTAATATCTAAACTTGAAATTTTCTTATACATTTCTTCAGTATTAAGATGATAAAACTTTTTACTGCTTTCAAAGCCAGCTAGCTTTTTGTTGTCTATTAAATTTTTCCACACTTCATTCATTGAAAAGACTTTTTTATCAATCAGATCAAAATAAATTCTATCAAACAATTGTAAGCCGGTAAAAATTAAATCATTTTTAACATCTTTGGAAACAATATTATTTTTTAAATTGAAATCTCCCTTAAAGTTGTTGTCGAATGATAGTCTTTTATTTACTAATAACAGGCATGGTTTTTCGCTTTCGTAGTAAATTTTCTCTAAAGATTGCATTTCTACTAAATAATCAGTTAACCATAACGTGTCTGGGTTTAAGATAAAAAAAGGGTTTTTTCCAAAACTTTTTGTTCCTTCTTTAACCCCACCCCCAGTATCTAGTAACAAATCTTTTTCATTTGAAACAGTTATTTTTATTTTTGATTTAAAATTTAAAATAAATTTTTCAATTTGCTCAGCTAAGTGATGAACATTTATAATTACTTGTTCTACTCCATAATTTTCTAAAAGATTTATAGATCTTTCCAATAAATTTTTACTTCCTACTTTTACTAACGGTTTTGGCGTTTCTAGTGTTAACGGCTTCATTCTTGTTCCAAGTCCTGCAGCTAATATCATCGCATGTTTAACTCTCATAAAATATTAATTTTTCTTTATTTTTTTTATTTTAACGTGTTTGCTTAATAATAATTGAAGATTTTTTAAAATAGGATTTTTAAGTCTTCTATTAATCAAGTTCCATGTATATGGTACATATTTTAAATAAGTTGGCTTATTATCCCTTTTATTCAATCTAGTAAATATTCCTAAAATCTTTAAATTCCTTTGAACTGAAAGAATATCGTAGTCATTTTTTAAGTTCGCAAAATTTTCCCTCCTTAATTTTGATTCTAAATGGTAAAATTTAAGTAATTTATTTTGTAAATTTATTGGTAATTTTATTCTCACATCATCAATTAATGAGACTACGTCATAAAGAGGGTTACCAATTATCGCATCTTGACTATCAATCAAGCCAATGGCTTTTTTATTGATCATAATATTAGATGCATGAAAATCCCTATGTACAAAAGTATTATTTTTAAAATAAAGCTTTTTATAAATTTTATTTAATTCCTTTTTTAAAATTTTTTTAGTATGGCTGATTTTTAATTTTTTAGAGTTAAATTTGAGATACCAATCAAAAAATAAGTCAGTTTCTTTATTTAGATGTGACAAAGAATATTTTTGAATTTTTATTTTATATTTTCCAAAATAATATTTATTCTTAATCTTTATTTTTTGTAATTTAAAAATAATTTTAATTAAATCTTTATAGTAATTAAATTTATTTTTTTTTTTAATTATTTTTTCGTAAAAGGATTTTTTGCCCAAATCTGAAATTTCAATTATATTGTTTTGATAATAGTTGCTTATAAGTTTGGGGGCAATTATATTATTCTCTGTTAGAATCTTATTAATTATAACGTAATTAATTAAATTTTTAAACTTTTCTTTATTAGCTTGGACAATAATTGAGGTTTTTTTTCCCTTTTTTAATCTATAAAATTCTCTAAAAGATGCATCTCCTGAAATCTTTTTTAATTCATATTTCATTCAAAATTTTTCCACTTACCTGTTCCTAAAAATTTTAGTTTTCTTTCACTTCCGTGTTTAGCATAATCTAAATGAATTTCTAGTTTATCAGATATAGGATTTTTTATTAAACTTGGCCATTCTATAATTTTGACCGCATTTCCATTTTCTTGAAAAATGCCTAGATTATTCAGTTCTTTATCGTTTTTAAGTCTATAAAGATCATAATGCATGATTTTTAATTTTTTCAGATCATACTCATATAACAAATTAAAAGTAGGACTTAAAACTTCTGTAACCTTTAAACCCTCTTTTTTTTGTAAATAGTTAATTAAATATCTTGTAAATGTGGTTTTTCCTACTCCAATATCTCCAGTCAAAAAAATGCAATCCTTTTCTTTTAGTTTATCCGCTACTTTTTTGGAAAGAGAATTAAGCTGATCTAAAGATTTTATAATCATTAGCTACTATTTTAGTAGCGGTAAGTATCTGGTTTGAATGGCCCTGATTGTTTAACGCTAATATAATCTGCTTGATCTTTTGACATTTTTGTTAATTTTGCACCTACTTTTTCTAAATGTAACATTGCTACTTTTTCATCTAAATGTTTTGGTAAAACATAAACTTTATTTTCATAATTATCTGAATTATTCCATAATTCAATTTGGGCAATAACTTGATTTGTAAAAGAAGCGCTCATTACAAAACTTGGATGACCAGTAGCACAGCCTAAATTTACAAGCCTGCCTTCAGCAAGTAAAATAATTCTTTTCTTACTAGGTAGTTCTATCTCGTGTACCTGAGGTTTAATTTCATCCCATTTATAATTTTTGAGAGCTTCAACTTGAATTTCGTTATCAAAGTGACCTATGTTACATAAAATAGCTCTATCTTTCATATTTCTCATGTGATCAGCAGTAACAATATCTTTATTCCCAGTTGCTGTAACAACAATATCAGCATCTTTTATTGCATCATCCATTAATACTACTTCGTAACCTTCCATAGCAGCTTGAAGAGCGCAAATAGGATCTGTTTCTGTAACAAGAACTCTTGCTCCTGCTTGTCTCAATGAAGCGGCGCTTCCTTTCCCTACATCACCATAGCCAGCAACTATTGCTACCTTTCCTGACATCATAACGTCAGTTGCTCTTTTAATTCCATCTACCAAACTTTCTCTACATCCGTAAAGATTGTCAAACTTGGATTTTGTCACTGAGTCATTTACGTTTATAGCGGGGATTAATAACTGCTTATTAGTTTCCATTTTTTTTAGTGCTAAAACGCCTGTAGTGGTTTCTTCTGAAACACCTTTTATATTCTTGAGAAGGTTTTTATATTCTTTGTGCATTAAAGCCGTGAGATCCCCTCCGTCGTCTAAAATCATATTAGGTACCCAATCTTTTTTTCCTTCAATTGTTTGTTTTACGCACCACCAATACTCCTTTTCAGTTTCTCCTTTCCAAGCAAATACTGGAATTCCTGCTTTAGCAATTGCTGCTGCAGCATGATCTTGAGTAGAAAATATATTACAAGATGACCATCTGCATTCTGCACCCAATTCCACTAATGTCTCAATTAATACAGCTGTCTGGATAGTCATATGTAAACAACCTAATATACGTGCTCCCTTAAGAGGTTTTTTTTTACCATATTCTTTTCTTATAGCCATCAGACCAGGCATTTCTGTTTCTGCTAAAGAAATTTCTTTTCTACCAAATTCTGCGAGTTTTAAATCTTTTACTTTAAAATCTTCTGACATAATTTATCGGTTTTTAACAATATACACTTCTCTAATCAAGTAAGAACTAAGGTAATATTTTTGGAAGTAGTACTTCTACTTGAGCTCCTTTTTGATTAATTCTATTTGACGCGGCTATAGCACCTTTATGGAGCTCTACTATATTTTTAGCAATATTAAGCCCTAAGCCTGAGTGTTCTCCAAACTTAGATGGTCTATTACTGTAAAAACGCTTAAAGATTTTTTGAGGTGAGGCCTCTGTGAAGCCAGGTCCTTGATCTCTGATTGTCATTACAAAATTATTTGAAGTTTCAGTAAGATCAATTTCAATCTTTTGTTGATTACTACTAAATGAAATAGCATTGTCAAGAAGATTAGCTATAACTTGTTCTAGTCTATTTTCAATTCCAATAACGAAATAATTTTTTTCATCTTTGTTTGAAAAGTTGGTTAAAATTTCTATTTTTTTATTTTGATTGATTAAATCTTGTCTAAAATCTTCAACAACATTTAAAATAATGTTCATTAAATTCACTTTTATCATTTTTTCTCGAGACAATGACGCTTCATCTTTAAGCATTTGAGAATAATCTGTTATTAACCTTTCGATTCTTTCCACATCATGGTTTATTATTTCAAATAATTTATTTCTATCATTTTGGTTTTCTGTTTTATCTAAAAGTTCTGATGCTCCCTTTAAGGAGGCCAAAGGATTTCTAATCTCATGCGCTAAATCAGTTGAAAATGTTTCTGCTCTAGTCGTTCTCTTTTGGAGTTCTTTTGTCATTTCGTCAATTGATTTAGTTAATTTTCCCACCTCATCTTCTCTTACAAAAAATTTTTGTATATCGATATTTTGATCTGACTTATTTTTTATAGCTTCTGTAAAAGAAACTAAAAATCCTATAGGTTTCAGTATATATTTATTCAAGAATAAAGAAAAAATCAGAATTACAAGAGCTATAGCTAGTACAGTTCTCACTATAAAATTTTTTCTTTCAGAGACTGCGATCAAAATATCATTAGCTTCGTTAGTTACGACAATATATCCTGAAGTAGATTCATTTAGTTTTAATTTACTTACAGTACTTACAAAAAATGAATTATTAATTTCATTCTCAATAGTAATAGGTTGATCCTTATAATTATTTTTAATTATATTTGAAATAGAATACTCTTCAGAATTTTCCTCTTTTGAGGTTTTTGATACGTTCTTTTTATCTTCAGCACCTTCCTCTATGACAGCATCTGATTTCTCAAAAACACTGGCATCTAAGTCTAATATATTTGTATCTCCAATTAAAATAGCATCTTCAGAAAAAAATTGTACTCTATCAAGTCCTTGAAATAAAAACCTAGTAGAAAGTAAAAATTGTTTAATGCCGTCTTTATCAAATTTAACACCAAGTCTTTCAATATGGTCTGAAGTGTTATTTATTATTATAAAATGACTTGCAGAAACTTTTTTTACTAGATTTGGCTGAATTGCATTTAGGTATATGATTGTAAATAACCCTAATATCGAAAAAATAGATAAATTAAAAAGTAAGAACTTTCTTAAGATTGAAGATGTTTTTTTCTTTTTCATTAACTAACATTCCATCTATATCCACTTCCATATCTTGTTTCAATCGCTGAAAATTTTTCGTCTACCCTTTTAAACTTCTTACGAATTCTTTTAACATGACTATCAATAGTTCTGTCTTCAATTTCGGTATTTTCTTTATAAGCAATATCCATTAAATGAGCTCTCTCTTTTATTACACCCGGCCTTTTGGCCAGTTCTTTTACTATAAGAAATTCTGTTGTTGTAAGCTTATCAGGGAGTGCTTTACCATTCCATTCGCATTCAAGCTGGGAAGGATCTAATTTTAACTTTCCATGAGTAATTATATTTTTTGTATCTTCTACCTTATCTGTTTTTTTTCTTAATTGGACCCTAATTCTCTCAACAAGAACCTTCATCGAAAAGCCGCCAGATTTTTTTACAAAATCATCTGCTCCAAGCTTTAAGCCAAGCAACTCATCAACTTCTTCATCTTTAGAAGTTAAAAAAATTATTGGGATAGACATTTTTTTTCTTACTTTTTTTAATAATTCTTCTCCATCCATTCTTGGCATTTTGATATCTAAAATAGCTAGATCAGGAGGATTTCTTGTAAGACCTATTAATGCTGACTCTCCATCAATGTAAGTTTGAACTTTAAAACCTTCTCTTTCTAAAGCAATACTTATACTGGTTAAAAGGTTTCTATCATCATCTACTAAAGCAATTGTGTGACTCATAATTAATGTTTCATAATTAAATTGTCAAAATTTAGGCGACAACTTATTTTTAATGTGCTTCTCCCCAGTTATACCCTGAATTTACATTTACCTCCAATGGAATTGAAAACATGTGATGATCAGAAGATGATACTGAGGTCATAACCTTTTTTATCAATTTCTCATTGTTTTTTTGATCTTTTATTGAACTTTCAAAAACTAATTCATCATGTATTTGGAGTAACATTTTAGCACTAATTTTTTTTTCTTTTTCAGTCATCTTGTCAATTTCAATCATTGCTAATCTTATTATGTCTGCCGCAGATCCTTGGATTGGAGCATTTATCGCAGCCCTTTCCTGAAATGATCTAATGCTAAAATTTTTATCATTAATACTTCTTAGATGGATCCTTCTTCCAAATATATTATTTACATATCCATTTTTTCTACAAAATTTTATTGTACTATTCATATAATCTTTAATCTCTGGAAACTTTTTAAAATATTCATTTATAAAATCTTGAGCTTCTTGGTTTGATACTGAAATTTGCTTAGCTAAACCATACTGTGTTATTCCATAAATAATACCAAAGTTAATTGCTTTTGCTTTTCTTCTCAAATCTTCATCAATTTTATTTATTGGAACACCAAAAACTTGGCTGGCGGTTAAGGAATGGATATCTTGATTATTTTTGAAAGCTTTTTTGAGTTCTTTAACGTCTGCCATATCAGCAAGTATTCTCATTTCTATTTGATTATAATCAGCAGATATAAGTATGTTATTTTTATCGGCTATGAAGGCTTTTCTTATTTCTTTTCCATCAGTTGTTTTTATTGGAATATTTTGTAGGTTAGGATCGCTTGAAGCAAGTCTGCCAGTATTTGTGGCTGCTAACAAAAATGAAGTATGTACTCTTTTTGTTTTTTTATTTATATGATCTTGAAGAGCGTCAGTATAAGTGCTTTTAAGTTTGGAGTCTTGCCTCCATTCAATTACCAGTTTAGGAAATTTATGGCCTGTTGAAGCAAGATCCTCAAGTATTTTAGCATTAGTCGCAAGACTGCCTTTTTTAGTTTTCTTTAATCTCGCTATCTTCAAATCGTTGTAAATTATCTCACCAAGTTGCTTTGGGGATCCTATATTAAATTTTTTTCCTGAAATTTTGTATATCTCTTTTTCCTTTTTAATAAGTCTTTCTTCAAATTTTTTTGACAGTTTTTTTAAATATGTATCATCTATTTTTATTCCATTCATTTCTAATTTGGATAATAATTTTACCATTGGTTTTTCAAAAACCTCGTAAATTTTGTTAAGATTTTCTTCATCTATACGGTTTTTTAAAATGTTATAAAGTCTTAAAGTAACATCTGCATCTTCTGCAGCATATCTTGTAGCCTCTTCAAGATTTACTTCTGAGAAGTTTAACTGCTTTTTACCAGACCCTACTAATTCTTTATATGATATTGTTTTATGGCCTAAATGTATTTCAGATAAAGTATCCATATTATGTCTGTTGTTTCCAGCATCTAAAGTGTAAGAGAGAAGCATTGTATCTTCAATTGGTTCAATATGAATTCCGTATTTATTAAATATCATAAAATCATATTTAATATTTTGGCCAATTTTTTTAATACTAGTATCTTCGAGAATTGTTTTTATCTTTTTAATTACAAAATCCCTTTTCAAACTTTTTACATTTTTGTGTGCTACAGGTATATAATAAGCCTCATTTTCATCACAACTAAAAGAAATACCTACAAGCTCAGCGTCTAAAGGGTTAAGAGATGAAGTTTCACAGTCTACAGATATAATAGATTTTTCATTTAATTTTTTTATTAACCGATCTAAATCAATTTCATTCATAATGCTTTTATAATTATTAGTATCAATTTTAGAATTTTGAGTTTTATTATCTTTACTTTCTTTTCTACTTTCAGAATTTTCACCATAAAAACTAATTGCTTGGCTTAGCAGTCTGTTAAACTCCATTTCTCTTAAAAAATTAAATAAGATTTCTTTATTCACATCCCTAAGGATAAAACTACTCAACTCATCCTTAACTGGAACATTAGATTTTAAAGTCACTAATTCTCTGCTTAATAAAGCCTTTTCTCTATTTTCTAGTAATGTTTCTCTTCTTTTATTTTGCTTAATCTCAGAAGCTCTATTTAACAGAGTATCCAAATTTTTATACTTATTAATTAATTCTGCTGCTGTTTTAATACCAATGCCTGGAACACCTGGAATATTGTCTGATGAGTCGCCTGCTAATGATTGAACATCTATTACTTGATTTGGTTTAACACCAAACTTTTCAATTACCTCTTTCTCTCCAATAACTTTATTTTTCATCGGATCGTAAAGCCTAATATCTTTGGAAACGAGCTGCATTAAATCTTTATCTGATGAAATTACAGTAACTTTTGCTCCTAATTTTGTAATTTGTTTTGCGTATGTGGCTATTAAATCGTCAGCCTCATAATTTAATAATTCTATAGAGGGCAAATTAAAAGCTTTAACTGATTTTCTAATATATTCAAATTGGGGAGCCAAGTCTTCCGGTGCTTCGCTTCTGTTTGCTTTATATTCTTTGTATATCTCATTCCTAAAATTTTTTCTAGCAGAATCAAAAATTACTGCGAAGTGTGTTGGTCTCTCTTTGCTGTCATCAGCTCTTGAGTCTTCTAAAAGTTTGAAAAGCATAGAACAGAATCCGCTTACTGCTCCAGTAGGTAAACCGTCACTTTTTCTTGAAAGAGGTGGTAAAGCGTAATATGCTCTAAAGATATAACCTGAGCCATCAATTAAATAAAAATGATCTGACTTTTTAATTTTGCTCATAATTTATAATACCTAAATTTAATGTTATATTAAAATTTTATGATGAAAACTGCTTTATCTGTTGAAAACCTTTCCAAAGTATATTTACGAGATAAAAAAAAGAATTCAAACATAAATGCTCTAAATAATATTACTTTAGAGGTGAAACAAGGTGAAATCTTTGGGTTGCTAGGACCTAATGGAGCGGGCAAAACCACTTTTTTAAGCATACTTGCTGGAACAGTAATAAAAACAAAGGGTAAGGTGAATGTTTGGGGTTTTGATCTTGATAAAAATCCAAGACAAGTAAGAGCATCTATCGGGATAGTTCCTCAAGAAGTAAATTTGGATGCTTTTTTTAGTCCAAAAAAGTTATTAGACTTACAAGCAGGTCTTTACGGAATAAAGAATAATCAAAAAATAACTGAAACAATTTTAAAACTCGTTTCTCTAGATAAACAAGCTGATAGTTACTCAAGAAATTTATCTGGCGGTATGAAAAGAAGATTATTGATTGCCAAAGCTATGGTTCACCAACCACCTATACTTGTGTTGGATGAACCTACAGCAGGAGTTGACGTTGAATTAAGAAAAAACTTATGGGAAAACGTTAAAGAACTAAACAAAATAGGAGTAACTATAATTCTTACTACACACTATTTATTTGAAGCTCAAGAAATGTGCGATCGAATAGCTATTATAAATAAAGGAAACTTGGTAGCCTTAGATACTACAAAAAAACTTTTAGAAAGAATTAAAACAAAAAAAATCACTTTTAAACTTAAAGAATTTGACTCAAATTTGACTCTTAGCCTGCCAAATGTGAATTTTTTAATTGAGTCAAATAATACTATTTCGATAAATTATGAAAAAGAATTAATAGATTTTGAACATTTAATAAATTACCTTAAAGAAAAAAACTTGAAAATACTCGATATTTCAATAGACGAGGGAGATTTAGAAGATGTTTTTATTCAATTAACAAAAAACTAGATAATTTCTTTAAATAAAGGTAAATTCAGGTATGGAGTTAGTAAAAAATTCAAAAATTTCAAAAATAATAAAATATGCTTTCATTGCACTAATTGGAAGTATTATCCTTGCTATCTCATCAAAAATAAAAATTCCATTTTATCCGGTGCCGATGACAATGCAGACATTAGTTGTTTTGGCTATTGGAATTTTGTTTGGATGGAAACTTGGTGTCGCTACGATATCATTATATTTATTTGAAGGCATAATTGGATTGCCAGTATTTGCAGGAACACCAGAAAAAGGAGTGGGGTTAGTTTATTTTACTGGTCCTACAATGGGATACCTTCTTGGATTTATTCCAGCTGTGTTTTTTTCTGGATTACTAAAAGTTGATTATAAATATAATTTGATTATCCGTTTTATTTTAAATTTTTTACTATATGCTTTTTCAGTTTCTTTCATATACATTTTTGGTTTAATTTGGTTACTTAATTTTATTCCAATAGAGAAGTTGTGGGCTTTAGGAGCTTTACCTTTTTTGCCTGCGGAAATACTAAAGATTTCCATATTAGCAATTTTTACAACAATTTTAAATAAGGATTTTTTATCTTGGAGATCTCTTAGATAGAATTCTTTGAAGAGTTCTTCTATGCATTTTAAGTCTTCGGGCTGTTTCTGAAACATTTCTATTACATAACTCAAAAACTCTGTGAATATGCTCCCATTTAACCCTATCTGCAGACATTGGATTCTCAGGTGGTTTTGCTTTAGATTCTGGAGCAGCTAGTAAAGCTGCCTCTACATCGTCTGCATCCACAGGTTTAGCTATATAATCTATTGCCCCAGCTTTAACAGCTGCTACAGCTGTAGGTAGATTTCCGTATCCTGTCAGCATCACAATTCGACTTTCTGACTTATTTTTAGAGAGCTCTTTTATCACATCAAGTCCGTTTCCATCTTCTAGCCTAAGGTCTACTACAGCGAAATTTGGGGGGGTTTTTTGAACAAATTCAAGCCCCTCTGCTACCGTTTTAGCCTCTTTCACCATAAAACCTTTTTTCTCCATTGCTCTGGATAATCTACCTCTTAAAGGATCATCATCATCAAGGATTAACAAGGATTTATCTTCAAAATCACTTATTTTTAACTGTGGTGTCTGTAGACTCGTCTTTCTCATGGGAGTTCATATAAGTGCTCTTGGGAAGATTTCAACCCACACAGCAAAAGATTCTAACATATGAGATATGCATTTTTTTCTTTACATAAGGTGAAAAAACACTAAATAAGCACAAATAAGAGTTTTTTATAAATTTTTTGAAAGCTCTTTTGTGTTAATTAAAGGGAGACACATGAAATGGAAAAATTTAGTAACGTTAACGAATTAGTTAACACACTTAAACCAGTAAATCCAATATACTGTATACGCCCAGATACCATAAAAAATTCAATCAAGGTCTTTAAGGATAAATTTCCCGGCAAAGTATTATATGCTGTAAAGACTAATCCAAATGAATATGTTCTTAAACATGTTATTAAAAACGGTATAGATAGATTTGATGTTGCATCAATTAACGAAGTAAAGCTTATTAGAAAACTAGGTCCTAAATCTAAGTTGTATTTTATGCACCCTATTAAAAGTAGAGAAGATATTGCGTCAGCATACTTTGATTATAACGTAAGAGATTTTTCTTTAGACACAAAGGAAGAATTAATGAAAATTTTAGACTCTACAAGAAATGCAAAAGATTTGAATTTATTTGTAAGAGTTGCGGTCTCTAATGAACATGCAGAATTAGATCTCTCAAGAAAATTTGGTGCTTTAACAAGTGAGGCTTTAGGTCTAGTAAGACTTTGCAAACAACATGCAAAAAAATTAGGAGTAAGCTTTCATGTAGGCTCTCAGTGTATGCATAAAATCTCTTTTTCAAAAGGATTGAAAGAAATTTCAAATATTATAAGAAAAACAAAAATTATTCCCGATACTATTAATGTTGGTGGAGGTTTTCCTTCTATTTATCCAGATTTAAAACCTGAACCCTTGGAAAATTACTTTGATGAGATAAATCAAAGTTTAAAAAACTTGAAACTTGAAAAAATGCCAGAAGTAATTTGTGAACCTGGAAGAGCCTTAGTGGCTGAGAGTGGTTCTACTATAGTAAGAGTTAATCTGAGAAAAAAAGATAAATTATATATAAATGATGGAACATATGGATCTCTATTTGATGCAGGCGTGCCTAATTTTATATTACCTACAAGATTGATTACCAATGGAAGAATTCAATCAAAAAAGATAACTGCTTTTCAATTCTACGGTCCTACATGTGATAGTCTAGATTATATGAAAGGACCTTTTTTATTGCCTAACAATATTAAAGAAGGTGACTATATTGAGCTTGGACAATTAGGAGCTTATGGACTAACCTTTAGGACTAAGTTTAATGGTTTTTATTCAGATACTATTGTTGAGCTAAAAGACAAACCTATTATGTCATTATACAATGATACTGGTAAATTTAATTACTTAGTAGCTTAATGAATAAAAAGAATAGCCCTGCTGCAGGGCATAATAAAAAATCTTTTCTTGATAAACCTGTTGAGCACATAGACATCACAAAGTTTGACGCTAGAGATATAATTGAGTCAATGAGTAAAATGTCATTTACTTCAAGAGATACTGCTAACGCTTCAAAAATATTTAATGAAATGATTGAAGATAAATCATGTTCCATTTTTTTGACATTAGCGGGCTCAACCTCAGCTGGTGGTTGTATGAAATTGTATTCAGATTTAGTTAAATACAATATGGTAGATGCTATTGTCGCAACAGGAGCTTCCATTGTAGATATGGACTTTTTTGAAGCCCTTGGCTTCAAGCACTATCAAGGTTCACAGTTTGAAGATGATACTAAATTAAGGGAAAATTACGTTGATAGAATATATGACACTTATATTGATGAAGAAGAGTTGCAGGCATGTGATCAAAAAATATGCGATATTGCAAATTCCTTAGAACCTAGAACCTATACTTCAAGAGAATTTATACATGAAATGGGAAAATATTTAAAAAAAAATTCGAAAAAAAAAGGCTCTTTAATTGAGATCGCCTACGATAATAATGTTCCAATTTTTTGCCCAGCTTTTACAGATAGTTCAGCAGGTTTTGGATTGGTGATGCACCAGGAGCAAAATCCAAAAAAACACCTAACGATTGACTCTATAAGAGAATTTAGAGAATTAACTGAAATTAAACTTAGATCAAAACAATCTGGTTTACTGATGATTGGAGGTGGAGTTCCAAAGAATTTTATACAGGACACAGTTGTATGCGCTGAGCTGTTAGGTAAAAAAGTTGATATGCATAAATATGCTGTTCAAATAACAGTGGCTGACACGAGAGATGGTGCTTGTAGTAGTTCAACTCTTAAAGAGGCAAGTTCATGGGGTAAAGTTGATGTATCCAAGGAACAAATGGTTTTTGCCGAGGCGACTAGTGTTTTGCCGTTAATTGCTAGTGATGCTTTTCATAGGCAACATTGGAAGAAGAGACAAAGAAGAAATTTTCAAAAAATATTTTAATAATATGGAAAAAACAAGATTAGCGTTAATACAGATGAAAATGTCATCTGATAAAGAGAAAAATATAAAAAGTGCGATAGCAAAGATTCGTTTTGCAAAAAAAAGGGGGGCTAATATAGTTTGCTTACCTGAACTATTTTTAACAAATTATTTTTGCCAAGTTGAAAAGCACTCTAATTTTAACTTAGCTGAGAGCATTCCAGGACCAACTACATCTATTTTTTCTTCGTTAGCTAAAGAATTAAGTTTAATTTTACTTCTCTCAATTTTTGAAAAAAAAACTTCAGGAATTTATCATAATACAAGTGTTGTCATAAATGAAAGCGGAAAAATTTTAGGAAAATATAGAAAAATGCATATACCTGATGACCCTCAGTATTATGAAAAATTTTATTTTACTCCAGGGGATCTTGGCTTTAAATCTTTTAAAACAAAAAAAGGAAATTTAGGAACACTCATTTGTTGGGATCAATGGTTTCCAGAAGCAGCTAGATTAACAGCTCTTAAAGGTGCAGAAATATTGTTCTACCCAACCGCAATAGGTTGGCATCCGAGCGAGAAAAAAAAATTCGGTAAATCACAACTAGAATCTTGGTTGACTGTTCAAAGATCCCACGCGATAGCAAATGGTGTTTATGTTGCAGCTATAAATAGAGTAGGTATTGAAAAGCAAGATAGTAAAAAATTAGAATTTTGGGGAAATAGTGTGGTATTCGATCCTAATGGAAAAATTATTAAAAAAGGGAATTTAAGTGAACAAGTTTTAGTTTGTGATATTGATTTAAAAAAAATAGATACTATCAGAAGACATTGGCCCTTTTTTAGAGACAGAAGAATTGACTCTTATAAGGACATTCTTAAAAATCCAAGAGATGACTAAATTTTCTAATTCTGAAGATTTATTAATGCCAGCTGAATGGGAGAAACAAAAGTCAACTTGGATAGCTTGGCCCCATAATAAAAAAGATTGGCCAAGTAAATTTGATCATATTCCAGAAGTGTTTGCTGAAATAATTTTTTATATTTCTAAAGTCCAAACTGTCAACATTCTTATCCAAAATAGTTTACTAAAAAAAAAGGCAACATTGGTTTTAAAAAAATTTAAAGTTAACTTTTCTAACATTAAATTTACATTATGCAAAACTGACAGAGTTTGGGTAAGAGATTCATTTCCTATTTTTGTAAAAAATAATAAAAACAAAAAAATTTTAATAAATTGGAATTTTAATTCTTGGGCAAAATATAAAAACTTTAAAAAAGATAATAATATTATTATCAAGATTAAAAAAATTTTAAAACTCAATTCAATTTCACCAAAATTATATAAAAAGAAAGTTGTTTTAGAGGGAGGTGCGATTGATGTAAATGGCAAAGGAGTTCTAATAACAACTGAAGAATGTCTTCTTAGTAGAGTTCAACAAAGAAATCCAGGGTTAAAAAAGCATGATTATGAAAAACTATTTTATGATTATTTTGGAGTAAAAAAAGTTTTATGGCTTAAAAAAGGAATTATTGGTGACGATACACATGGTCATATAGACGATCTAGCCAGATTTGTTTCTGAAAGTAAAATATTTTTAGCTTATGAAAGAGATAAGAAAGACATAAATTATAAAATATTAAGAAATAATTTTAAAATTATAAAAAAATTAAATAAGTTCAGAAAATTTGAAATTATCAAAATACCTATGCCAAAGGCAAAATATATTGAGGGAACTAGGGTTCCCGCATCATATCTTAATTTTTATATAGCAAATAAAATTGTATTGGTTCCAACATTTAAAGATAAAAATGACAAATTAGTATTAAAAATTTTTAAAAAACATTTTAAAAATAGAAAAATCATACCTATTGATTGTTCAATTCTTATTTGGGGATTTGGTGCTATACATTGTATAACCCAACAAGAACCTAAGTAGATAAATCGTTTACACTCCACTTTATTTTAACTTTTGCTCCACTTAAAGCACTTCTATTTTCAAAAGATATAATTGCTGATTGCCTCTCCAATAGAGTCTTACCTAAAAAAGTACCCAATCCTAATCCTGCATTGTTTTTTGATAATTTTGATTTGGATTTAATATATGGTTCACCGAGAGCTTCAATAATATCGTCTGGAAAGCCCGGGCCATCGTCCTCAATTAAAATGTATAAATTAATACTATCGCTAACTATGGATATAATAATATTATTATTAGCAAATTTTACCGCATTACCGATAAAATTCCTTAAGCCGTAAACAAGCTCTGGATTTCTTTTTATATCTATTTTATTTGTATCTCGATCAGTGTTTAATTGAATTTTTTTTTCAGAGGACTCTTTAAAAGATTTTATAATTTCCTCTAGTAGATCTTCAAAGCTCATAGAGCTTAGGAACTCATCGCTAATAATTTTTTTTTGTGAAATTTTTTTCAAAATATCACTACATCTTTTAGTCTGACTTATTAATAAATCTAGGTCTTTAGTAAGTTTTGAATCATCTCCGACCTCTTTTCTCATCTCCTTGGAAACTACCGATATTGTTGCTAATGGTGTACCAAGCGAATGAGCCGCTGCAGCCGCTTGTCCACCTAATGACTCTAATTCGTATTCCTTAGCTAATATTTGCTGGAGTTTATTTAGGGCATCTGATCTTTTTTTTGTTTCACCAGCAAATCGTATACCAAAATAACTTAAAAATATTAAACCAATTATTAAGGAGATTAAAATTCCAGTAACATAATAATTGGGAAATGAAAGCACATATTCTTCCATTCCCGGTAAAGGCAAATTAAAAAATGTAAGGACAAAAAGTAATATTATCGTTGAAGTGCCAAGTATAATTGTACTTCCCATGCTTAAAAAAGTAGATGATACAATTGTTGGAACAATTAATAAAATTGCAAATGGATTAAAAATACCTCCGGTTAAAAACAATAAAATACTTAACTGAATAATATCGTACATTAGAAAAGAGCAGGAGTATAAATCTTTAAGTAAATTTGCTTTTAAGCCAAATTGTAAGTAAATGTTTGTAAATAGGCCTATAGCAATAGCTATATGACAGAGTAAAACTGGGAATTCTAAATCTAAAAAAAAATATACTAAATTGACTGAAAAAAGTTGACCAAAAATAGCAATCCACCTTAAAAAGACCAGCGTTTTTTTATCTAAATTAAGGTTTTCTTCTAACCTGAAAATAGTAGCAAAATCCATGGGGTTTAAATATCTAAATTAGCTACATCCAATGCGTTGCTAGTAATAAATTCTCTTCTAGGGGCAACTTCGTCACCCATCAATATACTTATTATTTTTTGGTCCTCTTTAGATTTTTCTTTAGTTCCGTTTGAATATTGTACTCTTAGTAAATTTCTATTATCTGGGTTTAAAGTAGTTTGCCATAGCTCTTCGGGATTCATTTCACCAAGACCCTTAAATCTTTGAATTGTAAATTTTTGCTTCTCTTGCTCTAAAACTTTATTTATCTCTTTGGTTGATAATTTTCCTTTTTTTTCCTTACTACTAGAATTTTTTAAAATATAATTTTCTAAATCTTTTTCATCTTTCATATAAAAACTTTTATTACTCTTAGAAATCTTAAACAAAGGAGGTTGAGCCAAATATAAATGTCCATTTTCTATTAATTGATTAAATGGGTAATTATTAAAAAAAGTTAAAAGTAAAGTTCTAATGTGGGAACCATCTACATCGGCGTCGGTCATAATTATAATTTTGTCATATCTTAAATTATTAATATCAAAATCTTTTGAGCCTGTCCCTAAAGCATTAATTAATGTTACTATTTCACTTGATGACATCATTTTAGAAAGCGCCTTGGTTTCATTCTCAGCAGTTTTTCCAGCATTTCTACCATTAGTATTTACATAAGTATTAAGTATTTTTCCTCTTAAAGGCAAAACAGCTTGAAACTCTCTATTTCTTCCTTGTTTTGCTGAACCTCCTGCAGAGTCACCCTCAACAATGTAGAGCTCTGTTCCCTCTTTTTTAGAAATTTGACAATCAGCAAGTTTGCCTGGCAACCCTGTTATTTCAAAACTTCCTTTTCTTCTAACATTGTCTCTAGCTTTTCTAGCTACATCTCTTGCTACAGCAGCTTGAACAATTTTCTCTAGAACATTTCTAATAATTGATGGGTTTTGATCGAACCACATTGAAATTTTATCATTTATTATACTCTCAACAATAAGACGAATTTCTGATGAAACTAATTTATCTTTAGTCTGAGAAGAAAACTTAGGGTCAGGCATTTTTACTGAAAGAACTACTGTTAATCCCTCTTTTATATCTTCACCAGTTAACGATAATTTATTTTTCTTATTATGTTCATTTGAATATTTATTAATTACTCTTGTTAATGCACTTCTAAAACCTAATAAATGAGTTCCACCATCTTTTTGATGAATATTATTTGTAAAAGCCATTACCTCTTCAGAATACCCTGCATTCCATTCTAAAGAACATTCTACGTTCACATCATCTTTATTTGCAGATATGTATATTGGTTTTTTAAAAACCGCTTTTTCGTTTTTGTTAGATAAAATAGGCTTTTTCTTATTAATAAATTGAACAAACTCTAAGATACCTCCATCAAATTTGTTTTCATATTTTTTTGGTTTTGAGGATGTTTTATCAATTAATGTTAAGCTTATCCCTTTATTTAAAAATGCAAGTTCTCTCATTCTTTTTTGTAATATAGATGAGCTAAATTTTATTGATGAGAATATTTCTTTAGATGGCAAAAAAGTAATATTTGTTCCTCGCTTTGAAGATTTGCCAATTTTTTTTAATGGTTTTAATGATTTGCCATTTTCAAACTCTATAAAATATTCATTCCCATCTCTAAAGATTCTTAACTCAAGTTTTTCAGAAAGTGCGTTAACTACAGACACACCTACACCATGTAGTCCACCAGAAACTTTATATGAATCATGGTCAAATTTTCCTCCAGCATGAAGTTGGGTCATAATAACTTCTGCGGCAGACATCTTTTCACTTTTATGCATATCAATAGGTATCCCCCTCCCATCATCTTCGACTGTAATAGTATTGTTAGGGTTTATAAAAACAGAAATATTTTTACAATGTCCTCCTAGAGCCTCGTCTATTGAGTTGTCAAGAACCTCAAAGACCATATGATGCAAACCAGTGCCATCATCTGTATCACCAATGTACATTCCAGGTCTTTTTCTTACTGCATCTAAACCCTTAAGAACTTTTATTGATGAAGCGCTGTAATCGTTTTTTTGATTTAATAGAGATTGTTTTGACATGTAATTTTTAAAATTGTAATTTTATATCATTTTTTGTCAGCAATATACAATCAACTGACGGCACAGCCTTCTATAAGTATGAATTACCAAGGGTTTTAGATGATTTTTTAAATAAAAAAGGTGAAATTTGTCATTTAAATTTTCATCGGCATTATGACATAAAAACTGTTTTTATCTGAGTTATCAAACACTAAAACTGGTGAGGTTGAGTTTTTAAGACTAAATGTTAAATTTTTATCTTCAATTTCAGATGCAATATCAATTAAATATTTTGAGTTAAAGCCTATAGCTAAGTCTTCTCCATCATATTTTGCAGCTACAATTTCATTTCCATCACCAGAATTAGTGCTATTTACAGATAATTTAAGTTTATCTTTGCTTAATTCTAGTTTAACACCTTCTTTTCTATCGATTGAAACAGATGCAACCCTTTCAACCGAACTGATGAAATCTTTGGATGAAACAGTTAAGGTTTTTGTATTTTCTTTAGGTACTACCTTTTGATAGTCAGGAAATTTACCATCAATTACTTTTGATATTAAATTTATTTTTCCTAATGAAAATTTGATTTTGTTAGAACTTGTTTGTATGAATAACTTTTCGTCTACATTATCTAAAAGCGAACATAGCTGAAAAACAGTTTTACGTGGGATAATTATTGATGTAAAGCTTTTGATATTACTAACTGCTATACTACTTGAGGAAAGCCTATGACTATCGGTTGCGACTCCTGTTAAAAAAGTATTTTTATTGGACTCTGTTGCATGAAGATACACTCCATTCAAATAATGTCTTGTATCATCATTTGAAATAGAAATTTTAGTTTTATTAAGTAAAGAAAGAAATCTTTTTTTTTCTATTTCTATTTTTTCAATTTCAAATTTATCATCAAAAGTTGGGAAATTACTTGTAGGTAAACATAATAAGTTAAAATCAGAATTTTTTGATTTCAAACTTAATTTATTTTCACCTTTTAATGTAAAATTAATTTCTGTCCCAGTCGGAATTTTTCTTAATATATCAAATAAGACGTTCGCAGAGGTTGTTGTGCTACCTTCTTCTATAACCTTTAAATCTGATATTTCGTCATAAAAAACAATATCCAAATCCGTAGCGACTATCCCCAACTTATTATTTTTCAAATTAATCAACACATTAGATAGGATAGGTAGTGTGTTTTTTTTTTCTACTACTCCTTGAACAAAATTTAGTGATTTGAGTAGTAAGTCTCTATTAATATTAAATTGCATCAGTTTTAATTTTCTAATAAGAGACTTTTAATATGGACTAGATTTTTTTTCATTTCCTCGTCCTTCTCAGACAGTTTTGTTATAGTTTTAACTGCGTGAATAACAGTTGTATGATCTCTGTTTGCAAACCTTCTTCCAATTTCAGGCAATGATCTGGTAGTTAATTTTTTAGCAAGGTACATTGCAATTTGTCTTGGTCTAGCAAGTGGTCTTGATCTTCTTTGAGACAACATATCGTTTAATGATATATTGAAATAATTTGACACTGTATTTTGTATTTTATCTACGGTAACTATCTTTGCTTGATTAAAAACATCTTTTAGAATATTTTTACAGTCAATAATATTTAAAACCCTTTTGTGAAGTCGGCTGAATGCGATCACTCTGTTTAAAACCCCTATTAATTCTCTGATATTGGTTTTAGCTTCAAATGCGATAAAATTTACTACTTCCTCAGATATATTTATATGCTCTTTAAATTGATTTTGGATATGATTGATTCTATTAATGATAATATTTTTTTTAAGCTCTAAATCGGGAACATCAATATCAATTATCAAACCACCTGAAAGTCTGGATTTAATTCTTTCCTGAACTCTATCAAGCTTTAATGGGGGTCTGTCAGCAGAAATAATAATCTGAGCACCTTGCTCTAAAAGGCTATTGAATGTGTGAAAAAATTCTTCCTGTAGGCTCTCCTTTCCTCTTATGAACTGTATATCATCTATTATAAAAACTGACGATTTCCTAAAAAAATCTTTAAAGTTAACCATGTCATTTTTTTTTATTGATTTAATAAAATGGTACATAAATCTTTCAGCAGAGATAAACATAACTTCTTTAGAAGATTGAAGCTCTAATCCTATTGCATTTAATAAGTGGGTTTTGCCTAATCCGACACCTCCATATATATATAAAGGATTATATCTGGATGTGTGTTCACATACTTTTTTAGAATAAGATAATGCCACTTCATTACTAGTCCCTTTTATAAAATTTTCAAAATTTAAATTTGGATTTAGTCTATTATAATTCAGTATTGAGTCTTTTATTTCAGTAACTTTGTTAAAATCCTCAAATTTAATTTCATCACTTTTATTATTTTTTGGATCTTCAATAATTTTAAATTCAATTCTACTTAAACTCAATTTAAAGTTTTTAACTATTTCTAAAATTTTGTCTAAGTATCTTGATACAATCCAATCTCTAAAAAATCTTGTAGGAACTCCTAATATTAAGTAGTCGTTAAACTCTTTTACAAGAATAACATTTTTCAACCAACTATTATAGATTTCATCACCAAAGTTCTTTTTAAATTCAGATTGTAAATCAGACCAATTAATTGTTTTTTCCTCTTCAGAAACAAAATTATTTTCATGTTTGATTAATTTATTTTTCATGATCAAAATTTACTTGAGAGTTTAAAAACCTCATTTTTAAAAAACTTTCAAGAATTATTTTTAATTTTTAAAAAAAAATTTAATTTCGGTTGTAGACTTAGCGTGTCAATAGAAATTGATTTTTTACAACCCATAACAGAAATTTGAATCTATATTTTGTTCGTAAAACTATATAAGCTAAAAATTTAACAACTATGAATTGTTTGACTTAGGAAATTTTTTTAGAAACTTTTGAAATTTTTCTTGAAGCAGTTTTTCTATTAACGACGCCCTTTTTAGCAACCTGCATTAGAATTGATTGGAATTTAGGAAAAAATTCTTTTATTTTTTTTTTATCTCCTTTTTTAACTAAATTTTCCATCTGTTTAACTGCAGATTTGTACTTACTTTTTCTTACCCTATTAACTGAGGTTTGCTTTTTTACCCTTCTTACTCTTCTTATAGCAGATTTTGTATTTGGCATGATCGTAAGCTTGTATATATGTCGAATAAAAGCTGGTCAACTTATTATTTTTGACATTTGTCACAAAAAAAAGTTGATCTATTGGATATCCGTATTCTTCTAATTGTACCTATACAATTAGACCGGGAACAAGAATTACCTTGTTTACCATATACATTAAAAAATTGCTGAAATTTACCTTTTTTGCCCTTAATATTATTAAAATTTTTAATAGAGGAACCACCTTTTTGAATTGCCTTTTTTAAAACCTTTTTAATATTAGAAACCAATAGTTTAATTTTTTTAAAAGGTATTTTATTTGACCTAACTTTAGGATTTAATTTGCTTAAAAATAAAGCCTCATTAACATAAATGTTTCCTAAACCAGCTATAAATTTTTGATTCATTAAGAGATCTTTTAAACAAACTTGTCTATTTGTAACATTGTTTTTAAAGTAATAAAAATTAAATTTTTTTGAAAGAGGCTCTGGTCCAAGCTTGTTCAAATGAGGGCTTAAATATAATTTGCTTGTTTCAAATACTTTAATAAAACCAAACTTTCTTACATCGTTATAGGTAAGTAAAATATTTTTGTTAAATTTTAATACTAAGTGGTCATGCTTAGTTTTGTTGTCTTTTAATTCATAATAAAAACTTGTTTTATATTTTTTTTTATTAGTGCCGGTTATTATTATTTTACCGGTCATACCTAGATGTATTATTATTGTAAAATGGTTATTTAAGTTTATCAGTATATATTTTGATCTTCTTGAGATTGAAAGAACTTTTGAATTAATCATTTTTTTCATCAATTTTTCATTGATTTTATATCTCAAAGATTTATTAGGTATTTCTATATTTTTTATTCTTAAATCATATATAGTCCTCTCAAGTGACTTTTTAATAACTTCAACTTCTGGCAATTCTGGCATATAATTAATTATGAATTTACGTTACGAAGACAAATCTAAACTAGTAAAAAAAGTTTTCAATAAAGTTTATGATAAATATGATTTAATGAATGATATTATGTCGCTAGGTACGCATAGGATGTGGAAAAAAAATCTTGTTTCTTGGATAAATCCAAAAAAAAATAATAAAATCATAGACGTTGCTTCTGGCACAGGTGATATTGCAAAATTATGTTCTGATTACACAAACAATAGTTGTGAAGTAATATGTGTTGAGCCAAATGAAAAAATGCTTCGGAAAGGTGAAAAAAAGTTAAGTCGTTTTAGTAATATTCAATGGAAAATGTCATCAGCAGAGTGCTTACCTTTCGATGATGAGACCTTTGATTATTATACAATTAGTTTTGGAATAAGAAATGTTACAAATTTTAATAAATCTTTGAGTGAGGCTTATAGAGTTTTAAAAAATGGAGGAAGATTTTTTTGCCTAGAATTTTCGAAAGTTGAAAATGAAATATTGAAAATAATATATCAAAATTATTCCAAGATAATACCATCAGTAGGAAAATTTGTGGCAGGTGATGACATGCCATATAGATATTTAGTTCAAAGCATTGAAAAATTTTATAACCAAGAAGATTTTTCTAATAAAATACTTGATACAGGTTTTACAAACGTAGAATACAGAAATCTTACAAATGGGATCGCTGCAATACACTCGGGTTGGAAAATTGTATAATGATAAAAAGATTAATTTTATTAGTTAAAATAGCTAGACGATTTGCTTCCTCAGGAGCAATTGATACTATAAACCAATTATATAAATTACCACTTATACTCAAAATATTTTTTGACATTATATCAATTGGGTCAAAAAAAAAGACAATAAGTCATACTAAATCCTCTGGTGAAAAATTATGTGACGCTCTAGAGGGGATGGGCACTACCTTTATAAAATTAGGACAATTTTTAGCTACACGTCCAGATATAATTGGTAATGATTTAGCTCAAGATCTAGAAAAATTACAAGATAAACTTCCTCCATTTAGTTTCAATGAGGCAAAAGAAATACTAAAAAACGAAGTAGGTGATAATCAATTCTCCAATATTCTAAATATTTCTAAACCTATTGCTGCTGCCTCAATTGCTCAGGTTCATTTAGCTAGAATAAAAATTGAAGATAAAGAAAATGAAGTGGCAATAAAAATTTTAAGGCCAAATATCGAAAAGATTTTTAATGAAGAATTAGATGCTTTAATGTTATTTGCCTATATTATTGAAGCTACTCTAAAAAAGACAAGAAGACTAAAGCTTGTGGAAGTAGTGCATCTTTTAAGGGAAATCACTAATATTGAGATGGATTTAAGATTTGAGGCTGCAGCAGCAAATGAATTATTTGAAAATACAAAAAACGATAAAGGTTTTAAAGTTCCAAAAATTTATTGGCAATATACGTCAAAAAAAGTTCTAACTTTAGATAAGGTTGATGGAGTTTCAATTAGAGATCATCAGGCACTAAAAGAAAAAAACATAGATTTAAAAAATATTGCAGAAAACCTAATACAACATTTTTTAAGGCAAGCAGTTAGAGATGGATTTTTTCATGCTGATATGCATGAAGGAAATTTATTTGTAGATAATGAAGGAAATATCGTACCAGTAGACTTTGGTATTATGGGAAGATTGGATAAATACAATAAAAAATATTTAGCAGAAATTCTTTATGGTTTTATAAAAAGAGATTATGTAAAAGTGGCAGAAGTTCATTTTCAAGCTGGATTGGTTCCTAAGACGGCTTCAAAAGAGGAATTTGCTCAAGCGCTGAGGTCGGTAGGAGAACCGATATTTGGGCAAAACATTAAAGATATATCTGGAGGTAATCTTCTTTCACAACTTTTTGAAATTACAGAAAAATTTAATATGGCAACTCAAACCCAACTTTTATTATTACAGAAAACAATGGTTGTTGTTGAGGGAGTTGCAAGAAAATTATATCCAGATACAAATATTTGGAATGTTTCAAAACCAATTCTTGAAAATTGGCTAGAAAGTTTAAAAGGGCCAAAAGCAACAATAACGAGCGCAATTGATACCTCTGGAGAGATTTTAAAAAGGATACCTGATCTTCCCGATTTTATGGACAAGGCAAATCACGCACTACAGTTAATCGCAGAAGGTAAGTTGAACCTTACAAATAGTGGTAATTCCTCTCTAGAGATGGAAAAATTAAGATTAAAAAGTTTCAGAAATAATATTTTAATTTCAATATTAGGTATTGTAATAATAACATTTGTAGTATTTTAATCATCTTGATGAAAACAAAAAATAAAAAAATTTTAATTATTATAGGTGGTGGAATATCAGCTTATAAGTCTTTAGATCTGTTAAGATTTTTAAAAAAAGATGGTTATGAAATAAAAATTGTTCTTACGAGAAGCGGCAAACAATTTGTAACTCCATTATCTTTAGTTTCATTATCAGGAGGGAAAGTTTATGAAAATTTATTTGATAAAGATAACGAAGCTGAGATAGATCATATAGCTTTATCTAGATGGGCAGACTTAATTTTAGTAGTTCCTGCAACAGCTAATATAATAAGCAAGTTAAGCCATGGTAAAGCTGAAGATTTAGCTTCAACAATTTTATTAGCTTCAAATAAGGATATTATTTTAGTGCCGGCTATGAACGTTAGAATGTGGAGTCATAAAGCCACTCAAGAAAACTGTAAAAAACTTATCACTTATGGTTATAAATTTCTAGGTCCTACAGAGGGACAGATGGCATGTGGAGAATTCGGAAAAGGTAAAATGTTAAGCCCTAAAAAAATATATATGGAAATTAAAAATTATTTTTATAAAAGGAACATTGTAAAAAATAAAAAATTTAAAGCTTTAGTTACGACTGGTCCAACTAGAGAATATCTTGATCCTGTACGTTTTATCTCAAATGAGTCTAGTGGAAAACAAGGGTATGAAATAGCATTAGCCTTAAAAAGGATGGGTATAAAAACTACTTTGATAGCAGGTCCATCAAACCTTCAAGTTGAAAAGGGTTTAAAAATTATAAAGGTAAAAACCTCAGATGAAATGTTTAGCGCAGTAAAAAAAACATTACCTGTTGATGTAGCTGTTTGTACTGCTGCTGTTTCAGACTTTAAACCTTCGACTTTTCAAAAAAATAAAATAAAAAAAAATAAAACAAAAGAAAGAATAGATTTAGATGGCACTATAGATATTTTAAATTATATTGGAAAAACTAATCAACACCGTCCAAAATTAGTTATAGGGTTTTCAGCTGAAACTGAAAAACTTTTACATAATTCAAAAATAAAATTGAAAAGTAAAAATGCTGACTGGATCATAGCAAACGATGTATCAAAAAAAGACATTGGTTTTAATAAAGATTATAATGCAGTTACAATTATTCGCTCAGATGGTAAAATTTCTCAAATAAAAAAAAACAAAAAAAGTTTTATTGCTTCAGTAATATCTGGGGAGATAATCAAAAAATTATTAATTAATGACAAAAGTCTTAATTAAACATGAAAATTTCTAACAAAGAATATCAAAAATTCTCAAAACAAATAATTTTAAAGAAAATCGGAATTATTGGACAACAAAAGTTAAAGTCTGCAAAAGTACTTGTGTTAGGTATGGGTGGCCTAGGATGTCCATTGTCAATTTATTTAGCTAGTCTGGGCATTGGTACAATCGGAATAGTAGATAATGATAAAGTTGAGTTATCCAATTTAAATCGACAAATTATTTATAATATAAACGATCTCGGGAAATATAAAGTTGATGTGGCAAAAAATAAAATTAAATTAATAAATAAAAATATAATTATTAAGTCACATAAGATCAGAGTAAATAAAAACAATATTGAGAAGATTATTAAAAATTTTGATATAGTGTGTGATGGCACTGACAATTTCAAAACTAGACTATTAGTAAATGATCACGCTCTTAAACAAAAAAAAATATTAATCTCTGCAGCTGTAAGTGGATTTGATGGTCATATTTTTAAGTTTAACTTTAAAAAAAAGACACCCTGCTATAGATGTTTTTTACCGGAGATACCAGAACAAAATAATAACTGTGAGTCTGAAGGGGTCATACCAACAATAACTGGTATAATGGGCACCTTGCAAGCTAATGAAGTAGTAAATTCTATACTCAACTTTAATTCAAATATGGAGAAAAAAATGATTGTCTTTAATTCAATTAAAATGAATTTTAGGTCTATACATCTAAGTAGAAATAAAAATTGTAGTAATAAATGTTAAGACTAATTCTTATTTTTTATTTTATTTTTAATACTTTAGTCGGTGAAGAATATTTCTTATCCTTAAGAAATGATAGGGTTAATTTAAGATTGGGTCCATCTTTTGATTATCCTATAAAAATAATTTACAAAAAAAAATACTTACCTGTTCTAATAAAAGAAAAATCAGAAAATTTTAGAAAAATACAAGATCACGAAAATAATTCTGGGTGGATACATATTTCTCAATTATCGAAAAAAAAATCTGTAATAACATTAAAAGATTTAATTTTATATAATAGACCTACAATATATTCTAAACCTTTAATAAATATCGAAACTGGCCGTTTACTTTTGATTTCAAAATGTAAGGGTAATTGGTGTAAAGTTAAATCTGGTAAATATTCAGGATGGATTAAAAATAATGATATTTGGGGTAGGATATAAAGTTATTTTGATGCAACTTTAGAAGCCCAAAATTTATCTAATAAAAAATACCAAACTGTATTAGCTAATGGTTCAACTATAGCATCCGTTAAAGCTATCATAAAAGAAACATCGGCCACAAGCATCAAGACAGTTATTGCTATTAAAAAATGTCCAATAGTGTAAACGAGTGTTCTTAAAAGTGAGCCTTTATTATTTTCATAAATTTTTCTAGCTGCACCATGTATACCTTGTGTAAATTCAGTCATATTAATTTAATTTTTTTAAATTTGGTCTGTCCGCATTCATAACCTTTGTCCATACTGCAACAAAATCCTTTATAAATTTTTCTTTATTGTCATCTTGTGCATATACTTCAGAATAAGATCTAAGTATTGAGTTAGAACCAAAAACTAAATCTGCTCTTGATGCTGTAAATTTAATCTTATTTGTTTTACGATCAATAATTTCATAAGAGTTCTTGCTTGTTGGTTTCCATGTGTATTTCATATCGACCAAATTAATAAAGAAGTCATTTGTTAAAGTCCCAACTTTATCAGTAAATACACCTTTGTTTTTAGCAGACTCATGGTTTGTCCCTAACACTCTCATACCTCCAATTAAGCAAGTCATTTCCTGAGCGGTTAGTCCCATCAAGGAAGCGCGCTCTAGTAAAAGCTCTTCTGGCATCACGGAATAATCTGATTTTACATAGTTTCTAAATCCATCATGCAAAGGTTCAAGCCACTTAAAATTCTTTATCTCAGTTTGCTCTTGAGAGGAGTCGCCTCTGCCTGGACTAAATGGAACTTTTACTTTAGAGCCAGCTTTTTTTATAGCTTTTTCAAGTGCTACATTTCCTCCAAGAATAATTGTATCAGCGATCGTTGCCCCAGTTTTTTTTGCTATATCTTCAAGAATTTTTAATATTTTTGAGAGTTTTTTTGGCTCATTAGCTTCCCAATTTTTCATAGGATTTAAACGAATTCTTGAACCATTAGCCCCTCCTCTTTTGTCAGTAACTCTATAAGTTCTAGCGCTATCCCAAGCAGTGGTAATTAACTCACTTACACTAAGTTTGCTATTTACGATCATTTTTTTTACTTTATTTACATTATATTTCTTTTTTGATGGGGAAACATTACCTTGCCAAAGGAGATCCTCTTTAGGTGCCCAGGGACCAATATAATTTTCTTTATTTCCCATTGTTCTGTGAGTGAGTTTAAACCAAGCTCGAGCAAACGATTCTTCAAAAAACTTTGGATCTTTATAAAACCTTTCTGAAATTTTTCTGTATTCTGGATCCATAGCCATAGCCATGTCTGCATCAGTAAACATTAATCTAGCTTTCTTTTTAGGATCACCTAAATCAACTGGTTTTTTTTCTTCCTCAAGATTAATAGGTTCCCACTGCCATGCACCTGCGGGGCTTTTTTTACTTTCCCATTCATAATTTAATAAAAGATCCAGGTATTGATGATCCCATTTATCAGGATTAGTTGTCCAAGCACCTTCAAGGCCTGAAGTAATTTGATTTACTCCAGTTCCATTTTGCTGATTCCATCCAAATCCTTGCTCGTTAATGTCAGCTGCTGCAGGTTCTGGGCCTAAGTTAGTTGGATCTCCATTTCCATGAGCTCTTCCTATAGAGTGACCACCAACAGTTAGCGCTGCAGTTTCTATATCATTCATTCCCATTCGACCAAAAGTCTCTCTAACGTCCATTGCTGTTCTTACTGGATCTGGTTTTCCTTCCACGCCTTCAGGGTTTACATAAACAAGTTGAAAATGAGACGCTGCAAGTGGCGCTTCAAGAGAAGAACGATCTTGCGGGTCACCGTATCTATTGACAGCTAGCGGTACTGTTTCTTTTCCCCAATATACATCTTTTTCGGGTCCCCATATATCTTCTCTACCAAATGAAAAACCAAAAGTTTTAAACCCTGCTTTTTCATAAGCCATGGTTCCGGCTAATACCATTAAATCTGACCAACTTAATTTATTTCCATATTTTTTTTTAATTGGCCAAAGAAGACGTCTAGCTTTATCTAAATTTGTATTATCGGGCCAAGAATCTTGTGGAGAAAATCTGTGTGAACCAACATTTGGTCTACCATCGAATTCTCGATATGTTCCTACTTGATGCCAAGTTAATCTAACCATTAAGCCAGTATAACTTCCTAAATCTGCTGGCCACCACTCTTGGCTATCAGTCATTAATTTAAGCAGATCTTTTTTTAAAGCTTTAAAATTTAATTTTTTTACTTCTTTTCTGTAATTAAATCCTGGAAGAGGGTTAGTTTTTGTGTCGTGTTGATGTAAAATATCTAAATTTATGCTATTTGGCCATAATCGTGAAGTATTAGACTCACCAGCTTTTGTTATACCACCGTGCATTACAGGGCATTTGCCATTTCCATTTTTTTTAAAATCTACACTCATAATAATTTAGTTCAATAGCTAGTTTATAATAATTCTAAACTAGAAAGTCAATAAGAGATGACTATTTTTGAATTCTGATTACAACTTCAAGATTTTTTATTTTTTTACCTTTAGGCGGGACTGGAACTTTGCTTAATTTTATTTGGCTATAATGAATATCAGTAAGTTCTTTATTTCCTTCATCATAAAAGTGGTGATGCGACTTAATGTTAGTATCATAATAGCTTTTATTTTTACTAGTTAAAATTTCTTTTAAATATCCTGCATTAGTAAACGCTTCGACTGTATTATAGATTGTTGCTAAAGAAACTTTGGTAGTTTTATTTTTATTTATTTTTTTATTTAATGCCTCAACTGTGAAATGAAAAGTTTTCTTTCTATCAAATAAAAACTTACAAATTTTTAACCGCTGTTTTGTAGGTCTAAGATTTGAGGATCTTAATTTTTGGACATACATTTTTAAATTATCATTAATAATCATTGATTTTGCATACTTTATAGTTTTAAACTATTTATATATAATTAACTACTTTAATCAAGTAAAACCATAATTAAAAAATGAAGCAAAAAAATAATTATAATTATCAAGATTTAATTGATTGTGGAAATGGTATTCTTTTTGGTGATGGTAATGCAAAATTACCACTACCTCCGATGCTTATGTTTGACAGAATTACAAAAATTGAAAGTGGTACAGGAACTTTCAAAAGAGGTTATCTAGAAGCGGAATTAGACATCAAGGATGATCTTTGGTTTTTTAAATGTCATTTTCAAAAAGATCCAGTCATGCCAGGATGTCTTGGATTAGACGCAATGTGGCAATTGGTTGGTTTTTACCTTGGTTGGACAGGTGAGCCCGGAAAAGGAAGAGCTTTAGGGGTAAGCACAGTTAAATTTACTGGTGAAGTTTTAAAAAAAGTTAAGATGGCCACTTATAAAATAAATATAAAAAGAATTTTAAAAAAAGAGAGCGCTGTAGTAGGATTGGCTAATGGTACATTAGATGCTGATGGAAAAGTAATCTATGTAGCAGAAAATTTGAAAGTAGGTTTGTTTAAGTGATGAGAAGGGTAGTAATTACAGGTCTTGGTATAGTATCTTGTCTTGGTAATAATCAAGAAGAAGTCCACCAATCTTTAATAAATTCAAAATCAGGTATTTCTTATGCGGACGAATATAAAGAGCATAATCTTAAAAGCCATGTGCACGGAAAACCAAATATTAAACTTTCAGATTATGTAGATAGAAAAACAATTAGATTCATGGGATCTGGTTCAGCCTATAATTATATTGCTATGAAAGAAGCAATTTCAGACTCTGATTTAAAGGAAAACGAGGTAAGTAACTTTAAAACCGGAATAATTATGGGTTCAGGCGGTCCCTCTATTGAAAATGTAATTCTTGCTGCTGATAAAACTCGAGCTAAAACTCCGAAATTAATGGGTCCATTTATTGTACCAAGAACAATGGGTAGTACAGCTTCTGCAACACTTGCAGTACCGTTTAAAATTAAAGGAACAAATTATACAATGAGTTCTGCATGTGCAACTAGTGGGCATTGCATTGGAAATGCAATGGAACTAATTCAAATTGGAAAACAAGATATTATATTTGCGGGTGGAAGTGAAGAAGTCCATTGGGCGATGACTGCTATGTTTGATGCAATGACTGCTCTATCATCAAAATATAACGATAAACCTGAAACTGCTTCACGCGCTTATGATAAAACCAGAGACGGATTTGTTATTGCTGGAGGAGCTGGAGTATTGGTACTTGAAGAATATGAACATGCAAAAGCCAGAGGAGCAAAAATTTATGCTGAGTTAACTGGCTATGGAGCAACATCTGATGGTTATGACATGGTTGCTCCATCTGGTGAAGGTGCTGTTAGATGTATGCAAATGGCTATGGCTACCGCTAGAAATAAAATTAATTATATAAATACACACGGAACATCAACCCCTGTAGGAGATATTACAGAACTCAACGCAGTTCAAAAGACTTTTGGAGAAAAAATTCCAAAAATTAGTTCTACAAAGTCGCTATCGGGACACCCTTTGGGGGCCGCATCAGTACATGAAGCGATTTATTGTTTAATTATGATGAAAAATAATTTTATTGCTGGTTCTGCTAATATAAATGAAATAGATGAAGAAGCAAAAAAATTCCCTATAGTTACAAAAACCGAAAAAGGAGTTAAGCTTAATGCAGTAATGTCTAACAGCTTTGGTTTTGGAGGCACAAACGCTGCTTTGATTTTTGAAAAATTATAGTTATGAGTTTAATGAAAGGTAAAAAAGGATTGATAATGGGTGTTGCAAATGAGAGGTCAATTGCATGGGGAATTTCTCAGAAACTTGCAGAAGCTGGTGCTGAATTAGCTTTTACATATTTAGGAGATGCTTTAAAAAAGAGAGTTATACCTTTGGCTGAAAAACTTAATTCAAAAGTTACATTTAGTTGTGATGTTGAAAAAAAAGATGATATTATTAAACTTTTTGAGAATATTAAGTCTAAATGGGGTGAGATTGACTTCGTAGTTCACGCCGTTGCCTTTTCAGATAAATCGGAATTATCGGGTGAGTATTTAAATACTTCAAGAGAAAATTTTTTAAATAGTATGCTTATTTCTTGTTTTTCCTTTACTGAAGTATCAAAAGAGGCCTCTAAAATAATGAAAGATGGGGGAAGTTTGTTGACTCTTACGTATGAGTCGAGCAAAGCAATTCCAAATTATAATGTTATGGGAGTTTGTAAATCAGCTTTAGAAGCGAGTGTAAAATACTTAGCCAGAGATCTTGGAAAGAAAAAAATTAGAGTAAATGCCATAAGTGCAGGACCAATTAAAACTTTAGCTGCTTCTGCAATAGGAGATGCAAAATTTTTATACAAATGGAATGAGGATCATTCCTTTCTTAAAAGAAACGTTGATATTCATGATGTGGGTAACTCAGCTTTATACTTATTAAGCAATTTAGCTAATGGTGTGACAGGTGAAATACATTATGTTGATGCCGGATATAACAAAGTAGGAATGCCAGACCCTAAAAATATTTCATAACTTGCAAAAATCACATTACTAGATTGCATAAATAGAAAAACCAAAAAAAATAAAAGAGAATAAAAATAAATATTAAAATGAAAGATTTAAATAAAAAGGTTAGAGAGAAATTTGGAAACTTCTTTGACTGGATAAAAGGAGCTGAGCTAGTTGAGCTTAAATCTTGTGATCCAAAAGAAGATCCAATTCGACCGGAGTTAAGTAATGATTTTAGGACTAGTTATGGTCGTAAAATTTATGCTGTAAAGTATAAAAATGAAATTTGCGCAATAATGTGCTTCGGTTTTACAAATGAGATACCGAAGAATGTAAATGAATTGGATTTAATGACAAAAGATGCGCACTTACAAAGTATTAGAAGAGATCAAAAAGTTGGAAAAATAGCTATAGCTTACACTGTCTGGTCCAAAAAAAAGGGCGGCGGCAAACTTATAGTCAAAGAGGTATTTAAAAAAATAAAAAAATCTAATCATTTAAATAGATTGGTAACTCTTTCTCCATTGACTGACATGGCTAGAAATTTTCACTTAAGAAATGGTGCTATAGAACTCCAAGTTAATAAGGAAACTCAAAATTTTGAGTACAAAATTTAAATAATTTAAGCTACAGCTTGTTTAATAGAAAGTTTAACTTTTCCTCTGTCAAAACCAAGAACTTTTACTGATACTTCATCGCCTTCTTTTACAACATCGGTCACTTTGGCAACCCTTTTTCCCGCAAGTTCAGAAATGTGAACTAGACCATCTTGTTTCCCAAGAAAATTTACAAAGGCTCCAAATTCCATAATTTTAACCACTTTGCCTTTATAAATTTTACCAACCTCGGGTTTCGCAATCAAACCTTTGATAATTTCAATAGCAGAGTTTCTTGATTTTTCATCAGGAGCAGCAACAGTCACTTCTCCAGTATCCTTGACATCAACTTTTGCTCCAGATTTTTCAACTATTTCTCTTATAGTTGCACCACCTTTTCCAATTACTGTCGCAATGTCTTTTTTATCGACTTTAATTGTTTCCATTTTAGGTGTGTGTTTAGAAAATTCTTTTCTTGATGTTTTAATTGCTTTATTCATTTCACCTAAAATATGTTCTCGACCCTCTTTTGCTTGATTTAAAGCTTGCTCCATTATCTCAAAAGTGATTCCGGTAATCTTTATATCCATTTGCAAAGATGTAATACCGTCTTTAGTTCCCGCTACTTTAAAATCCATATCACCCAAATGGTCCTCGTCTCCTAAAATATCTGATAAAACGGAAAATTTTTCTCCCTCTTTAATTAGACCCATTGCTATTCCTGCTACTGGCTCTTTAATTGGTACTCCTGCATCCATAAGTGATAATGATGTTCCACACACTGTTGCCATTGAAGAGGATCCGTTTGACTCTGTTATTTCAGATACAACCCTTAAAGTATAAGGAAAGTTTTCTTTTAAAGGCAATGATGAGTTGATAGCTCTCCAGGCAAGTTTACCATGACCTATTTCTCTTCTACCAGTACCAATTCTTCCACATTCACCTACTGAAAAAGGAGGGAAATTATAGTGTAACATGAAACTTGATCTTTGCATGCCATCTAAACTTTCAAGTCTTTGTTCATCATCGGACATGCCTAAAGTCGTTACTACTAATGCCTGAGTTTCTCCTCTTGTAAATAAAGCTGAACCATGCGTTCTTGGTAAAACACCAACTTCACACTCAATTTTTCGGACATCGGCTAGTCCTCTCCCGTCAATTCTTTTTTTGTCTTTTAAAATGGCTGTTCTTACGATATCTTTCTCAAGAGATTTTAATTGAGCCATTGCTTGGTTCTCGGTAACGCTCTCATCTTCTTTGAACATCTCTTTACACTTAGAGTCAATTTCAGAAATTGCCGTTGATCTTTTCTTCTTATCTACTTCTTTAAAAGCCTTTCTAAGATCTCCCTCAAACTCTTTAGCAATTTTTTTCTTAAGGTTGGTATTGTCAATTTCCTCGATTTCCCACTTAGGTTTGCTAGCTTTTTTTGCTAAATTTTCAATTGCGTTTATAACTGGTATAAATTTTTCATGGCCAAATTTAACAGCATCTAACATTATTTTTTCTGATAATCCTGAAGTTTCAGACTCTACCATTAACACCGCGTCCTTGGTTCCGGCTACTACTAAATCTAATTTTGAAGTTTTTAATTCTTCTTGAGATGGATTTAACAAATATTTTCCATCTTTAAAACCTACCCTGCTAGCAGCAATTGGTCCTTGAAAAGGTAGGCCTGATATAGATAAAGCTGCGGAAGAGGCTATTATGGAGAGTATATCTGGTTGATTTTCACCGTCATACGATAAAACAGTTGGTAACAACTGAACCTCATTCATAAAACCAGATGGAAATAGTGGTCTTATTGGTCTATCAATTAATCTTGAAATTAAAGTTTCAGCTTCTGTCGGTCTAGCCTCTCTTTTAAAATAACCACCTGGTATCTTTCCAGCAGCATAATATTTTTCTTGATAGTTCACTGATAAAGGAAAGTAATCTTGACCTTCATTAAGTTTTTTTGCACCAACTGCTGTTGCAATAACAACTGTTTCACCTAATCTTGCTATAATAGCTCCATCAGCTTGCCTTGCGACCTTACCGGTTTCTAAGATTAATTTTTTTCCACCAAAATCTATTTCTTCTTTTTGAATTTTAAACATTATTTTCTTAGACTCAATTGTTTTATAATTTTTTCATATGAGTCAGGTTTTTTTCTTTTTAGATAACTTAATAATTTTTTTCTTTTATTCACTGACTTTGATAAACCAATAGTTGAGTGTTTATCTTTTTTAAATTTTTTGAAGTGGGTCGCCAATTTCTCAATTTTATTGCTAAGCAATCCAATTTGAATTTCAGCTGAACCTACGTCTGACTTGTTTATAGCGAGTGACTTAATTATATCTTTTTTTGTCTGTTTCATTTTTCTTATTCTCTTTGATTAATCTTTCAATTTTTTCTGCATATTCAAAAGATTTATCTTCAATAAAGTTGAGTTTTGGAAGAAACTTTAAACTTAGCTTTTTTGATAAAGCTTTTCTAACAAGATGAGCGTTATCAGTCAATACACCTACAATTTCTTTCATGTCTATACCGCCTAGTGGTATCACATAAACCCTTGCTGTTTTCAAGTCTGGGGTCATCCTAACTTCGGTAACCGTTATAAATCGTGAATTAAATGACGATATTTTTGTCTCATTTTTTATGAAAATTTCTCCAATACTCTGCTTAACAAGTTCACCGACTCTCAGCTGTCTCTGGGAATATCCTTTATTAGATACATCGCTATTAATCATAAAGTTCTCTCAATCTTTTCTATTTGATATGATTGTATTATATCTTTTTCTTTGAAATCTATAAAATCTTTTAAGCTTATCCCACATTCAAAACCATTTTTAACCTCTTTAACTGCATTTTTTTCTCTAAAAATACTTAGAATTTCTCCATCATAAACGACTGTGCCATCTCTTACTATTCTAGCTTTTGACTTATTTTGAATTTCTCCTTCAATTACTTTTGATCCAGCTATTTGGCCAAATTTTGAAACTTTAAATATTTTTTGAACTTCGGCAGAACCAAGAGAAACTTCTTTGATGTCAGGTTCTAAAAGTCCAGATAGTCTCTTTTCAATGTATTCAATTGCTTCATAAATTATATTGAAGTATTTAATTTCTATTCTTTGTTCATCTGAAATCTTTTTTGCCTCTCTGTTAGCTTTCACATTAAAACCAATTAGTACAGCATCAGATGCTTTTGCCAGTGACACATCAGTTTCGTTAATCATTCCAATTTCTGATAATATAATTTTTGTTTTTACCTCAGGGTGTTCTATTTTTTCAATCGCCATTTTAAGAGCTTCACTGGAACCATGGACATCGGACTTAATTATAACATTGAGTTCTTCTTGATCCTCTCCTTTATCAAATATCGTTGATTTGTCATTTAAAAGAATTTTCTTTTTAGAAGAATTTTCATTTTTAAATTTTGAAATTTCTTTAGCTTTGTCTTCATCTTCGGTCACTAAAAATTCAGCTCCTGCAAAAGCTGTATCGTTCATGCCTAAAATCTCAACTGGCATCGATGGGTAAGCTTCAATTATAGGTAGTCCATCATGATTTATCATAGCTCTAATTTTTCCCCATGTTTTTCCGCAAACAAAATAATCTCCTTTTTTTAGTTTTCCGTTTGATACTAAAATTGTTGAAACTGGTCCTTTGCCTTTATCAATTTTTGACTCTATTACCACCCCAGTAGCTTTATCTGAAATCGAGGCCTTTAAATCTAATATTTCCGATTGTAATAAAATACTTTCTTTAAGTTTATCTAAATTAATTTTTTTTAAAGCAGAAACTTCTACAAATAGTGTATCACCACTTAGATCTTCAGCTACAAGCTCATATCTCATTAGATCATTTTTTATTTTTGTAATGTTTTTGTTTGGTAAATCTGATTTGTTAATAGCTACAATTATTGGAACTTTAGCGGCTTTGGCATGATTAATAGCCTCTATTGTTTGAGGTTTAATTCCATCGTCAGCTGCTACAACTAATACGACTATATCGGTAATTTTAGAACCTCTAGCTCTCATTTCTGTAAAAGCTGCGTGTCCAGGCGTATCAATAAAAGTGATTAATTGATTATTTTCTGTTTTAACTTGATAGGCTCCTATATGTTGAGTAATCCCACCAAATTCATTTGAAACAACATTTGTTTGTCTCAGAGCGTCAAGAAGCGAAGTTTTTCCATGATCAACATGGCCCATAATAGTTACCACTGGTGGTCTTCTTTCTATCGTTCCACTCATAGATTTATTTTTATTTATCTCTTCAGGATGAGAATTTTCAATTATTGCCTTGTGACCAAACTCTTTTACGATATATTCAGCCGTGTCTTTATCAATTGTATGATTTATAGTTGCAATAACTTTCATATTTAAAAGAAATTTAATAATGTCGTTAGATTTTTCAGCCATCCTATTTGAAAGTTCTTGAATTGTAATTTGTTCAGGAATTTTAACTTCCTTTATAACTTTTTTATATTCCTTTTTTTCCTCTGTATCGGGACTACTCTTTTTTTCTTTAAGTCTTGCTCTTTTAACCGCTGCTAAACTTCTCTGCTTAATTTCTATTTCTTCAACGTTTAAAGCCCTTGAAACAGTCAATTTAAAATCCCTTTTATCTATTGGAGTTTTGAGTTTTAACTTACTTTTTCCAGTTGGCTTTTCATCTTTTTTTATAAATGCTTTAGTGGTTTGTTGTTCTATAAACTTTCTGTTAAATTTTTTTCCCTTATTAGTTGGATTTTTTAAGTTTGGATCTGAAAAATTAATTTTTTTAAAATTCTTTGTGGGTTTAAATGAATTTTTTTTGTCATTGGGGATCGAATACGGTTTTTTTATTTCATTTTTTGATAGGTTATTTGAATCAATTTTTTTTTTAAAATTTGATGAAATTGTTAATGTTTTTTTTTTTTCTTTCTCTTTATCCATAACTTATTTAAATACAATATTTCTTGCAGACATTATTAGTTGATCTGCTTCCTCCCTGGTTAAAGAAAACTCTTCTAAATATCCTTGTAACCTTATCTTTTTACCCTTAACTTCATCATATCCGCCAACAAGTTCGTCCGTTGACAAATCCGCAAAATCAGAGAGTTTTTTTATATTTTTTTGCCCTAATATTACTAACATACCTTGCGTCATACCTTTCAAATTAATTAATTCTTCCTCTACACCTAATTCTTTAAGTCTTTTTCCAACTTCTTCTTTTAATTTAATCAAACTCTCTTTAGATCTTGAAATTAACTCTTTTGCAGTCTCTTCATCTATCGCTTCAATTTTAGAAATATCTTCTGCATTAGCTTGTGAAATCTCATCAATGCTCTGAAATCCTTCGGAAACTAATAACTGCCCTAGAGTTTCATCGACCTCTAAATTTTTTATTAAAGCTTCTGTTTTTTCTTTAAATTCTGCCTGTCTTCTTTCTGAGTCCTCCTTATCAGTCAAAATATCAATTTCAAAATTTGTAAGTTTTGAAGCTAGTCTAACGTTTTGACCTCTTCTACCAATTGCTTTACTTAAATTTTCTTCACTTAATATTACATCAATCTTTTTGTTGGATTGATCAATTAAAACCTTTTGTATTTCAGCAGGAGATAAGGACTCTGAAATAAGAGTTGGTAAATCTTCAGTCCATTTTATAATATCAATTTTTTCACCATAAAGTTCATTTACAATTGTCTGCACTCTACTTCCTCTCATTCCAACACATGCTCCTACTGGGTCTATAGAAGTATCTTTAGAATAAACACAAATTTTTGCTCTACTGCCTGGATCTCTGGCGACTGATTTAATTTCAATTATTCCTTCATAAATTTCTGGGACTTCCTGGAAGAAAAGTTTAGCTAAAAATTGTGGATGAGCTCGTGATAAAAATATTTGATGACCTTTTAATTCTTTTTTTACTTCATAACAATATGCTTTAACTCTCTCTCCAGTTTTAAGCACCTCTCGCGGAATAAGTTCATCTTTTTTAATAACTCCTTCAGCTCTTCCTAAGTCAACTATGACGTTACCATATTCTAATCTTTTAATTATACCACTTAATATGAGACCTTGTTTATCTATAAAGTCTTCGTACTGTCTATTTTTTTCAGCCTCTCTTACTTTTGAGTTTATAACTTGTTTAGCACTTTGTGCTGCTATTCTTCCAAAATCTATTTGGGGAAGGTCCTCATAAATTTTATCACCTACCTTCAGTGTTTCTGATTTATTATTGTTAATAGTATTTGCGTCTATAGATGTAATTTCACGGCTAGGGTCTTCTACGGTTTCAACTACGTCCAGAACTTTTTGTATACTAATATTTCCGGTTTCACGGTCAATTTTTACAAGAATATTATTGTTTTGACCAAATTTTGTTAAGGCTGCTTTTTGTATTGCGCTTTCCATCGATCCAATTACTATATCTTTATCAATTGATTTTTCGTTAGCAACAGCATCAACTATTCTTAATAATTCGAGTTTGTCTAATCCTCTATTTAACATTTTAATTCTCCTAAAAAAAAATGGGCTAGTGCCCATTTTGTATTTTTCAAATTTTTTCTTATTATTAAAGAAAAATTAAGGTTTTTTCAAGATTACACCTTTTTAAAAAATGAGGTTTTATCAGTTTTTTCCCAAGAAAATTCACCTTTATTTGTTGGTTTTCTCCCAAAGTGCCCATAGGATGACGTTACTTCATAAATTGGCTTATTTAAATTAAGCAATTCTCTAATTCCTCGAGGAGACAAATCAAAATTATCTTTAATAATTTTTGCAACTTTAGATGTTTTACTTTCATCTTTGTCTCCTAATTTCACATATATTGATAATGGCTTAGAAACTCCGATTGCATAAGACAATTGAATCAAGCATTTATCTGTTAAACCTGATGCTACAATATTTTTTGCTAAATATCTTGAAACATAAGCCGCTGAACGGTCAACTTTAGTAGGATCCTTACCTGAAAATGCTCCTCCACCATGCGGGGCAGCTCCTCCATAAGTATCAACGATTATTTTTCTTCCAGTCAAACCAGTGTCTCCATCTGGACCTCCAATTATAAATTGACCTGTAGGATTAATATAAATTTCTGAACTTTGAAGATCGCTTAATAATTCTTTTGGTATAGATTTATTTATGTAAGGTAGAATTAATTCTTTGACTTTTTCTTGGTCCAAATCTTTAGAATGCTGTGTTGAAACTACCACTGAGGTTACTTTTTTTGGTTTTCCATTATCATAAAGCATTGTTACTTGACTTTTTGAGTCCGGTTCGATTCCTTTTAGTACTCCAGACTTTCTATCTTGTGCCATTAAACGCAAGATCTTGTGTGAATAAAATATTGGTGCAGGCATTAAATCATCTGTCTCGTTACAGGCGTACCCAAACATAATACCTTGATCTCCTGCTCCCTCGTCTTTATTATCTTTTGAGTCTACTCCCATTGCAATATCAGTAGATTGTTCGTGAAGATGAGACTCAATTTTTGTTTGTTCTTTCCAAGAAAAGCCCTCCTGATCATAACCTATATCTTTGATACAATTTCTTACTTTATCTATGATTTCCTCTTTGTTTATATTTGGTCCTCGTATTTCTCCTGCAAGAACAACTTTATTAGTAGTAGTCAGGGTTTCACAAGCTACTCTGGCAAAAGGGTCCTTCGATAAATAACTATCTACCACCATATCAGAAATCCTATCACAGACTTTATCGGGATGTCCCTCTGATACAGATTCACTGGTAAACAAGTAATTTTTTTCAGTCATTATTTTTATATCTTAAAGAGATTAAATAATATGTAAATAAAAGGATAAAAAATATCAAATCATTTTTATTTCCATTCTTCTTTTCTTTTATTGTCAACATGTGCTCTATACTACCAGTTTCGTTGTTTTCAAGGCTTTTAATGATTTGTCCTTTATTATCAATTATAGCGCTGATACCTTTATTTGCAGATCTTAAAACAAAAGAGTCACTTTCAATGGCCCTAAAAATTGATTTTGAAAAATGCTGATACGGGCCGATAGAATTACCAAACCATCCATCTTCTGAAATATTTATTAATAAAGTTTTATTTGTTTTAATTTTTTGGATTAATTCTGGGAAAATTATTTCATAACAAATTAAAGGAGCTATATGTACTCCATTATAATAAAAAGTTTCATTAGTTGAGCCCTCACTAAAAGATCCAAAACCTTCTGTGATTTTTTTTAATCCAATTTTTTCTAATTTGTTATGAAATGGTAAAAATTCTCCAAATGGAACCAGCTTTACTTTATTATACTGAAATTTTTTATTAAAATTATTATCTACTAAAACAAAACTGTTATAAAATTTATTTTCTTTTTGATCTAAGGTATTTATTCCGAAAATTATTAAATGGTTTGAAGAAAAATTTTCTTTTATTAAGTTTTTATATTTCTCAATTTCAAAAAAATATTTTCCTGATAATGCCCCCTCGGGCCATATGAACAACGTTTTTTTGTTTTTTTCAATACCGCTATACAAAATCAGTTTTTTAATTCGCTCTAGTGTTTCTTTTTCAGATAAATTATATTTTAATTCAAAATTTGGTGAGACTATTTTGATATAGATCTGTTCAGTTTCTTTAGGATTGTTTTTATTATCAATTCTATTAAAATTTATTACATAATTTCCATATATGTAATTTAAAAAAAAAATTATTAAAAAGAAACTTAGTATAAAACTTTTATATTTGTATCTCTTAAAAAAAAAAATACTTGGTATGCAAAAGAAAGTTATTGTTAACAAATTAAATGCAAATAATCCAATAGGATTTAAAATTTGAATTATTTCATTAAACCAGGACCAGCTATAAGCCCAAAGGTTCCATGGAAAGCCAGTAAATATTTTTGCTCTTAAATAATCAACTGCGGAAATCGTTGAGCAAAATAAAATGATCGATCCTAAGTTAGTTTTTAAATATTTTCCACAAATTAAAGAGCCCAATCCGTAAAATAGTCCAAGTGACAATGGAATTAATATGACTGTTAAAGGTATTAAATTTTTAAAAGACTCATCAAATTGTAAAGAATTAGATATCCAATAAGTTCCTGTTAAAAAAAAGCCAATACCAAAAAAATATCCTGCATAAAATAAATTTATCAAATGTGGTTTTTTTCTATATTTATTTTTTGATCTCTTATTTATGTAAGACAAAATAAAAAAAAGACATGGGAATATAAAAAAATTAATAAACGTCAAATTATATGGTTGAAATGAAAATACGGATAAACAACCCAATAAAAAAGGTATTATAAATACTAACAAAACTCTGCTGTGAAGAAAAAAATTAATCATCTAATTGAATTTATTTAGTAATTTATTTTCTATGGTGTTCATTTTTTTATAATTGCCATCCTTTTTATGGTCATATCCAAATAAATGTATTAAGCCATGGATCCATAATATATCAAAGTGTCTTTTAAATAATTTTTCTGATGAAGTATTCA
>CACNIK010000005.1 GCA_902620525.1 uncultured Pelagibacteraceae bacterium | reverse complement strand
CTCACCACATCTTTATGATCAAACTCTATTAATTTTATTTCTTTAACCTTATTTAATATTTTTTTAGATTTAATTAATCCTGATTGAGATTTATTTATTAAATCTATTTGAGTTGGGTCGCCATTTACTACAATTTTAGAGTTTTCTCCTATTCTTGTTAAAAACATTTTAATTTGAGTAAGTGTAGCATTCTGAGCTTCGTCCAGTATAGCAAAAGAATTCTTCAAAGTTCTTCCTCTCATAAATGCCAGAGGGGCAATTTCAATCTCACCTGACTCAATTTTTTTATTTATTTTTTCAAACCCAAAAAGATCATAAAGTGCGTCATATAAAGGTCTCAAGTATGGATCAACTTTTTCTTTCATATCGCCAGGTAAAAATCCGAGTTTTTCTCCTGCTTCTACAGCTGGTCTAGATAAAATTACTTTTTCTACTTTTTTCTCAAATAACATCGTCATAGCAACAGATACTGCTAAAAAACTTTTTCCTGTTCCTGCAGGTCCTAAAGCCATAGTTATGTCGTTTTTAGTCAGAGCGTTTATGTAGTCAGATTGTTTTTTTGATCTCGCTATTACTGTCTTTTTTGGAGTCTTAATTAATTGGCCGAAATTATGAACATTAGATTTAAAACTAGTATTTTTTTCTTTTACTGATAACATCAAGTCTTGTTTTTCAATTAGGTTAGTTTTTAAATATTTATTTATTAAAAATTTTATAGCATCTGATGCCTTACTTGTTTCATCCGAATTACCTTTAATTGTAATTGAATTTCCTCTAAAAAATATTTTTGTTTTGGTTAATTTCTCCAATTCATTTAAATTACTATTAAACTCTCCAACAACTGATGCTAAAATATCGTTATTATGAACTTTAATATTAATAGTTTCTTTATCTATTTTTTTTATGCTGTAATTCTGATCAAGATTTTCTATTTTAGACATATTTAAGCTGCTAGAAAGTTATCAGTATTTATTAATTCACCATAAATTGTATGTTGAGAGAATTTTTTTATAAGTACTCTTTTTTCCTGGCCAATAATATTTTTTTTTGAGCAAACTATGACTGGGTTTTGATATTCGTCTCTTCCAAAGTATTTATCTTTTTCTTTTGTCATTTTGTTTTCAAATAATACTTTTACAATTTTATTTAAAAGTTTTTTTTTATAGTTCATCTTAATATTTTCAGCGAGTTTTTGAAAAATCATAAGTCTTTTTTTGGCTAGTGTTTCATCAATTATTTGCATATCACTTGCAGGAGTGCCAGGTCTTGGGCTGAAAATAAAAGAATATGAATTTATAAATTGAATTTTTTTCATTAACTCATATGTTTGATTAAAATCTTCCTGTTCTTCTCCAGGATAAGCAATTATAAAATCACTAGCGAATTCTATTCTTGAATTTTTTTCTTTTAAATTATCAATAATTTTTAAATATTCTTTAATATTATGTTTTCTATTCATGCTCTTCAGTATTTTATTAGAACCTGATTGAACTGGAAGATGTAATAGCGGCATAAGTTTAGTACATTTTTTATGCGCCTCGATTAAATCTTTTGTCATGTCTTTTGGATGAGAGGTATAATAGCGAATTCTCAAAAGATCCTTTTTTTTCTCTAAAGCATATATAATATCAGATAAACGTTTTCCATTTTTTTTATCATTGTAAGCATTTACGTTTTGACCTAATAAAATTATTTCTCTTGCTCCTTTTCTTAAAAGCCCATCTGCCTCATTGAGAACATCCTCAAAATCTCTAGAATGTTCTGGACCTCTTGTGTAAGGAACCACGCAAAATTTACAAAATTTGTCACAACCTTCTTGTATAGTTAAAAACGATGAAACTTTTGAATTATTACTGCTAATTGTTTTAAGTTCATCAAATTTTTTTACTGTATCGAAATTTGTAATATTGTGTTGTTTATTTTTATTTTCTATATCTTTAATAATTTTATTTATGAATTGATAAGACTGAGGACCTATTACGGCATCAACATAGTTATCTTTTTTTAAAATTAAATCTCCCTCAGCCTGAGCAACACAGCCAGCAATAATAAGTATAGGTTTTTTTTTGTTTTTGAATTCTTTTTTGACTCTACCCACGTCATGAAATACTTTTTCTGTAGCTTTTTCTCTAATGTGACAAGTATTTATTATGTAACAATCTGCTTCTATTTTTTTTTTAGTTGGAAAGTAGTTAATCTTTTTTGTAATATCTAAAATTCGATTACTGTCATATTCATTCATCTGACAACCGAAAGTTTTTATAAAAATTTTTTTTTTCAAATTACTTTTTATTCTTTGATCCATAAAGCTCTAGTTTATGGTCAACTAAATTATAACCAAGTTTTTTTGCTATTTTGATTTGCAACTCTTCGATATCTTTATCAACAAATTCAATTATTTCTCCAGTATTTACATCAATTAAATGATCGTGATGCTCATCTGTTGAGGGCTCATACCTTGATTTGCCTTCTTTAAAATCATGTCTTTCAATTATTCCAGACTCTTCAAATAATTTTAGAGTTCTATAAACCGTAGCTATGCTAATTTTTTTATCTACAAGAGTTACCCTTTTGTGCAGCTCATCAACATCAGGATGATCTTTAGAACCAAAAGTCAGTTTTGATTCCGACATTACCTTAGCTATTACCCGCCTTTGTTCAGTAAGCCTCACTCCTTTTTGTTTACATTTTTCTTCAATAACACTCATTATTATCTAAAAACCTTTTACTGATAAATTGGATTTACCATTTTATTTTCTAATTGTTTATTTTTTATCAAATTCTCAATATTTTCAAGTTTTAATTCCGATAATTGATAATTTTTATAGCCATATAGTTTAGAACCATGCACAATTTGGATTCCTTTTGCCACAGATAAAGATATTCTGATGGAAGAGTAGCTTCCAGGCCCCATATTAACTATTATAGAGTATTTATTGCTTAATTTGACTTTGTGTTTTTTTGTAAAACCAATAATATTACTAACAAGGAGATTATTAGATTCAATATTATTTTGTAATTTTTCTGTGAAAAAATTATTATTAAATTTTAAACCTATTGAATTATTATTGCCAGTGCAGTTAATTATTAAAAAATTATTTATCATTATTCTGTTTTTTTTACCGATTAAATTAAATTTACACTCATCTGAATTAGCTATAGATGACTTTGGTATAATTACTATAATGTATCATCGATTTGAAGAAAATAAATACCCTTCAACAAACATAAGGGTTAATGATTTCAAAGAACATATTTCATTGATTAAAGAAAATGGTATTAAATTTGTAAATCCCTCTAATTTTGAAAAAGAACTAAATAATAATAAAAATGAAAGAAAAATTCTTATTACAATAGATGACGGGTATCGGTCTTTCTACGATAATGCTTGGCCAATTCTTAAAAAAAACGAAATCCCTTTCATATTATTTGTGAGCACAAGAGAAGTAGGAAAAAAGGGATACATGAGTTGGGAAAATATTAGAGAAATAGAAAAATACGAATTTGTCGAAATAGGGAATCATAGCCACACTCATGATTACTTAATTGATTTTAAAGAACAAAAAATTAAAGATGATTTAGTTACATCCATTAATATATTTAAAGAGGAGCTTGGTAAAAATTCAATTTTTTTTTCCTACCCATTTGGTGAATACAGTATTAACTTAAAAAATATTGTAATTGACTTAGGGTTTAAATATGCTTTTGGTCAACACTCTGGTGTAACTGATTACACTAAAAATTTATTTGAAATGCCAAGATTTCCAATTAATGAGAAGTATGGTGAAACAGAGAGATTTAAAACAATCTTGAAGACATTGCCATTTCCCTATAAGTCAATTTATCCTGAAGAGAGATACATTGGTGATGAAAAGAATCCTCCGAAAGTTAATATTGAATTTTATGAAAATATAAAAAATTTAAAAAATATAAGCTGTTTTTCCAATGAGGAAAACAAGTGGAGAAATTCCAAAATAAAATTTAATGATAAAAATAGTTTAAATATAAGTTTAGAGGGAAAATTTACCACAGAACGGGGTAGAATAAATTGTTCTTTAAGAGAGGCTAATGGTTTCTATAGATGGCTTGGTATTCAATTTGTAGTTAAAGAAAAATAATTTTAAAGTTGTATATCTTTTTTAACAACAGAGTTAGTCAATTGAACAGTTTCAAAGTCTGACAGATCGTTTTGTTTTATAATTTGTTCTAAAATGTCTGTATATTTTTTTCCAGTTTGGGCATATCTATTTAAAGTATCTGTAAGATCTAAACCTTTTATAGTCTTATTTCTTTTTCTGATACTATGTCTTTTTTCCCTAAATTCTGAATAGCCTTTGTGAGTATTTAAATTGTTTTTATAAGCCTTTACTGAGGCTCTTAGAATTGGAAATCTAAGGATTTTGTGACCCTCGTTTTTACCTTTGTTCAAAGGCTCTATGCCTTGACCAGTCCATGTCCATTGTCCAAATATTGCATTCCCCTCTAAAGCAAATCTTGATGTACCCCAACCACTCTCTTTTGCAGCTTGGGCTAATGCAATTGAGACCGGTATAATATCCATTCTTTTGTTTAACTCGACTATATCAGAATTTTTAACTTTATATTCTCTCAATTTTAATCTTAGCCATGATTTTTCTTTATCAGTGGTCATTTTTTTTGAAGTAATTCTTTTTAATTTTATTTTATCGTCTAAAATTTTATCATTTTCAGCAACAACTAAAGGTAAAACAATTTTTATGAATGTTTCCTTTTTAAGTTTAGTATCTTTAATCTCATCCAAGTCTTTTGGGAATTGAGTGAAATAAATTGGTTTTACCCTTTTTTGGTATCTCACAGTCTTCAAATCATATTCAACATCTTCAAATAAACTCAATACTGTCTCTGTTTTAATATTTAAATTTGGTAGAACTAGCTCAGTTACCTGACTTGGAGATTTTTCTTTTTTTGGCTCAGGTTTTTTTACTTGCTTTTGTTGTTCTTTTTTTTGTGGTTTTTTTTCTATTTTTTTCTTTACTTCTTTCTGTGTTTCAATTTTTTTTGGTTTATCTTTCTCAACTTTAAACGACTTGGTTACATTATTTTCGTCATAGTTTTCTTTTATAGTGTAAAATGTTATACCTATCGCACAAATAAAAACTGCAATTCCAAAACCTTTGATTAACTTGTTAGTTTTTGTTTTTTCAACTTCAGAGGTATAAAAACTGCTAAATAAATTTACTAATGCATCTGAAATAAAACTAGAAACTGTATTGAATACTTTAGGAATTGTATTTAAAATACCGAGACCTAAATTACCAGAATTCCTCCACAAACCTAAAAAGAAATTCCCAACTCCTCCAGTGGTATCGTCGTATAAACCTGTCGCGCCTTTTTTTGTTCTTTTAAAAAATTTTCCTACCCCATCAGTTGTATCGTTATAAAGTCCTGAAACCCCTTTTCCTGCTTTTGAGATAGGGTTTGAGATGCTTTTTTTAAAAAAACTTACGTTAAAATCTTTTGGAATCGGAACATTATTCTTTTTAAGAATATGTTCAATTTGATGAGTAGTAAGATTCTTTTTTCTCTTGATATAATTTTGTATCTCAGAAATTTTATATATTTGTGCTAACTCTAATAATTTATCTCTATAACTCAAATTTTTTTTCATTTAGATTGCCTCAACTGAATTTACTTCTTTGACGTAATGTTTTAATAAATTTTGGACTCCTTGCTTCAAAGTCATTATTGAGCTAGGGCACCCAGAACATGCTCCTTGCAATTCTACTTTCACAACACCATCTTCAAAAGATTTAAATTTGATATCGCCTCCATCTCTAGCAACCGCTGGTCTTATTTTAGTGTTTAAAACATCTTTAATTTTTGCGATAGTTTCATTATCATCAGATTTTTCTATTTTATTGTCAATTAATATTGGGTCTTCAGTTTTTTCAAAATAATCATTTAAGTGTGAAATAATCATTGGTTTTAAACTATCCCAAGATACATTTTTTTCTTTTTTAACTGTCAAAAAATTGTCTGAAATTAAAACAAGTTCCACACCTGAAAAACTTAACACCTCTTTTATAAATGGAATTTTAATGTCATTTAAATTTGATTTTTTAAACTCTTCTGTTCCGACCTTTGATAAAATTTTTTGTGATAAAAATTTTAACGAGTCTGGGTTTGGCGTTTGTTCTACTTGTATCATTTAAATGTATATATATTACACAAATCCTACTATTTCACGTATCTTTTTTAAGTTTTCCTCAGCGATTATATTGGCTTTTTGTTTGCCTTTTTTCAACACATCTTCCAGGTGCTTTTTGTCTTTCATTAATCGAGAGATATTCTTTCCGATTGGACTTATTGTCTCAACCAATTTTTCAGATAGTTTTATTTTTAAAGATGAAAAATCTTTTCCCACAAATTCGTTAATAGTAGTTTCAACTTTTTGATCTGATAAATCTGAGTATATACTTAACAAATTGTATGCCTCTGGCCTATTATCATAATCTTGAATATTTTCAGTAATTGGTTCAGCATCAGTTTTTGCTTTTTTTATTTTTTTTACAATTTCATCTGAACTATCTTTTAAATTTATTCTAGAATAATCAGACTCTTCAGATTTGCTCATTTTTTTTGTTCCATCTCTTAAACTCATGACTCGAGAAATATTTTTTTGAATTAAAGGTTCTGGTAAAGGAAAAAAATCTTTTTTGTTAAAATCATTATTAAATTTTTGAGCTATATCCCTCGATAACTCCAAATGCTGCTTCTGATCAGCGCCAACAGGTACGTGTGTAGCTTTATACAATAAAATATCCGCAGCCATTAAATTTGGATAGATGTATAAGCCAACACTTGCCTTTTCTTTATCTTTGCCAGCTTTATCTTTAAATTGAGTCATACGATTTAACCATCCTACTCTACAGACACAATTTAAAATCCAAGCAAGTTCTGCATGGCCGCTTACAGAAGATTGATTAAAAATTATACTTTTATTTGAGTCCAATCCAGAAGCTAAGAAACCTGCAGTAGTTTCTAAAATATTTGAGTTTAACTCCTTTGGGTTTTGAAATGTTGTAATAGCGTGTAAATCAACAACGCAATATAAACAATTTTTTGACTTTTGAAGTGAAACAAAATTCTTTAAAGCTCCTAGATAATTTCCTAGATGTAAATTACCAGTTGGTTGAACTCCAGAAAATACCAATTCCTTTTTCATACTAATTAATTCTAAAACTTCTTAAATTGAGTACTTTTAAAAAATAACAAATTAAAAAATACAATAAAGCCACAAAGATTACTATAAATAATAGGTATAAAATTTTATAATCGCTTGTATAACTCAAATTTCTTGCAAAATAATTTAAGCTTATGTGAAAAACATAGGCCATTATATAAGTAGAAAAGACTATCTTTGTTAACTTAGTATAAAAATTGGGTGCAAGTTTTAAATAACCAATTTTAAAGAGAATAAATAGATAATAAATAACACCTACCCAAGTCGATAAAGTTGTAGCGATTGGAATAATAACAAAGCCAAATTGTTTAAAAAATAAAATACTAATAACAACATTGATAAAAACAATAATTGATGAAATTTTAAATGGTGTCATTGTGTTGTCTCTAGCGAAAAAGAAATTTGCAAATATTTTCAACGCTGCAAAAGCTGGTATGCCATAACCAAAGTATTTTAATGCAAGTGATGTTTGTTCAATGTCATTTTCTGTAAAAGATCCATAACCAAATAAAGCATTTACTATTTCATCAGAGCCAATGATTAAAGCTATGCTAGCTGGTAATGATAACAATAAAGATAATTCTAAAGATTTATTTTGAATTTGATTTGCCTGATTAATTTTTTTACTTTTTATCAATTTACTCAATATTGGCAAAGATACAGTGCTAACTGCAATACCGGCTATAGCAAGATTAATTTGATAGATTCTATCTGCATAGTAAAGATAAGAAACTGCCCCAGATTGGAATGATGCTATTATCGTTCCAACTAAAATACTAATCTGTATTACTCCAGATGAGAAAATACTAGGTAAAAGTTTTTTTATAAATAATTTAACTTTTTGTTTTATTTTTTTTTTGAAAATTAAGGAAGGTTGATAGTATTTTGAAGAAAAGAAAATTAAAAAAATTAATTGTATGAAACCTGATAGTGAAACTCCATAAGATAAATTTAGTGCATAATCTAGCTTAAAGTAATATGAAATAAATAAAGAAAATATTAAAATTAAATTTAAAAAAATTGGTGCGGCTGCAGCTGCAGCAAATTTATTTTCAGTATTTAAAATTCCAGCAAAAAAAGAAGATAAACTAACAAATGCTAAGAAGGGGAAAGTAATTCTTGTTAAGTCCACAGCTAAGTTAAATTTGTCATTATTTTCAACAAAACCTGGAGCAATTAAATAAACTACATATGGAGTAAGAATTTCTACTAATAAAACTATTGTTAAAAGAGCCAAGATTAATAAAGTTAAAACTTCATCAGCAAATTTTTTTCCCTGCGCTTGGCCTTTTAACTTTTCAGAAGCATAACTTGGAATAAATGCAGCATTAAATGTACCTTCTGCAAATAATCTTCTGAAGGTATTAGGAAGTCTAAACGCAACAAAGAAAGCATCAGCATATATAGAAGTTCCTAAAAAAATTGCTATTAATATATCTCTGAAATAACCAAGAACACGGCTCAGCATTGTATAAAAACTAAATACAGTGGTTGAGGATAATAAATTCATAATTAAGACAAAATTTTTAGTGATATATTCACTTATATATTACATACTCAAAATCCAATGACAAAAAAATCAAAAATTGATCATTATACAGATAAAGAGGCTTTAGATTTTCATATAGGCAATAAGTCTGGCAAAATTGAGGTTAATTCATCTAAACCTCTTATCTCAAAAAGAGATTTATCACTTGCTTATTCGCCTGGAGTGGCGGCACCTGTAAAGGAAATTTCCAAAGACTCTTCCAAAGCCTATGACTATACTTCTAAGGGAAATTTAGTAGCGGTTATAAGTAACGGTTCTGCAATTCTTGGTTTAGGGAATTTGGGCTCTTTAGCTTCAAAACCTGTTATGGAGGGCAAGGCAGTTTTATTTAAAAGGTTTGCAGATATTGACTCCATAGACATAGAAATTGATAGCCATAATACGGATGAAATAATTTCTACAATTAAAAATATTGCTGGTACATTTGGTGGTATAAATCTTGAAGATATTGCTGCCCCTGATTGTTTCATTATAGAGCAGAAGTTAAAAGAAATTTTAGATATTCCTGTCTTTCATGATGATCAACATGGTACAGCAATTATAACAACAGCTGCTTTAATTAATGCATTAGATATTTCAAAGAAAAAAATTAACGAAGTTAAAATAGTTGTAAACGGAGCAGGTGCATCGGCAATAGCATGTACAAACTTATTCAAAAAAATAGGTGTAAAAAATGAAAATGTAATCATGTGTGATCGAAAAGGTGTAATTTACAAAGGAAGAGGTCAGGTAGATCAATTTAAATCTGCTCATGCTGTTGAGACGAAACTTCGAACATTAGAGCAAGCTATGAAGGATGCTGATGTATTTCTTGGCTTGTCTGCAAAAGATGTTGTTAATCGTGAAATGATTAAATCAATGGCAAAAAATCCTATAATTTTCGCTTGCGCAAATCCAGATCCTGAAATTAAACCCGAAATAATTAATGAAGTAAGAAGCGATGCAATTGTTGCTACTGGAAGATCGGACTACCCTAATCAAGTAAATAATTTAATAGGTTTTCCTTACATTTTTAGGGGAGCACTAGATGTAAGGGCTAAAGTAATTAATAATGAAATGAAAGTTGCTGCAGCTAATGCAATTGCGTTGTTAGCAAGAGAAGACGTTCCTGATGAAGTTGTTGCTGCATATGGAGGTGAAAGACCAAAGTATGGAAAACAGTATATTATACCCTCAACGTTTGACCCTAGACTAGTAAGAAGAATTCCTTCTGCCGTAGCTGAGGCTGCCATTAAAAGTGGTGTAGCAAGAAAAAAAATTAAAAATCTGGAAGATTACAAAGATCAACTTACTGCAAGATTAGATCCATCCATGTCTTTGATGCAGGGAATAAATGCAAACATTAAAAAAAGTCCTAAAAGGGTTATATTTGCTGAGGGTGAAGATGAAAATATGCTTAAAGCTGCGATAGAATTTGGCAAAAATAAATTAGGAACGCCAGTGGTGATTGGAAACGAAAAAAGGGTAAAAGAAACTTTAAAAAATATTGGTTTAGATGAAAATTTCAAAATTGAAATTGTCAATTCAACAAACAGGGATAAGAGAGAGAAATATACTAAATATTTGTACCAAAAACTTCAGAGAACAGGACAGTTAGAAAGAGATGTAGACCGGTTAGTCCGTAATGATAGAATAGCTTTCGGCTCTTCTATGATTGCTTGTAAAGATGCGGATGCGATGGTTACTGGTAATATTAGACATTATGCTGCATCAATAGAGAAATTAAAACATGTTTGTGATGCGAGAAAAGGTGAGCCTATTTTTGGTATGACAATGATGGTATTTAAAGGAAGAACTGTTCTAGTTGCAGACACCAATGTTGAGGACTTTCCTTCTTCGGAAAGATTGGTCGCCATATCAAAATCATGTGTAAGGGTATCAAAACTTTTTGGCTTTGAACCCAAAGTAGCTTTTTTATCCCATTCAACTTTTGGAAAACCCATTTCGAGAAACACCAAACATGTAAGAGATGCAATAGAATTATTAAAAAATGAAAAAGTTGAATTTGATTTTGATGGAGAAATGCAACCAGATGTTGCCTTAAATCCTATTTACCAAGATGTTTATCCTTTTTCAAAAATAGTAGGAAGAGCAAATATTTTAATTATGCCTGCACTACATAGCGCTGCAATTTCAACTAAATTAATGAAATCTTTTGGAGATGCAAAATTGATTGGGCCGCTGTTAATTGGATTGGATTTGCCAATTGAAGTTGCACCATTACGATCTAGCACGTCGGATATTCTTAATCTTGCATCTATCGCCGCTTATTCTGCAGATGTGATCAATTATAAAAAAAATTAAATTTTACTTCTGCTGAGTTCTGTTGCTAAATAAATTGATGGAATAACTTTTTCAACATCATATATTTTTTCTGCCTCAGATAAAACTTCCTTTTTTTCATCGATATCCATTGCTATTCCAAAAATATATATCTTTTTGTTAATTGTCTCTAAAGTATAATTTCTTGATTTAGTTTTTTTATTAATTATTAAAGCTGCTCTTAGTTGACTGGTAATCAAAATGTCTTTAGCAGTTTGTTTAAAGTTTGATTGACCTTTTATTGTTATCGCATTTTTAACCTCTCTTACTCCTTTAGTTTCCCAAGCTAATTTTGTAATCTTAATTTTTTCCTCAGGCTCATTAACTTTTCCTGATAAGAATATTCTACCGTCTAAAACTTCAACCTGAATATTTAAAAAATATCTTTTTTCATTCAAAGATAATCTGGCGACTAAGTTTTTTTGCATAATTGTATCATCAATTTGCATTCCAATTGTTCTTGGATCAAAAGTAATGTCCACACCAGCTCCAAAACGACCTGCAGGTGAACAGCTTGATAGAAGCGTTATTATTAAAAAAATTGATAAATAAGCTTTCATTTTTTGTTTTTAATACAAAGGTTATAAATTATTTTTTTTGGCACCTGCTCTTTTTTAGATATAAGTTCAACAATATCTTTTACTGTATAGCTTTTTAAATATTTTTTAACTTGTTTTTCAATTTTTACATAATCGGTTGTTAATAATTTTTTTTTAATTTTTTGAGATATGACAATAGTTAATTCACCTTTTAATTGTAATTTAATAGCACCTAAATTGTTAATACTTTCTCTATAATAAGTCTCATACTTTTTTGTCATTTCCCTTGCTATAAAAATATCTCTTCCAGAAAAATACTTTTTAAAATGTTTTATGTAAAAATTTATTTTGATTGCTGGTATAAAAAACACTAATGAAAAATCTTCTATATTCAATTTTTTTAAAATTGTATTAAGTTCATTTTCAGTTTTAGGAAGAAAACCATAAAATAAAAATTTATCTCCAAATCCAGACAAACTTACCGCCGCAGCCACAGCAGATGGTCCTGGCACAGTAAAAACTTTAAGGTCATTTTTAACACATTCCTTGATTACTATATTTCCTGGGTCAGATAAAACTGGTGTTCCTGCATCTGAAATTAAAGACAAAATTTTGCCCTCATTTAAATATTGTATAATTTTACTTACAGATTTTTTTTCATTAAATTTGTGATATGAAATTAATTTATTTTTTATGTTAAATGTATTCAATAATTTTGCAGAGTGTCTTGTGTCCTCACAAAGAATGAAATCAGAATTCTTAAGAACTTCGACCGCTCGAAATGTTATATCCTTTAAATTTCCTATTGGTGTTGAAACGATATATAAGCCTTTTTCTAAAGTATTCATAAAGTCATGTTAAAAAAAATAGTTATTATTACTTATATATTATTATTTTATAATTTTAACTCTTTTGCGAATGAGAACCAAAAATATCTCAGGGTAGGAGTTTTGGCTCCATTTAGCGGAGAATACAAAGACATAGGTCAATCAATAATGTTATCCCTTCAACTAGCTTTGGATGAGATTGATGATGAAAAAATAAAAATTTTTCCAAGAGACTCCGGTTTTAATAATCCTGAAAAATTAATTAAATCTTTAGAGTCTTTAAAAGATGAAAATATTAAGATTGTTATTGGACCGATAAGCCATGAAGACTTTAAAATATTATCAAATTACAGAGATATGATTTTTATTTCTCCCTCAAATATTGACCCAAAAGTTCAAAACAATATCTTAAGTATTGGTGTTAGTTTAGAGTCTCAAATAAAATCAATAGAAAATTTTATAGAAAAAAATGAACGAAAAAAAACAATTATTATCTATCCAAAAAATAAATACGCACCACTAATTGACTCTAAGATTAGCAATATAAAGATTAATAACAAAAAAATATTTAAATACAGCTCTGATCCAAAAATTCTTACCAGTGACATTGAAAAATTAACTAATTATAAACAAAGAAAAAGAAATCTAATTTCAAGAGTAAAAATATTAGAAGAAAAAGAAGATGAGGCATCTAAATTAGAATTAAAAAGGTTAGAGCAAAAGTACACAATCGGAAAAGTAAATTTTGACTCGGTAATAATTATTGATTTCGGAGACAGCCTAAAAAGTGTGCTTACTTCATTAGTCTATTCAGATGTAGACCAGGACGAAGTTTTAATCGTAACTGTAAACCAATGGTTTGATAAAAGTATCTTCTTAGAAAATTCTATAGAAAATTTATATTATCCATCTGTAGATATTAATAATTTTCAAAAATACAAAAGAAAATACTTTAAGGTTTACGGTTTACAACCAACTGAAATTACAATTTTAACTTATGACGCTCTCGGACTAATTTATTATATTTGGAAAAAAAAGGATTTTAAGATTTCTTCCATGAAAGATTTCGTCATAAAAGATAACATAAAAGGTAAAATTGGAACATTTAGTTTTAAAGACGGAAAATTAATTCAAAAACTTAATATGTATAAAGTTTCAAATAAAAAATTTACTAAGTTTTAATTTTCTTTTTAATTTTTTAAAAGCTATACTTCTGTGATCAATGTTCATTTTTTTTGCAGTACTTATCTGTCCGAAGGTAAGTTTAGAGTTTTTAGGAATAAAAATTGAATCATAACCAAATCCTTTGTTACCCAAAATTTTTAATGATATATTTCCATTTACAATTCCAATAGAGGTAATCATTTTTTTTTTATTCAGCTTTATTGATAAACTACAAATAAATCTGGCTTTTCTATTCTTTTTATTTTTTATTTTTTTTAAAATATTGATCATTGCTTTTTTGAAGCTTCCACTTCGTTTTGCCCATCTTGCTGAATATATTCCTGGTTTTTTTTTCAATGCCAGAATTTCTAGACCAGAATCATCCGATATTGAGATTAGTTTTGATCTCTTGTAAAAAAAATTAGCTTTGAGTTCTGAATTTGATCTGAAAGTTTTACCAGTTTCTTTTGGTGCCTTAATTTTCAAACTTTTTGGCGAAATCTTCTTAATTTTTTTGCTAATTAATTTGCTTATTTCCTTAAATTTTCCATCATTATGGGTGCCTATAAGCAGTATGTTATTTTTTTTCATCGGATACTAGTAATTGCATTTTTTTACATTATATAACAATTATGAGTGAATCTAACAAAGACGAAAATGTAAATAAAGAGGATAATAAGTCTTCGATAGCTGGGGAGACCAAGAGTGAAAAAGTTGAACACACTGTTGAAGAAAAATTAAAAATATCTGAAGATAAACTCCTCAGAGCTTTAGCGGACTCTGAAAATCAAAGAAGAAGGTTTGAAAAAGAAATTAAAGACGCCTTTGATTTTGGGGGCTTTAATTTTGCTCGAGAGATGTTAACGTCATTAGATAATTTACAAAGGGCAAAAAAATCAATGCAGGAAGATGAGGTTCTAAAAAAAAGTAAGGAATTTACAAAATTTCTAAAAAATATCGAAATAATAGAAAAAGATTTAATTTCTACTTTTGAAAAAAATAAAATCACTAAAATTAAATGTTTAAATAAAATGTTTGATCCAAATTTTCATCAAGCAATGCTAGAAATCGAAGATGAGAAGGTTGAGCCCGGTACAATTATTCAAGAAATTCAACCAGGCTTTATGTTTGGTGAGAGATTGTTAAGGCCATCATTTGTAGGAATTTCGAAGAAAAAAGGTGAGAAAAATGACAAAAATAAATAAAAAAACACCTTGTAGATTAGTAATTAGACCCCATATAGATTTAGTAAACAAAGGAAAATATGAGTAGAGTTATTGGAATAGATTTAGGAACTACCAACTCTTGTGTAGCTATAATGGATGGTACACAAGCGAAGGTTTTAGAAAATACAGAAGGCGCTAGAACCACGCCGTCGGTAGTGGCCTTTTTAGAAAAAGAGGAAAAATTAGTCGGCCAACCTGCAAAAAGACAAGCGGTAACAAATCCTGAAGACACTATTTTTGCAGTTAAAAGACTTATAGGTAGAAAATTCGATGGACCATCAGTACAAAAAGATATTTCAAAGGTTCCATATAAAATAATTAAATCTGATAATGGCGATGCTTGGGTAGAAGGTAAAGGTAAAAAGTACTCACCTGCTCAAATTTCGGCGTTTGTACTCCAGAAGATGAAAGAAACGGCAGAAAAATATTTAGGCCAAGCAGTAACTAAAGCAGTTATAACTGTACCTGCTTATTTTAATGACTCTCAGAGACAGGCAACAAAAGATGCAGGTAAAATTGCTGGATTAGAGGTTCTAAGAATTATCAATGAACCAACGGCGGCATCTTTGGCTTATGGTTTGGATAAAAAGGGTGGAAAAAAAATAGCTGTTTATGATTTAGGCGGAGGTACATTTGATGTATCAATTTTAGAAATTGGCGATGGAGTATTTGAAGTAAAATCTACAAATGGAGATACTTTTTTAGGTGGGGAAGATTTTGATGACACTATAGTTGAATATTTAGTTAATGAATTTAAAAAAGACAATGGTATAGACTTGAAATCTGATAAACTAGCATTACAAAGATTAAAAGAAGCTGCAGAGAAAGCAAAAATTGAGCTTTCTTCAGCAACACAAACTGAAATAAATTTACCGTTCATTACAGCTGATAAATCCGGTCCAAAACATTTGAATTTAAAATTTACCAGAGCAAAATTAGAAGCTTTGGTTCAAAGTTTAATTGAAAGAACACTGAACCCATGTAAAACAGCTTTGAAAGACTCTGGTTTTTCTGCGGCAGAAATTAATGAGGTGGTATTAGTCGGTGGGATGACTAGAATGCCAAAAATAATTGAAACAGTTAAAAACTTTTTTGGGAAAGAGCCCAATAAAAGTGTAAATCCTGATGAAGTTGTTGCAATGGGTGCAGCAATCCAGGCTGGTGTTCTTCAAGGCGATGTTAAAGACGTTTTACTTCTTGACGTCACACCATTATCATTAGGAATTGAAACTTTAGGTGGTGTATCGACAAAACTTATAGATAAAAACACGACTATTCCTACAAAAAAAAGCCAGGTGTTTTCTACTGCAGAAGATAATCAACCTGCTGTTTCAATTAGAGTTTTACAAGGAGAAAGAGAAATGGCAGCTGATAACAAACTATTAGGAAATTTTGAATTAGTTGGCATACCTCCAGCTGCTAGAGGAACTCCTCAAATTGAAGTAACCTTTGATATTGATGCTAACGGTATAGTTAGCGTTTCAGCAAAAGATAAGGGTACAGGTAAGGAACAAAAGATACAAATTCAAGCTTCTGGTGGTTTATCTGAAGAAGAGATAAATAAAATGGTGAAAGATGCTGAGGCAAATAAAGAAGCTGATAAGAAAAAAAGGGATGGCGTTGATGCAAGAAATCAAGCAGATAGTATTGTTTTCTCCACTGAAAAAAGTTTAAAAGAACACGGTGATAAAGTTTCAGCTGAAGAAAAGAAAGCTATTGAAAATAGTGTTTCTGATCTTAAAGAAGCACTAAAAGGCACAGATACAGAGGACATTAAGAAAAAAACTCAAAGCCTTGTACAGGTTTCAATGAAACTTGGTGAAGCTATTTACAAGAGCCAGCAAAAAAATCAACCTAAAGACGATAAAGATAACCAAGATCCTAAAAACAAGGGTGATGATAAAGAAAATGTTGTTGACGCTGACTTCGAAGAAGTAAAAGAAGACAAAGAAAAAAGCGCCTAAGATAAAAAAAGGAGCAATTTCTTGTGGCAAAAAGAGATTATTATGAAATCTTAGGTGTATCTAAATCCGCTTCTAAGGATGAAATAAAAAAAGCCTATCGCAAATTGGCATTAAAATATCACCCCGATAAAAACAAAGGCGATAAAGCATCAGAAGACAAGTTTAAAGAGGCGAGCGAGGCGTATCACGTACTTTCAGACGATAAAAGAAAAACTAATTACGATCAGTTCGGTCATGCAGCTTTTGAGGGTGGTGGAAATCAAGGATTTGGTAATTTTGATTTTGGATCTTCATTCTCAGATATTTTTGAAGATTTTTTTGGAGACGATGTATTTGGTGGTGGTAGAAGATCTGGAAGAAGGTCCTCTAACAGAGGTAATGATTTAAGATATGATGTGTCTATAAGTATGGAGGAAGCTTATTCAGGCTTAAATAAAAAGATAAATTACACGACTTACAAAAAATGTTCTAGATGCACAGGTCAAGGATCAGAGCCTGGCTCAAAACTTGTAACATGTAAATATTGTAATGGAAGAGGTAAAGTAAGATCAAATCAAGGATTTTTTACTATCCAACAAACTTGTCCGGAATGTAGTGGTTATGGGGAAAATATCAGTAATCCTTGTAAACAATGTGGTGGTATCGGTAAAATTCAAAGTAAAGAAAGTGTTTCAGTGAAAATTCCAAAAGGTGTTGACGACGGAACTAGAATAAGAGTCTCCGGCAAAGGTGAAGCGGGCAGTAAAGGCGGATCTACTGGAGATTTATACTTATTTGTTTCGGTTGATAATCATAGTATTTTTCAAAGATCAGATGAAAATTTATATTTTGAACTGCCTATAACATTTACTGATGCAGCGTTAGGCACTTCTGTGGAAGTGCCATCAATTGATGGTGGTAAAGCAAAAATCAAAATTCCTTCTGGAACGCAACATGGAAAACAATTAAGACTTAAAGGCAAAGGTATGCCGATACTAAGAGGCAATGGCTATGGTGATTTATATATAAAAATATTTACTGAGGTTCCCTCAAGTTTAAATTCAAAACAGAAGGAGCTTTTGGAGGAGTTTAGAAAAATAGAGTCGGAAAAATCAAGCCCAATTATTAAAAACTTTTTTGAAAAAGCAAAAAAATTTTGGAAAAGCTCATAATTATTTATGGCAATGCAAGAAATTATGTCTGCTATCTTTCTGGTTGCAGTGTTATTTTTAGTTCTTCCTTCATTTTTAAATACCAACAAAAAAAGAAGGCAATTGGTTCAAAATCTTTTTATTTGGACTATAATTGTGATGATTATTGTTGTAATTATAAATCTATTTTAATAATGAAAAAAATCAATTTAGCTATAACTGGTTGCTTAGGTAGAATGGGACAGCATCTTATAAAATCATCCAAAAATAAAAAGGATTTTAAAATAGTTGCTCTAACAGAAAGTAGAATAATTAAAAAAAAAGTTTCTGGTATTAAGCTGGAGTTAAATAACATTAATGCATTTAAAAAAGCAAATGTAATTGTAGATTTCACAGTACCGAAGTGTACTTTGCAAGTTTTAAAAATTGCAGTGAAACTAAGAAAAAGAGTAGTAATAGGAACTACTGGTTTTTCAAAAAAAGAGGAAGATTTGATAAAAAAATTTTCAAGGAAAATACCAATCCTTAAAGCTGGAAATATGAGTTTAGGTGTTAACCTTTTAATGTATTTAACAGAAATTGCCTCTAAATCTTTAGGTAATAGTTTTCTAAACAAAGTATACGAAGTTCATCATAAACATAAAAAAGATCACCCTTCTGGAACAGCTTTAATGTTGGGAAAAGGTATAGCTGATGGAAAAAATAAAAACCTTTATAATTTAATTGGAAAAAAATATTTGAATAAAAAAACGTTTCCCTATGGTAGGAAAATAAATTTTAACTCAATCCGAAAAGGTAATGTAATTGGGGAACATGAAGTAAGATTTTCAAGCGGAAAAGAAACTGTTACTTTAAATCATGAGTCTTTTGATAGAGCTTTATATTCTGAGGGCGCATTATCTGCGTGTAAATGGTTAATGAAAAAAAAAGCTGGGCTATATTCAATGAGAGATCTATTAAACTTTTAAGTGAATAAAAAGAAGAAATCTAAAATTATTCAAAAAATATTAAATAAAACCTATCCTAAGGTTCCTATTCCTCTTAATTACAAAAATACTTTTACTTTACTTGTTTCAGTTTTACTTTCAGCACAATGTACCGACGTAAATGTAAATAATGTAACAAAGAATATTTACCCTAGATATAATCATCCAAAGCATTTTGTAAAACTAGGCAGGAAAAAGATAGAAAAATTAATAAAAAAAATTGGAATTTTTAGGATTAAATCTAAAAGCATTTATTATCTCTCAAAAACTTTGGTTGAAAAATACAATGGTAAGGTACCAAATACTTATGAAAAATTAGAACAGTTACCAGGAGTAGGACATAAAACAGCAAGTGTTGTAATGTCCCAAGGCTTTGGCTACCCCGCATTTCCTGTGGATACTCATATTCATCGGCTGGCTCAAAGATGGGGGTTAACTAATGGTAAAAACGTAATACAAACTGAAAAAGATTTAAAAATTTTATTTCCCAAAAAAAACTGGAATAAACTTCATCTTCAAATTATCTGGTACGGTAGAGAATATTGTAAAGCAAGAGATTGCTTTGGTTTAACTTGCAAAATTTGTAAAAACTGTTACCCAAATAGAAAAAAGAAATTTATCACAAAAAAAGCTTGATATGAAAATTCTAGGTATAGGAAACGCAATTGTAGATGTTATCTGTAAGATAGATGACAACTTCTTAAGTAAGAATGGACTTACTAAAAGCACAATGAAATTAGTTGATGAAAATGAGTTTAAGATACTTCTTGAAAATTTAAAAATTGAAAAGACAATTTCTGGAGGTTCAGTAGCTAATTCTATTGTTGGTCTATCTCAATTAGGTAGTGAAGTTGGTTTTATAGGTAAAGTAAATGATGATGATTTAGGAAGAAAATATTTAGAAGGACTTCAGAAAGAGAAAGTTAAGTTTCTTTATAAAATAAAAACTGAAAAAATACCTACTGGCACTTGTTTAATTTTAATAACTCCAGACTCAGAACGAACTATGTGCACTTTTTTAGGAACTGCAGGAAAAATAAGTGAGAATGATATTGATGAAAAAATAGTAAAGAAAAGTGAAATTACTTTCCTTGAAGGATATTTGTGGGACAAAGGGGATCCTCAAAAAGCATTTAATAAAGCAATAAGTTGTTCCAAACAATCTGCTATGTCTCTTTCTGATTTATTTTGTGTTGAAAGACATAAAGATTACTTTTTAGATTTAGTTCAAAATAAACTAGATATAACATTTGCAAATGAGCAAGAAATCAGGGCTTTGATAGGAGCGAAAGATTTTAAGGATGTAATTGAATTTGCCAGAAAAATTAAAAGATTAATTGTGATAACTCGGGGAGAAATAGGCGCAGTAGCAATTTATAACGATAAATTTGTAAAGTGCGATGCAAAAAAAGATTTAAAAATTAAGGATTTGACAGGCGCTGGAGATTTATTTGCTGCTGGTTTTCTACATGGATATATAAATAAGTTATCTTTAAAAGAAAGTTTAGAAAAGGGAACTGAGCTTTCCTCTAAAATTATTCAACAAGTTGGTGCAAGATTATGATTTGTTAATTTAGTTCTGAGTAATTCTTATTTCTTTTTCTCTTGTAGCTACCTTTGCCCTTTTTAGGTTTTACGATTCTTACTCGGTATTTTGGAGACATTAAATCTTTAGCTATTTTATTTCTTTTTTTCAAATCGTATATCCTTCTTTTGAACTTTTTATTAATTTATCATCGTTAAAAATATCTTTAATTTTTTTTCTTAATCTATAAATATGTGTTTCAACAGTATGGGTATCCGCATCATCAGAATATTTCCATATGGTAGAGAGAATTTCTTTTTTTTTTATAAATGATTTTTTTTTAAGTAATTCTATAAGTTCTATCTCTTTCTCTGTTAATTCCAAATGAACTGTATCTTTAATTAAACGTCTTAAATTTTTATCCAATTTATAATTATAAATTTTAAAAGATGAATTTGTTTTAAATTTTCTTTTCACAATATTGTTTATTACAATTTTATTTATTTGATCAAAAGAAGCTGGCAAAGTTAATTTTTCAATATTTTCTGTACCTTTAATATTTTTTGAGTTATGGAAAATAATTTTATTTAAATTATGATTTTTAATTAAATCTTTAAATCTATTATCTTTAAGCCCGTCCTCGTGAATAATTATCCCTTGGTAATTTTCTAAGGAAATTCCGTCTTTTAAATCATCTAATATTTTTATATTGAAACTGAGATATTCTTGAATTTCAATTAAAGAATTATTAAATTCTTTATTTCCAAATGCTAAAATGATATTTTTTTTATCTGCCATGGATGTAATACTTAAAAAAAAATTTATCTATTTTGGAGACTATAAAGCAAAATGCGCTATTGGTAAAAGAGGAATTACAAGTAAAAAAGTGGAAGGGGATAAATGTACTCCAAGAGGTAAATTCAAATTTAAATATATTTTTTACAGAAAAGAAAGAGTTAAAAAGATCTACTCCAAACTTAAGATTTTACCTATCAAGAAGAATTACGGCTGGTGTGATGATATAAATTCAAAATCTTATAACAAATTTGTTAAGTTTCCATTCAAAGACAATGCTGAGAAATTACGTATAAAAGAAAATACTTACGATATAATTGTTGTAATAGATTATAATCTAAATCCTATTAAGAAAAAAAAAGGTAGTGCAATTTTTTTGCACGTTGCAAAAAAAAATTACTCACCCACATTAGGATGCATAGCTCTATCTAAGAGAGACCTAAAATATTTATTATCAGTTATAAATAAAAATACTTTTTTGAAAGTTCTCTAATTTCTAGATCCGAAGATAGCACTACCAACTCTAACATGAGAGGCTCCATATTTAATCGCTTGCAAGTAATCGTTGGACATTCCAATGCTTAGCTGTTGAAAGTTAAATTGTTTATTTAATTCAGATATTCTTTTAAAATGTTTATCAGGATTTTTGTCATTAGGAGGTATCGCCATTAATCCAAGAATTGAAAGATTAAGATCTTTAACACAGTAGTCGTAAAAATTTTTTAAGTCATTTATTTCGAGACCACCTTTTTGTTCTTCTGACCCTAAATTTATTTGTATAAAATAACCTAAATTTTTATGTTTTTCTTTTTGTCGTTTGCTTAATTCATTAGCTAACTTTTCACTATCAAGAGAGTGTATATAGTCAAATATTTCTACTGCCTTTTTTGCTTTATTTGATTGCAATCTTCCTATCATGTGTAAACTTAAATTGTTAATGGTTTTTTTCAAATCTTTCCATTTTTTTTCAGCTTCTTGGACTTTATTTTCACCAAAGTGTTTGTGCCCATAATTAACTAAAGGCATAACATGTTCTAGTGAGAAAGTTTTACTTACAGCGATGACTTTAACATCTCTCTGAGGTAGATTGTTTTTAATTTCTTGTTTTATTTTCTCAAAATTGGTTATTATGTTCATATGTTGATACTGAAAAAAAAATACTACTTATTCATAGAAAATACTAGAGAATTCAATTTAAATTTGATTAGAATTAAGAATAAATTTAATATTATTTATAGAAATCAGACTACTAAAGAAAAAGTTCAAGATCTGAAGATTTATAGAAAAAATTGTAAGAAAAATGGTGTTAGTTTTTTTGTGGCTAACAATATAAAACTATTATCTAAAATAAATGCTGACGGTTTATACATATCCGCTCACAACAAGAATTTGCGCACAAATACCTATTCAAGAAAAGGATTTAAAATTATTGGTTCTGCTCATAATCATCGAGAACTTGACTTAAAAATTAAGCAAGGTTGTAATGTGATAATATTTTCTAGGCTTTTCGAGACTAGCAGTCCTAATAAAGCAGGGCATCTGGGAGTTCAAAAGTTTAATATTTTATCTCTCCGATCTAAAACAGAATTAGTTCCTTTGGGGGGTATAAACGAAAAAAATTTATCTAAATTAAATAGCGTTTTATCTCAATCTTTTGCTTGCTTATCAGCCATAAAAAAAAAGCCGGCTAAATTTATTAACCGGCTTTTTTAAATTTTTTCTAACTAAAGAAATTAGAACGCTAATGACATAGCAAAGATGTGCTCGTTAGTGTCATCACCTGTTGTGTACGAGTCATTCGTACCTTCTGATGTTGATACTGAGAACGTAGCACCACCTACAGTGTAAGCAACGTCAATCGTTTGGATTTCCATTGTCTTATCTGATCTAGTGATTACGTCTGTTGCTGTCGCTTTAGACTTCTGTTTCTTTGTAGACTCTTCCTCTGTGAAAGATATAGATAAGTTATCGTTAACTGCGAAACCTATGCTGTAACCTTTGTTCTCGTAGTGGTCTACAACAACTGCTGCAGAGTTACCAACTCCTGCTGCTTGAGCTGGAGCGAACATAGTTTCACCGTAACCGATTGACACTGATCCAATAGAATAGTTAGCAGCTAATGAACCACCTTCTTTTCTTTGTCTAGCGTCTTGTTTACCTAAACCACCAAAGTCGTAGTACGAACCTGAAATAGTTAAACCATCAATAGGCTGTGTTGTTATAGCGTATTGAGTCATTTCACCATTGTGTGCGTCTCCAACTACAGAGTGAGAAGAGTCGTTAGCTGTTCCACCTGCTCTACCTGGAGTTATACCAACTTTGAAAGTAGTTGAGAAAGGTAATAAGTCAGCTGGCGCGTGGTACTGAAGGTTATTGTATGAACTGATGTTCGAACCATATTGCATAGTGTTTGCACTTGCACCTGATGATGTTGAACCGTGTCCATAACCGTTATCAGAACCTATTCCGTAAGCTGAGTTATCGAATGCGTATTTTGTTGATAATCCACACTCAGATACACAAATTTTAACCGTACCATAGTCAGTACCTAATGTGATAGAAGCATCATCTTGTACTGTGGCATTGTCGATATCTTGTGCATATGACCATGTCATACCGTTATCAAGTTCACCTGAAGCAGTTAGTGAGAACTCGTTTGATATACCAAGTCCTTTACCAAGTGCGTGTGATCCTGTTGTTCCAGTGTTACTTAAAATAGTGTAAGTTGCCTTAGCACTACCAGTTACTGCGAACTCACCAGCAAATGCTGATGTAGCTATAGCTACTGAAGTAAAAACTGAGAACAATAGTTTTGTTAATTTATTCATTGTTTCTCCTTTTGTTAAAACGTTAATTATAATTAACAGCCATTTATCTAATTTTTATTGCTTATTTAGTACCTTAAGTTATTCATTACGCTTATTATTTTGACTAGTGTTGTATAAATGCAACATGCTAAAAAGCCCTATTTTCCTGATTTTTGTTGGATTTTACCTAAACAATGCTATTTAATAGTTGGGTGCTCTTAAAATGAGAAATTTTTTCAAAATTATAGTCTATTTTTTTCTTTTTTCCTTACTTGTGTCTTGTGGAAAAGGTTTTTTAAAAAAAGTGGATACCAGGAAAACTCCAATTTCAGGACCTGAAAGAGCTAAACAAAACATAAAAGAAGGAAGAGGAGTTGGTCTTGGAAAGATGATGGGTAGAACAGGTTCTACTAATTATGAATTCAGTACTTCAAATCCGATGTGGAGAGCAACATTAGATATATTAGACTTTTTACCACTAACTACCGTGGACTACTCGGGTGGCATAATTATTTCTGATTGGTACACAGATGAAACAAATAAAAATCAAGCATTAAAGATTACTGTTAGATTTATGTCGAATGTAATTCAATCCAACAGTCTCAAAATTACTGTTCATAGAAAAAAATGTTCTGTCAACCAATCTTGTAATGTAGAAGTATTTAGATCAAGAATACAAGAAGAACTAATTGCATCTATTTTAAAAGAAGCAACAATTTTAGAAAAACAAGTTAAAAAATAAAATTTTATTTATGGAAAGACTAAATTTTCAAGTGATTGAAAAAAAGTGGCAATCTATTTTTGAAAAAGAGAAGCTTTACAATAATAAGAGTTCAAAAAAGTTTTATTGTTTAGAAATGTTTCCATATCCCTCAGGAAAAATTCACATGGGTCATGTAAGAAATTATACAATAGGCGATGTTATTGCTCGATTTAAATTTATGAATGGTTTCAATGTTTTGCACCCAATGGGATGGGACGCTTTTGGTTTACCAGCAGAGAATGCGGCAAAAGAAAACAATTTACACCCAAAAAAATGGACAGAAAAAAATATATTAGAAATGAAGAGACAGCTAAAACTCATGGGGCTCTCAATAGATTGGGATTTAGAAGTTTCTACGTGTGACGAAAATTATTACAAACACCAACAAGAAATATTTATCGATTTTTACAATAAAGGTTTAGTAAAAAGAAAAGAAAATTACGTAAACTGGGATCCCGTTGAGCAAACAGTTTTAGCTAACGAACAAGTTGTTAATGGCAAAGGTTGGAGATCGGGGGCGGTAGTAGAGCGTAAGAAACTCTCACAATGGTTTTTTGACATAACAAAATTTTCAAATGAGTTACTTCAAGGATTAGATCAATTAGATAATTGGCCAGATAAAGTAAAAATAATGCAAAAAAATTGGATTGGAAAATCCATTGGTTGTGAAATTAATTTTAAAATTGAAAAGGAAAATAAAACAATTAATGTTTTTACGACAAGGCCGGACACAATATTTGGTGCATCTTTTTTAGCTGTTTCAGTAGATCATCCTATTTGTCAAAAATTTTTAAAAGATGAAAAATATAATAGTTTCAAAAATGAATGCCTTAAAGTCGGTACAACAGAAGAAGCTTTGGCAAATGCGGAAAAAATTGGATTTGATACAAACTTATACGCATCTCATCCATTTATTAAGGGAAAAAAAATTCCAATTTATGTAGCCAATTTTATTTTAATGGACTACGGGACAGGTGCAATATTTGGTTGTCCTGCTCACGACCAAAGAGATTTGGATTTTGCAAAAAAATATAATCTCCCAATTACAGAAGTTGTATCGGATAATCCAACTAAGCCCAAAAACTTCAATAATTTATCAGAAGCTTTTATTGGTGATGGAACATTAATTAACTCTGATTTTCTTAATGGGTTAACAGTAGAACAAGCAAAGACTAGAATTATAAAAGAAATTGAAAAAATAAAAATAGGAAAAAAGAAAATAACTTTTAGATTAAAAGATTGGGGAATTTCAAGACAGAGATATTGGGGTTGTCCAATACCAATGATTCATTTACAGGATGGATCTATTGTGCCAGTTGATAAAAGCGAACTTCCAATAAAACTTCCGGTAGACATTGATTTGAACCAAAGTGGAAATCCACTAGAGAATCATAAAAGTTGGAAAAATACAGTTCATAAAAAAACTGGTAAACCAGCATTACGGGAAACTGACACTCTTGATACATTCGTAGATTCTTCCTGGTATTTCTTAAGATTTTGCTCGCCTAAAATAAAATCTGAACCTTTTGACATAAAAAAAATTAACTATTGGATGCCAGTAGACCAGTATATAGGTGGAATAGAACACGCAATTTTACATTTGCTCTACTCAAGATTTTTCATGAGAGCGCTAAAAAATAATAACAAAAAGATCAAAGACAGTGAGCCCTTTAAAGGTTTATTTACTCAAGGCATGGTATGTCATGAAACTTACAAAGATCAAAAAGGGAAATGGTTGAACCCTTCTGAAGTTGAAAAAAATTCAAATGGAAACTTTCAAATGATATCTGATAAATCAAAGGTGATAGTTGGCCCATCAGAGTCGATGTCAAAATCTAAGAAAAATGTTATTGATCCAGAAAATATGATTAAATCATATGGAGCAGACTCTGTCAGATGGTTTATACTTTCAGATAGCCCCCCAGAAAAAGATATCCAATGGTCAAATCAAGGTGTTAACGCTGCTTATAAATTTCTTCAAAAAATATATAATCTTTGTTGTGAAATAAAAAAAAGATCAGTTAAAAAAAATAATTTTGATAAAGATTTCGATTTGAAAATGAATTCTTACATTAACAAGATTACAAAGTCGATTAATAATTTTAATTTAAATGTAGTTGTGGCAAATGTTTATGAAATATATAATTTATTCCAAAGTCATCTTTCTAAAGAAGTTTCAGATAAATGCATAAAAACAAATTTGATCAAATTAATGAAGATACTTGTACCATTTACCCCTCATATAGCTTATGAATGTTTAGAAATGCTGGGAGCTAAGGAAATAAAAACCTGGCCAAAAGTTGATACTAAATTAATTAAGAAGGAAAAAATTAAAATGGCAATTCAAATTAACGGCAAAACAAGAGATGTTGTTGAAATTGATAAAGGTATAAATCAAATTTCAGTTGAAAAGATTTGTAAAAACAATGCTAAGATAAAAAGTAAAATTTTAAATCAAACTGTCAACAAAGTTATATTTGTAAAAGATAGAATCATAAACTTTATTACAAAATAATGAATAAAATTAATTTTATAAAAATAGCTTCTGCTATATTGTTGCTTATGAGTTCTTGTTCATATCAGAACATGAATTCTAGGGATCAAAAAAAATTTTATATACAAGAATTTGATATTACTGGAGACACAAGAACATCCTTCATAATTCAAAAGAAAATCCAAAGATTTTCGAATAGAGATAGTGATAATAGAATAAAACTTTTTGTAAATTTAGATAAAAATAGAACTATCCAAGAAAAAAATATACAAAATAAGGTAACTAAATATAGCCTTACACTATCTGCTAATGTCAAAATTATTGAGCTTAATTCAACAAGAGAGATAAATAGGACCTTTACTGCTCAAAGAATATATAACGTTGAAGACAATCACTCTGCGACTGTTAACAATTCAAAAGACGCAAATAATTCATTGATAGACATTATTGTAGATGAAATATTAGATCAATTACGAATATACTATAACTAAATGATTTTAAAAAGTTTTGAGATAGAAAATAATATAAAAAAAATTCTACAATATAATTTTATTCTCATTTACGGTGAAAATATCGGATTAAAAGAATCCTTAAAAAAAAACATTGTAAAATTAAATAAAAAAGCAGAAATTATTAATCTTTACCAAGAAGACTTAAACAAAAACAAAGATATTTTAATGAATGAGATCAAGAATGTCTCTTTATTTTCGGAGGAAAAGGTAATTGTATTAAATCAAACTAATGAAAAAATTCTTACGGAACTTGATAGTATATTAGATACAAAAGAAAAAATAAGAATCATTTTGATAGCAGACTTACTTGATAAGAAATCAAAGTTAAGAGCAACATTTGAAAAAGATAATAATTTAGCAATTATTCCTTGTTATAGCGATAATGATATTACTTTAAGAAAATTAATTCATAATGAACTAAAAGAATTTAATAATTTAAATCAAGATAATGTGAATATGATACTTAACTATTCAAATTTAAATAGAAAAACAATTTTAAATAACCTAGATAAAATTAAATCATTTTATGACAAAAAAGTTTTGGTTGAAGAAAGTTTAGAAACATTGTTAAACTCAGATAGGAATGAGCTTTTTGAAAATATTAGAGATGCATCACTCATCGGGGACAAAGTTAAACTTAACAACTTATTAAGTAATTTTGCTTTTTCAAATGATGACGTTTTCATTTATCTTAATATGATAAACTTTAGATTAATAAAGCTTTTAGAAATCCATAGAGTAAATGACGACTATAACGATTTTAATGTGTCAATAACTAAAATACGGCCACCAATTTTTTGGAAAGACAAATCAATGTTTTTAAAACTCTTGCAAAAGTGGGATAAACAAAGGATTCTAGAAGCTATAACATATTTGGGGCAAACAGAGGAAAAAATCAAAAAAAATAGCTATTTAAATGGTTTAACAATCGTTAAAAACTCCATTTTAAATATTTGTACTAATTCTTGGGCTTATTTTTAAGTAATTTAGATAAATAATCCAACTGATCTAAATTTTTATATTCGATAGTTAATTTACCGGAGTTATTCTTCTTATTTTGGATAATTACTTTTAATCCAATAGATCTCTCAATATTTCTTTGAGCATCAAAAATATTTGGATCGATAGTGAATGATTTAGATTTATTTTTTTTAATATTTTCGATTGATCTCGCAGAGAGCTTTTTTGCAACTATCTCTTCGGCTATGGATGATGCATTAGGCATACCTATTAATGGACGAGCTTGCCCAGCAGTTAATTCACCTTGTTCTAACATTGCTATAATATCTTTGGGTAGGTTTAACAGTCTTAAAGTATTACTTATGTGACTTCTGCTTTTAGACATCATTTTAGCAATTTTATCTTGATCATATCCAAACTCTTCGTTTAGTCTTTTATAACCTTTAGCTTCTTCAACAACATTTAAATCTTCCCTCTGTATATTTTCAACAATTGCAACTTCCAAAGTTTCACTATCATTTAAATCTAAAATTGTTATAGGCACATCGTGTAAGCCGGCTTTTTGAGCAGCTAACCACCTTCTCTCCCCTGCTACTATTTCATATGGTTCTGAAGAAGAATTATTTTTTCGTACAGCAATAGGTTGGATCATTCCATTTTTTTTAATAGACTCAGAGAGCTCTTTCAATTTTTCTTCGTCAAAAATAGTTCTTGGTTGATATTTGTTTCGCGCCAATTCGCCAATGAGCACTTTTTGGATATTACTGTCATTTTTTCCTTTATTTTCAGGGTTTTTTTGGTCACCAAAAAGAGCTGATAAACCCTTTCCCAAACCTTTGTTTTTTTTAGATTTCATGCAGCACTCCCTATATTTTTTCTTTGATTAAGAAATTCTTCAGCTAATTTTAAATATGCCTTACTACCACTACACGACTTGTCATATATTACACAAGGTTGTCCATGTGAAGGTGCTTCGGATAATCTTACGTTTCTAGGTATTACTGACTGATAAACTTTTTGTTTAAAATAATTTCTTGCCTCTTTATCTACTTGTGATGATAATTTGTTTCTTTTATCAAACATTGTTAATAATATTCCTCTTACACTTAAAGAAGGATTAAGTTTTATTTTTATTCTATCTATTGTTTTAACTAATTGTGTAATCCCCTCTAATGCAAAAAATTCTGTCTGTAAGGGGACAAGTATTTCATTAGCACTTACTAAGGCCATAATGGTTAATAAGCTTAAAGAAGGTGGGCAATCAATAAAAACATTATCATATTTTTTTATTATTTCAGAATTTTTATTCAGAATGTCTTTTAAAATAAATGCTCTATTTTCATCATTGGCGGTTTCCACTTCTAAACCTGAAAGATTCACATTCGATCCAAATACATCAAGATTAGTTATGTCTGTTTTTTGTAATCCATCTTTTAAATTAATTTTATTAATAAGAAGATTGTAAATATTATTATCATCATCATTATTTGATTTGCCAAGACCAGTCGTTGCGTTTCCTTGAGGGTCTAAATCAATTACAAGATTGTTTTGACCCAAAATGGACAGTGATGCGGCTAAATTTATAACTGTAGTGGTTTTGCCTACTCCACCTTTTTGATTTATAACAGCTATAATTTTCGTTTTCACAAAATTTATTCCGTATTAAGTATAATTATTTTAGAATCATTATCCGTAATACTATTTTCTAATCTATACTTATAATTTTTCATCTTGGAAGTACAATTTATCTCTTTTTGTGCATTTCTTCCCTTCAAAATGATAATTTTATGCTTTTTTACACAGTTTTCACGTGAAATATTCAATATATGGGATAATTTTCGAAAAGCTCTACAAACTATGTAATTAGAGTCAATTTTTACGGAATTTATGTCATTACGTATAATTTTACATTTCAAACCTAAAATATTTGAAATATCAGTCAAAAATGACGATTTTACTGGAGATTTTTCATATAGTTTCACGTGAAAATTGTAATTTTGAAAGTATATGCCTAAAATAATACCAGGAAAACCGCCGCCGGTACCTAAATCAGCTATCCCTGAACAGCTTTTAACGTCTATAAATTTAATTAATTGCGCACTATCTAAGATATGCCTATCCCATATTTGTTTTTCGGTACTTTTCGATATTAAATTGTGTTTTTTATTATAAATAAGGAGTTTTTTCGCAAAATTATCTAATTTTTTTATCTTTGGGGCATCAAAATTTAAATCTTTAAGAAGTATTCTTTTAACATTAGACTCGGTTATCAAGCTGAAACCCTTTTTTTTCTGGATTTGATGTAGCCGAGCAAAATAATCGCTGCGGCTGGAGTTACTCCATCGATTCTTAAAGCTTGTCCCAATGTTTTAGGTCTAACTGTCTTTAGTTTTGATTTGATCTCATTAGAGAGACCGCTGAAGATATCGTAGTCGATCTTGTCTGGTATTTTTATACCTTCATCTTTTTTAAAAGCGGCTATATCATGGGACTGTCTTTTAAGGTACCCAGAGTAGTGAGCATCTATTTCAACTTGATCATCCAAATCAGCTCCAAACGATGGAATTGAAGGCCATATCTGCCTTATTTTTGCCATATTTAAATTTCGTTGTGACATCAACTCAATACCAGATCTTTTCACACCATCCTGAGCTATTTTAATTTCGTACTTACTTGCTTCATTAGGAGATATTAAATTGGATTTAAGGTAATCTAAAATCTGAGTTAATTTTTTTTGTTTATCTAAAAATATTTTTGTTCTGGTTTTCCCCACACAATTAATTTTAATACCTAATGGAGTTAATCTTTGATCTGCATTATCTGCTCTTAAAGATAATCTATATTCTGCTCTAGATGTAAACATACGATATGGCTCTGAAACACCTTTAGTAATTAAATCATCGATCATTACTCCAATGTAAGACTCAGATCTATCTAAAATAAATTCTTCCTTTTTGAGAATTTTAAGAGCAGCATTAATACCAGCAATTAGTCCTTGAGCAGCAGCTTCTTCATAACCAGTAGTTCCATTTATTTGTCCTGCTAGGAATAATGATTTAATTTTTTTTGTCTCTAAAATCGGATTTAGCTCTCTAGGATCTACATAATCGTACTCTATGGCATAACCAGCCCTTTTCATTTTAACGGTCTCTAAACCCTTGATTTTACTTAATATTTTGAGTTGGACCTCCTCTGGTAAGGATGTAGATATACCATTTGGGTAAACAGTATTGTCCTTTAATCCTTCTGGTTCTAAGAAGATTTGATGTTTTTGTTTTTCTTTAAACTTAACAATCTTATCTTCAATGGATGGGCAATATCTTGGTCCAACGCCTTTAATGTTACCAGAGTACATCGCACTTCGATTAATATTATCGCTAATAATTTTATGAACCTCATCATTTGTATGTGTCATGCCACAAGAAATTTGTTTGTTTTCTAGTTTAGACGTTAAGAAAGAAAAAAAGTAAGGATCATTATCAGCTGGCTGCATTTCTAAATCATCGTAATTAATTGTAGACCCATCCAGCCTAGGAGGTGTGCCAGTTTTAAGTCTACCTATTTTCATTTTGAATTTAGCAAGTTGCTCGCTTAGACCAGTAGATGGTTTTTCGTCGTATCTGCCCGCAGGGATTTGAGTTTCACCAATATGTATTAATCCATTTAAAAATGTCCCAGTCGTCAAAATGAGTTCTTTACATCTGATCTCATTACCACTCTGACATAAGAATCCTTCAACCTGATTATTATTAAACAAAAATTGAACTACTGGATCAGCTATTACAGTTAAATTTTTATAATTTAATAAAATTTTTTGCATGTGCTCTTTATAGAGCGCCCTGTCTGATTGAGTTCTCGGTCCTCTAACGGCTGGACCTCTGCTTCTGTTCAATAATCTGAACTGAATACCTGATTTATCAGAGACAACACCCATCACACCATCAAGTGCATCAATTTCACGAACCAAATGGCCTTTGCCTAGTCCGCCTATAGCTGGATTACACGACATCTCACCAATAGTCTCAATTTTATGTGTAAAAAGTGCAGTATTTACGCCCATTCTAGCGGAAGCTGCAGCAGCTTCACATCCAGCATGTCCACCACCTATAACTACTACATCATAGCTTTCTTTAGTCATGAGGTGAATGTAACGCTCTAAATTAATAATACAAGAGCTATTTTATTTGCCTATACAGAAGTCCTTAAATATAGATCCAAGTATTTCTTCTACGTCTACCTTGCCAACTATACTACCAAGGTGTCGTGTAGCCATTCTTAAATCCTCAGCAGCTAATTCTAAGTCTTTGTTTTGATCTTTCTTTAGAAACTTATCTATCTCTTTCAAACACTCATTTAACTTTACTCTATGTCTCTCTCTTGAAATTAATGCACTGTTATTTGATGAAAATTTTTTATTGAGTTTCTGTTTGATTAAATTTATTAACTTATCAATATTTTTATTATCTTTTACAGATGCTAGTACGGCATCTACATCAAATTTATGATTTTCTTTAGCTTGAACATCAGATTTATTTAGTAAAACTATTGAGTCTTTATTAATCATAGACCTTATTTTATCGCTAATTTTTTTGTTTGAATTATCAATTACTACAATATTTAAATCGGCTTCTTTAAATTTACTTAACGCTAATGATATCCCCTTTTTTTCAACATCATTTTTTGCTTCTCTGATTCCAGCTGTATCTGCAAGAATAACTGGATAACCATCTAAATTTAGATACGTCTCAATGACATCTCTAGTTGTTCCAGCTTCATCAGAGACTATTGCTGCATCTCTTTTTGATAACAAATTTAATAAAGATGATTTTCCAACATTGGTTTCGCCAACGATTGAAACTCGGAATCCGTCTCTGATTTTTTCACCTACTTTATTATCATTAATAATTTTACTTATATCACTGTGAATCGATTTAATTGATTTATGGGCTTCTTTAAGGACATTTTCAGGAAGGTCATCCTCAGCAAAATCAATTTTAGCCTCAATAAAAGAAAGTGATTTTATCAATTTTGATCTTAAATCATCGTAATATTTGGAAGCATGGCCATTAACTAAATTTACTGCTTGTTTTCTTTGTAGCTCGGTTTCAGAGTGTATTAGATCCCCAATACTCTCAGCTTTTAACAGGTCAATTTTATTATTTTGAAAAGCTAGCTTAGTGAATTCTCCAGGTTCAGCCATTCTACAGTTTTTTTGGCTAGATAATACTTTAAGAAAATAACTAATGATTGCGTTACTTCCATGAACATGAAATTCTGCTAAATCATCACCAGTAAAACTATTTGGCTTTGGAAACCATAAGATTAAAGCTTCAGGATCAATAATAGTGCCATTGCTTGGATCAAAAAATTTACAGAGGTTTATCTCATTTTCTTTAATCTTTTTTTCTTTAGAAATCAGTTTGCATATACTTAAAGTATCAGGTCCCGACATTCTAATAATAGCTATACCACATGGACCTCTACCAGAAGACAAGGCAAAAATATTCATTAGCTTAAACCTAGGTTTGCAACTCTTTTAGTAATTTTTTTTAGTAATGTTGATTTGGAAAAATTATTTAAAATGTTTTCTTTTATTGGATCTAAATATTTATTACTTTTAAAAAATTTTCTAGTTGTGTCAATCCCTAGACCCATTAATAAGTTTTCTGGTTTCCTGCTATCTGATAAATCTTTTGGAATATTCGAATCTTTAATAGTTAACCCCAATCTAAGGTTGTTAGAAATAAGTTCATTCAATTTTTCAATATCTCTTAAAATTAGATTGAACCCTTGTCCTGCTAAAGGATGAACTACATGCAGTCCATCTCCTAAAATTATTATATTCTTTTTATAATAGTTTCTTTTTAGTGATAATTTTAGAGGATAACTTTGAATATTCCCTAAAGATATTTTATTTGTTTTTAATAAATTTGATAGTTTGGTTTTTAAATAGTTTGTAATATTTTTTTTGTTTTTTAAAAAATATATATCTTCAATACTCCATACTACAGAGAATTTATTTTTACTATAGGGTAATATTGCAAGAGGTCCTTCTTTCAAAAAGAACTGTTGAGCTCCAATATTTTTAATCTGATGATTAACAGAACAAGTTATGGAATGTTCTTTGTAATTTTTTTCGATTTTCCTGTTGCCACTTATCTTTTGATAGATTGGAGAGTTTGCTCCCAAACATAAAACTAATAAATCATATGATTTTGAAGAAAAATTAGTAAAGATTTTATTTTCCGCTAGATCGATTGATTTTATTGTTTTTTTTTGAATTTTAATTTTGGTTTTTTTCAATAATTTAGATAAATGATCTTTGGTCAATCTGTTTTCAAAAAAATACATTAAATTTTTATTTTCATCAAAATTTAGAAAATTTTTCATTTGATTATTCTTCTCAAAAAAAAGATTAATTTTTTTTACGGGATAAAATAATTTTAAATTGATATTTTTTATCGTAGATTTTAAAAATTCCATATTTTTCTCAGATATTGCTGTAACTCTTAAATCTTTGTTTTTAGAAGTATTATTTTCAAGTATTAAATCTATATCCAATCCTCTTTCACTTAAAACAAGAGCAGATATCAGGCCAGTTAAACCACCACCTACAATGCATATTTTATGTTTTTTCATAATAATGATAAAAAGTAAGTATTACGATTCGATATGAATACAAACTTTTTAAATAGTTTAACAAATTTTTTAAAAAAGCGAACCTTTGAGTTTGTTGGATTAGTCCTAATTTCATTAGGAATAGCTTTGACAATTTCATTCGCGACTTATTCTCCGTCAGATCCTTCGTTAATATATGGTGAATCTAACTCAAATATAAAAAATTTCTTTGGTATATATGGAAGCAAGGTTTCAGATTTTTTGTTACAAAGTTTTGGTTTAATCTCGTTTTTAATACTAGCTACTTTAATTTCGTGGGGTTTGAAATTAATCATTGAAAAAGAGTTAAAAAATATTATTTACAAGTTATTTTTTTTAACTTTGTATCTAATTTTTGGATGTACATTTTTACATATAACATTTAATAATTCTTTTTGGCTACTTGACAACGGTAATTCAGGTTTCATCGGAGAATTAATATATAATTTTATATACCAATACACTCCATTAATAGAAAATCAGTATACAAGTTTTGCTCTGATTGCTTTAACAATACTTTTTTTTATTCTAAGTTCTGATATCAATTTTAAAAAAATTGTTTCAAGAATATTTTCATCTTCCTCTAAAAAAAGAAATGAAGTTGTCGAAAATGAAAGCAATGAAGTAATGGCAGAAAATATATTAAATGACGAAAAAAAAGAAACTCAGCAAAGTTTTTTATTTGCTAAAGATCAGACAAAAACTTTTGAAAAATCAAAAAAATTTCAATTACCATCAATCGATTTATTAGAGAAAAATAATTCAAAATTATCTCCTCAGGAAATGAATAAAAATAGACCAGATGGCAAATTTATGGAAGGAATTTTACAAGACTTTGGAATTAATGGACAAATACAAAAAATTAACAATGGACCAGTTGTAAGTTTATATGAATTCGAGCCTGCTGCTGGTGTTAAAGTTTCAAAAATTATAAATTTATCTGATGATCTAGCAAGAAATACTAGCTCTACATCAGCGAGGGTTGCTGTAATTCCTGGAAAAAATACTGTGGGGATAGAAATACCTAATGAAAAAAGAGAAGGTGTTTTTTTAAGAGAAATTATATCAAATGAGCGTTTTAAAAGTCGAGATTTAAAATTACCAATAGCTTTAGGGAAAAATATTTCGGGAGTTCCAATAATAGGTGATTTGACTTCAATGCCTCATTTATTAATTGCAGGTACAACAGGGTCTGGTAAATCTGTTTGTGTTAATACAATAATAACATCATTGTTATACAAGTTAAGTCCTGAACTTTGTAAATTGATTTTAATTGATCCAAAAATGCTTGAACTTTCTGCTTATGAAGGAATACCTCATTTATTATCTCCTGTTATTACTGATGCAAAAAAAGCTACCTCTGCCCTTGGGTGGACGGTTAAAGAGATGAACAACAGGTATAAGCTCATGTCAAAGGTCGGGGTGAGAAATATTGACGGCTACAATGAAAAACACAAATTAAAAATGCCTTACATTGTTGTTGTAGTTGATGAAATGTCTGATCTTATGTTGGTGGCTGGAAAAGAAATTGAAAATTACATTCAGAAGTTATCACAAATGGCACGAGCAGCTGGCATCCACATTATTATGGCAACTCAAAGACCTAGTGTTGATGTGATCACTGGAACTATTAAAGCTAATTTTCCAACACGAGTTTCTTTTCAAGTAAGTTCAAAAATAGATAGCAGAACCATACTTGGAGAACAAGGCGCAGAACAACTATTGGGTAAAGGGGATATGCTTTTCATGTCGTCGGCAAATAGAATCATAAGAATTCATGGCCCTTATGTTTCTGAAAAAGAAATAGAGAAAATAAGTAGTGTTTTGCGGGCTCAAGGAGAACCTGATTATATCGATGATATTACTTCTGTTTCAAACTCATCAGAAGATGACAGTAATATTTCAGCTGGAGAAGGTGATGAACTCTATAATGAAGCAGTTAATTTAGTTAAGTCCGAAGGTAAGGCATCAACTAGTTTTTTACAAAGAAAATTGCAAATAGGATATAACAGAGCGGCTAGAATTATTGATATGATGGAGGAAAAAGGGATCGTAAGCAAAGCAAATCATGTCGGTAAACGAGAGGTATTATAAGGTTGAGAGCAATAAGAGTTGTTATTTTTTTTTGTTTATTTTTAATTTTTACACACTCTAGTGTAAACGAGAAATCTAAAATCATAAATAATTTGAAAAATATAGATAATATTCAATTTAAATTTACTCAGAAAACAAATGAAAATATAGAAAAAGGCAAATGTATTCTTGCTTTTCCTGGCAAGTTAAAATGTGATTACATAAACAAAAATGAAAAGGAGCTTATTGTAAATAAAAAGATGATGGCAATTACACAAAAAAGGTACGGAAAAACACTTTTTTATCCGTTATCTAAATCCACTTTTATAAATATTCTTAACAAAAACAAATTAATTAAAGTTATAAATGAAAGTAGCACAATTATAGATGATTATATAAATATTGTTTTTATCGATAAAAATAATATCAAAACGTTTATTAAATTTGATAAAAAAAAATTTTTACTAGCTGGATGGACTTCGTTTGATCAGTATAATAATCAAATAGCATTTGAAATTGAGATTACCTCATTAAATCAAAAGATTAATAGTAATGTTTTTACTTTACCAAGCAAAGGTTAAGCTACAAAATCAATCTGTTCTTTTTTGAATATTTTAAATCCTCGAGATAAGTAATTAGCTAGGGCAAATTTGTGATCTAATGAACAAGTATGAACCCACACTTTATTAGCTTTATTGTCAAAAGATTTTTTAAGAACATGATTTAACAGAAGAGATCCATAGCCTTTTGATCTGTGTTCACTTAATATACCCATGTTTATTAGCTCAAATTCTTTATTGTCATGTTTTTCGATTTCATAATATCCGATTAATTCGTTTTTTTCGTCTTTAAGAATCCAAGTTTCTAGGAGTGGACTAGATGAATATTTAAGCCATTGTTTGTCTGTCCATACAAGTCTGTCTCTCCAAAAGTGGTCTTTTCCTATTTGTTTGTAAAAAAATTTATTTATTTCATAATTTTTTTTATCATTAAGGAAAATTTTTAATAAGTTTTTAATTTGGATACTTTGAGCCTTATGATTTTTTGAAAATTCATAATCCAAAAAATATCTTTGAACTTTTTTCATCTTATGCAACCATCTTTCCAATTTTTTCTCCTGCAAATATATGAAAGTGCAAGTGTGGAACTTCTTGACCTCCGTCAGAACCAATATTTGAAAGTACTCTATAACCTTTGTTTGAAGCACCTAATAAACTTGAAACATGACTTATGGCTTTATGAAATTCAGTAATTTCCTTGTCACTAGCTTTCTTATTGAAATCATCTAAATCAATATATTCACCTTTAGGAATAACAAGTGCATGAATTTTTTTTTGGGGATTTATATCGTGAAAAGATAAGACATAATCATTTTCAAAGATTTTTTTACAAGGTATTTCACCTCTGAGAATTTTAGCAAAAATATTATCTTTATTATAAGACATTATTTTTTCCTCTTTTCTAACTCTTTCATAACATCTTCAATTTTTATGTTATTAGCTTCTAAATATACCAATAGATGATATATCACATCAGCACTTTCGTGAATTTTATTTGTATTTTTTTCCACAGCCTCAATCAACTCAGCAACTTCTTCCTTCACTTTAGAAACAGATAAATTTTTGTCTTTTAATAGTTTGTTTGTATAGGATTTGTCAGGAGATGAGTTTTTTCGATCTCTGATTGTTTTTATTAAATCTTCCAAATTTTTAAGCATTTTACAACCTTACTGGAATATTCTTTAACTTTAAATATTCTTTTGTATCTTTAATAGTAAATTCTCCATAGTGGAAAATAGACGCCGCAAGTACAGCACTTGCTCCGCCTTCAACTATGCCATCGTATAAATGATCTAATGTTCCAACTCCACCAGATGCTATAACAGGAATATTGGTGCTTTTAGAAATAGCTTTTAGTAAATCTACATCATAACCAGATTTAGTCCCGTCTTTATCCATTGAAGTTAGGAGAATTTCTCCAGCTCCATTAGTTTCTACTTTTTTGGCAAATTCTACAGCATCGATACCTGTTTTATTTCTTCCTCCGTGAGTAAACACCTCCCATTTGCTCTCTGAAACTTTTTTAGCATCTATAGCTACAACGATGCATTGAGATCCAAATTTTTTAGAGGCTTCTTTAACAAAATCAATATTTTTAACTGCTGCAGTATTTATGGAAACTTTATCTGCTCCCGCTAACAACAAATCAGTAATATTTCGAATAGTTCTCACACCACCTCCAACAGTTAAAGGGACGAAACATTCTTTTGCAGTTTTTCTAACAATATCTATGATCGTATCTCTATTTTCATTAGATGCGGTGATATCTAAGAAACAAATTTCATCAGCTCCACCATCACTATAGATTTTAGCTTGTTCGACTGGATCTCCAGCATCTTTGAGCTCAACGAAGTTAATTCCTTTTACGACTCTTCCGTTTTTAACATCAAGACATGGTATAATTCTATTTTTTAACATTTTTTCTCTTTTTTTTTACTTTACTTGGTAACAATCCTTTATTTACTGCTCTAGCTCTCTCTGAAAACCCAAGTTTTTCTCTATTCCTAATTTTACGTCTAATCGTAGATAATTTTGCAACCATTTTAATTTATCTCTTTTGCCAAATCTTCTAGCTTAATATCACCGTCGTAAATTGCTTTTCCAACTATTATACCCTCAACTTTTTTATTATTTAAATCTTTTGCCTTCTTAATATCATTTATCGAAGAAACTCCACCTGAAATAACAACGGGACAATTTGAAATATTAGCTATGTTAACTGTCTCATCGAAATTAGGATTGGTTTTCATTCCATCTCTATTAATGTCTGTAAAAATGATTCTGCTCACCCCAAAGTCATTAACTTCTTTTAAGAAATCTATAGTTTTAATATTAAGATTTTCTTTCCAACCAGAAACAGAAAGGTTTCCATCTTTTGCGTCTAAACCCAAAGCAATTTGGTTCTTAAATTTATCGCAAGCTATTCTTAAAAATTCTTTATCTTTAATTGCGCCACTTCCTAAGATTACTTTCTCAACACCTGCATCAATATATTTTTTAATACTTTCTAAGTTTCTTATGCCACCGCCTATTTCAATTTTAAAATCGTATTTATTTACTATTTCACATATAATATCTAAATTAATTGTTTTACCAGTTAAAGCGCCGTCTAAATCTACAATGTGTAGATTTTTAAAACCATGGTCTTTATATTTCGCTGCTTGATCAACAGGTGAGGTTTTGTACTCAGTTTTATTTTCAAAATCTCCCTTAATAAGTCTCACACATTTTTTATCTTTAATATCTATAGCGGGAAATACTTTCATTATAATTTTAAAAAGTTATCAATTATTTTTAAGCCGTTTTTATCACTCTTCTCAGGGTGAAATTGTGTGCCAAATAAGTTATCTTTTTCAATTGCACAAACAATTTTTGATGAATAATCTGTCAATGCTGAGATAATAGATTTATCTTCAGGAATAAATTCATAGCTATGGACAAAATACATGTGAGATTTATTTTTTATATCCTTAAATATTTTGCTTTCCTTTTGTAATTCAATTTCATTCCAGCCTATGTGTGGGAGTTTAAATTTTCCTTTTTGATTATTAATTTTAGAAACTTTTCCAGGTATCCATCCAAGTCCTTTTGTTTCTGCTTCTTCATATCCGATATCAGCAAACATTTGTAAACCAACGCAAATTCCTAGCAAAGGTTTCTTGCTATTCATTGCAGTTTCTTTAAGTGAGTCAACTAGTCCATTAATACTGTTTAGAGAGTCCACGCAGCTTTTGAATGACCCTTGACCAGGCAAAACAATTTTGTCGCTAGATTTAATTTTCTTTATGTCCGAAGTTACCTTAAGATTAACTTTGCCTTTAGCGACCTCTGTAAAAGAGTTAATGACTGAGCTTATATTGCCCGATTGGTAGTCAACAATTGTGACGTTCATCAAATTTAAATAGAGCCTTTTGTTGAAGGTATTGAATTTTTAATTCTTTTATCTATTGCTAAGGCATCCTTAAGTGACCTAGCTAATCCCTTATAACAAGACTCAACTTTGTGGTGACTATTATCACCGTAAATGTTCTCTATATGTAAAGTAATTCCTGCTGACTGAGAAAATGCTTGGAACCACTCTTTAAAAAGTTCAGTATCCATTTCACCCAATTTTTCAACTGCTAAATCTACTTTCCAAATTAAATAAGGTCTGTTTGATACGTCAATGGATACGCGGCTTAGTGTTTCATCCATTGGTATCATTGTTGAAGCGTATCTTGTAATTCCTTTTCGATTGCCGGCAGCTTTTTTTATAGCTTCTCCAATGGCTATACCCGTGTCTTCTGTGGTGTGATGCAAGTCAATATGAGTGTCGCCCTTAGCATTAACCTCTAGATCTATCAGAGAATGTTTTGATAGTTGCTCTAACATATGATCCAAAAAACCTATTCCAGTTTTGATCTTATATTTCCCTTTGCCGTCTAAATTGACTGCTACAGAAATGCTGGTTTCTTTTGTTTTTCTTAATATTTTAGCTTTTCGTTTCATAAAAAATCACCAATTAACCTTATGATATATATATAATTGGACTTTTTATCAATAAACACAAAATGTCTATTGAAGAAATAAAATTAATCTCCACATAGAATATCATGAATACAGCTGAAAAATGGCACGGAACTACAATTGTTCTTTTAAGGAAGAATAACGAAACCATAGTAGTCGGAGATGGTCAAGTTAGCCTTGGTAATACAGTGCTTAAAAGCAAAGCTAAGAAAGTCAGAAAAATAGAGAAAAGAAATGTTATTGCAGGTTTTGCTGGATCCACTGCTGATGCACTTACATTATTTGAAAGATTAGAGGCCAAACTTGAGAAACATGCAGGAAATCTTTCAAGGGCTGCTGTTGAATTGGCCAAAGATTGGAGAAGCGATAAATATTTAAGACGACTGGAAGCTTTAATGGCTGTAGCTGATAAAGATAAAAGTTTTATTATATCAGGCACAGGCGATGTTTTAGAGCCTGAGGATGGAATAATTGGAATAGGATCAGGTGGTAATTATGCACTAGCTGCAGCAAAAGTATTGATGGAAACTGATATGAAAGCTGAAGATATCGCAAAAAAAGCTATTAAAGTAGCTTCGGAAATTTGTGTTTTTACAAATAACAACATCACAATGGAAAAATTATAAAATGTCTGGAACAAAAAAAGTTACAAATTTAAATCTAGTAAAAGATAAAGGGCAGAATGAGCAAAGTAAAGTAAGCGCCCTATCTCCTAGGGAAATAGTTTCTGAATTAGATAGATATGTCATTGGCCAAAAAGAGGCAAAAAAAGCTGTCGCAGTTGCTCTTCGAAATAGATGGAGAAGACAAGCGTTGTCAGATGAAATGAAAGATGAGGTTTTACCAAAAAATATTTTAATGATCGGACCAACTGGGGTCGGTAAAACTGAAATATCAAGAAGATTATCAAAACTAGCAGAAGCACCTTTTATTAAAGTAGAAGCTACTCGATTTACAGAAGTAGGTTACGTTGGAAGAGATGTTGAACAGATTATCAGAGATCTTGTTGAAATCGCTATAGCGATGGAAAGAGAAAAAAAAAGAAAAGAAGTGAACGCTAAAGCACAGTTGTTAGCAGAGGATAAAGTACTTGATGCTTTGGTAGGTAACAAAGCTTCCGTTGCAACAAGAGAAAGTTTTAGAAAAAGATTAAGAAACGGTGATTTAGATAATAACCAAATTGAAATCGAGGTCATGGATACATCTTCATCTATGCCTAGTTTTGAAATTCCGGGAATGCCAGGAGCAAATGTTGGAATGGTAAATATTGGGGATATATTGGGTAAATCCATGGGCAACAAAAAAGGTAAAAAAAAGAAGATGACTGTGAAAGAATCTCATGAAATTTTAGTTGCTCAAGAATCGGACAAAATGATTGAGGAAGACAAAATTGTACAGGAAGCAAAAAAATCAACAGAAGATAATGGTATAGTATTTTTGGATGAGATTGATAAAGTTTCTGCTAGAGGTGATAGAGTTGGTGGAGATGTTTCAAGAGAGGGAGTACAAAGAGATCTTCTTCCGTTAATAGAAGGAACAACTGTAAACACAAAACATGGTCCAATAAAAACCGATCACATACTATTTATTGCTTCTGGTGCCTTTCAACTTGCAAAACCTTCAGATTTACTTCCTGAATTGCAAGGAAGACTTCCAATAAGAGTTGAACTGAGTGCTTTAAATGAAAAAGACTTTATAAGAATTTTAAAAGAACCGGATAACAGCTTAATTAAACAATATAAAGCTCTTTTAAAAACAGAGAATGTAGATCTAGAATTCAAAGATGATGGTATTGAAATGCTTGCTAAAATTTCTACTGAGGTAAATTCATCAATAGAGAACATTGGAGCTAGAAGATTACATACAATTATTGAAAAAGTTTTAGATGATATTAGTTTTAACGCAACTGATAAAGCTGGGGAAAAAATAGTCGTTGATAAAGATTTCGTTCAGAAAAATTTAGGAAACCTCGTAAAAGATACAGATCTTTCAAAATTTATTTTATAATTTTTTCAACTTAACGAGTAATGCGCCTTCGCCGCCCTCTTTTTTTGAAGGTTTAGCTATTGATAAAATTAATTTGGAAATTTCTGGATCTGAATTAATAAATTCAGGAACTGAAAATCTAAGCTTACTAAAATCTGATGATTTATAAACGTCCTCCTGATTTGAATGCAGGCCTTTGCCGGTAATTAAAAGTATTTCTCTATAATTTTTTTCGCTACAAGATTTAATTATTTCTTTAACCCTTTTATTGGCTTCATCTAAAGTCAAGCCGTGTAAATCAAATCTATATTTATTAATTACACTATCGGTTCTATTATTTTGATCTTTATCAGGAACACGCGATGGGTCCTCTAAAAACTTTTTCCAATCTTCTTTATCTTTTTGTGTTAGTGGGTCTTTTTTTTTCACTTAGGCAAAATTTCAGCTAAGTACCAATTAGGACTATTACTTGTCTCTTTTTTAGAAAATTTCCAATGATCAGTTACGGTTTTTATTCGATCAGGATTTCCTTCTAAAACATTATTACTTTTATCTTTTTTGACTGAAATTATATCAGATACAAATTTTACTGTTGCAAAAATATTGTCTTGAACCTTTTCAAACTTTTCAAGGTTAGATTCTTTCATGCCTATAAATGTTAATTCTGACTTGATGCCTTTGTCTTCTCTGTCGGAAATAGCTTGATTAAAATTTGTGGCCATTCTCGGAGTTAAGAGACCTTTTAAACTTTTTTTATCCCCTTTTGCAAAGGCTGTAATAATAGTCTCATAAGCTATTTCGGCACCTTTAATGAATTTTTCTTTTTCCTCACCTTCTAATTCATTTGAGTTTTTCTTTTTAAACTTTACTTCTTGCTTATTTTGAAATTCTTCAAATTTTTTTTCAGAAAATCTTGGATAAATTTTATCCTCATGGCCAGTTTTTCTACCTAAGATACTTCTCAGTCTTAGTATGATAAAACCAGCTATCATAGCCAGTAAGATAATATCTATATACCCAAAATTACTACTCATAGTTTGCTAAATATACATTATTAATATATTTTTGTATCAGACAAATGAACACAATACTAATATCAATTATAGCCATACCAGTAATAGAAATATTGCTATTTATTAAAATTGGGGAGAATATTGGAGCAATAAATACTATTTTATTAATAATTTTTACAGCTATAGTCGGTATTTATTTTGCCAGAATTCAAGGCATAAAAACGATTAAGTCTGGGTTTTTAAACATTTATCAAAACAAATTACCTATTTACGAAATACTGTCAGGGGCGTCTATCGCAATAGCTGCTTTATTACTAATTATTCCAGGATTTTTTACTGATACAGTGGGTTTTTTACTGTTAATTCCGATAACCAGAAGACTTTTGCTTTATCCAATTATAAACAAAAATAAAAAACAAACTAAAGAGGATAGAACGATTGAGGCTGAAATAATTGAAGAGAAAAAAGATGAATTATAAAATAATCGCTAAATATGTAAAAAAACTTAACTTTGACATTTCCAAACCAGATAAATTTTTTTCACTTACTAGAGATATCTCAAATTATAAATTCAAAATAGACATTAAAAGTAATAGTTTTAAAGACAATATCATAGAAGTACAAACTACACTAATGTTAGAACCAAAAGATAAAAATTTGGATAGAATAGATGCACTTGCTACTTATTCTACTATGGTTGAATTAGACAAAAGTCTTACCGATAAAAAAAAGTTAGAAGAAATTATATTAATTGAGATACCAAACAAAATATACCCTGAATTAAGAAAAGTTTTTATTTTCATATTTGAAAATTCAGGATTCAGGGAAATAAAAATTGACCAAGAAGTAGATTTTAAGAAATTATACTTGTCTAGACGAAATTAAAAGAAATTTTTTTTAAGCTCAGATTTTAGAAAATTGCCATGGCCTTTTAATTCTTCTTCAGAAAGCTTTACTATTTTCTTTGAATAGTTTAAAGTTTTTTTATAATCATTCTTTTGCTCCACTTTTGAAATAAATGATAATTTAGGTTCTTTTGCATCTAGAAGATAAATATAAACTTCTCGTAGCAGCTCACAGTCTAAAATAGCATTATGTTTCGTTCTTCTCGACAAATCTACGTTAAATCTTTTACAAAGCGCATCAAGAGAGTTTGACATTCCAGGGTATTTATTTCTGGCTAATTCAAGAGTGTCTATGATTTTATTTTTGCTTATAACATCTTTTTTTAAGATCTTAAGCTCATGATTAATAAAAGGTAAATCAAAAGATGCATTATGTATAATTAAATCATTATCATCAATAAAATTTACAAGTTCATCTGCTATCTCTTTAAACTTTGGTTTATCTTTTAAAAAATCTGTTGAAAATCCGTGAATTTTAAATGCTTCGTCTGGCACATTACGCTCAGGATTTATAATTTTATGAAAAATCCTCTTGGTTGGAATGAGCTCATTGGTTTCAATACAAGCTATTTCAACTATTCTATGACTGTCTTTAAAAGATAATCCAGTTGTTTCGATATCTAAAAATATTTCAGACATCCAAAATTATATCATGTACTTTTTTTTTTAAAATATTTTTTGATTTGTTGTTAACAATTAAATAATCGCAATATTTAATTTTTTTCTTTGGAGAAATTTGATTTTTATCCAAAAGGTTAAACATTTTCTTTTTACCCCCACTTTTTAAATAACGATTAAGTCTATTTTTTCGCGGGGCAACCACCAATATAATAAAATCAAAAAAACTCATTAGATTGCTCTCTATCAATAATGGGATTTCAAAAAAGATAATTTCTTTTTTTTTATTTTTTTTTGAAAATTCTTTCATTTTTTTTCTAACAAAAGGATGAATTAATTTTCCTAATTCTTTTAAAGCTAACTCTTTACTTAATAATTTGGATTTTATTTCATTTTTTATATTTTTTTTTGTTATTTTAAATTTTTTTTTTACCTTTTTTTTAAATTGGTTGTTAGAGTATAAATCTTTAACTATTTTATCTGCACTGAATAATAAATCGCTTTTTTTTGATAGAATTTTTGCTACTGATGATTTTCCTGAAGATAAAGAACCTGTTATACCTATTTTCATTAATCTAATTTGGACTCCAATAATTTGAGTAATTCATCATCGACTTCTGGATTAATCTTATTCCATAAGTAAAAAGCTTTTTGACCTTGGTAAATAAGCATATTTAATCCATTATGTGTTCTAATTTTATTAGATTTAAAATACTTAATCATTTTTGTCTCCGCTGGATTATATATTGTATCAATATAAACCATATTTTTTTTGAAATTGCTAAAATCGCTGTTAAATTCATCGTTTGAATTTAATCCTAAACTTGTTGCATTAATGATAATGTCAAATTTATTTATCTCTTTTGAGAAATCATTCCACTTAATGATGTTCAAGTTTTTAAAATTCTTTTTAAGAAATAATGATTTTTCATAAGTTCTATTACTCAAAGCAATGTTATGTATTTTCGATTTTAATAGAGCTAATATAATTGAAGGTGCAACTCCACCCGCTCCAAGGACTAATACTTTTTTATTCTTTTTTTCTTGATTAGGAATAGATTTTAAATAAGCTGCCTGAAATCCAAAAACATCGGTATTTTCTCCTATCAAATTATTTTTGTCATCTAGCATAACGGTATTAACTGAGTGAGTTTCATTGGCGTCATTTATGGTTTTGCTCAAAAAAGATATTACAGATTTTTTGTATGGCAAGGTAACGTTTATTCCCTTTATTTCTTTATTTTTAATTTTATCTATCACATTTTGAATTTCACTTTTGTCAATGTCTAATAAGTCGTACTCAGCATCAATATTATATTTTTTAAACCAGTAATTATGCATAATTGGTGAAAGTGAATGAGATACAGGACTACCTATTATCGCAAATTTCTTTTTTTTCATACTTTGTAATTATTTATATATTCCTTAATTTGTTTAATCGGCAAACCCATTATAGAATCTTTGTCTCCTTTTATGTACTCAAATAAATTTAAGCCGCCTGCTTCTATTTGATAAACTCCGTAGGCTAGCAATGTTTCAGTTTTTATCCCTTTAAGATATGTTTTGAGCTCTTTATCAGATAGATTTTTCATTTTTAACTCAGATTTATCAGTGTAATTCCAAATCATTGATCCATTTTTGGAAATACAAACAGAACTAATTAAATAATGTTTGTTGCCATTTAATAGCTTTAGAATGCTGTATGCTTCGTCTCTTGAGTTAGGTTTGTTTACTAATTTGAGATCAAGTGATATAACGCTATCTGCGCCTAGAACAAGTTTGTCAGGATATTTTGAGCTTACTTTAACTGATTTCAATTCTGCTAAGTTCTTTGAAATAATTTCTGGATCAGCACCTTTTTCCAACAAAGATTCTTTAACTTGATCTTCGTCCACATTTGAGGGAGAAACAATTGACTCGACCCCATATTTATCTAAAATTTCTTTTCTAACACCACTTTTGGAAGCTAAAACAATTCTCATTTTTTTCTTTTAATTTCAATTATTTTGATAATTGAGGCTGCAGTTTCTTCTACTGATTTTCTGGTTACATCAATAGTTGGCCAACTATATTTTTTAAACAAATTTTTGGAATCTTCCACTTCTTTCTTTATAGAGCCAACATCCGTGTAATTCGAAGATCCACTTTCTTGCATTAAAGCTACTCGGTTACGTCTTATGTCTAACAATCTACCTGGATCAGCATACAGCCCGATTATACAAGATTTAAAATTTTTTTTTTTTAAATCCTCAGGTATTTCTTGATTTGGTACTAAAGGTATGTTTGTTGTTTTGTAACCTCTGTTTGCTAAATAGATAGATGTTGGTGTTTTACTTGTTCTGCTGACTCCCAATAAAATCACATCTGACTTTGATAGGTCTTTTGTTATTTTTCCATCATCATGGGACATCGTAAATTGAATTGCCTCAATTCTTTTGTAATAATCGTCATCTAGAACATGTTGAGCGCTAGGTTTGTGAATTGCTTTTTGATTTAAAAGCTTTGAAAAAGCTAAAATTAAACTTCCTAGGACACCGAAACATGGAATATTTGAGAGCTCACTTTTTTTAGACAAATATTTAGCTAGTTTCGTTTCTACAATTGTATAAAGAATGATGGGATTATCTATTTTTTTTCCCTCTTCTATTATTTTATCAACTTGTTGTTCGGTTCTTACAAAGAAGAACTCTTTTTTATCATATTTAAAGTTTTTAAATTGCGATTGTAAAGATAAAAATATCCTATCCAAAGTCTCCCCTGTGGAATCTGAAATAAGATATACATTGTATTTTTCGTTCATAATCCTGTTAGTAATAATCGTGTAACTTTATGTTATATTCTAAAGTTTTTTGTAAAAAAAATTTGCTCACATTAATTAACATATTTTATACATTTTATTCGATGTGAATTATTTTATACATTAAAACTATAAACTGTGAGTATAATTCTATCAATAATCCAAATTACAGTAAATTTAGACTGCTTGATGGGTATAAAGTGTTTAAAACTAGGTATAAATAAATATAGTCGATACTAACATGACCTATTACAATAACTACTCTTATCAATATATTATTTAATTTATGAGTAAATTGTTAAATTGTTTAAAAAATAAAGATTTTTCTTGTGTGCCTATCTGGTTTATGAGACAAGCAGGCAGATATTTACCCGAATTTAAACAGTTAAGATCCCAAAATCCAGATTTTTTAAAACTATGTCTAAATAGCGACTTGGCTTCAGAAATTACATTACAGCCAATGAAAAGATTTAATCTTGATGCTGCAATAATTTTTTCAGATATATTAGTGATACCTTATGCTCTAGGTCAACCAATAGAATTTGGGAAGAAAAATGGACCAAGAAATTTAAAACTAAACATTAATAAATTTCTCGAGATAAATGAAAAAAATTTCCTTTCTACTCTTCAACCTATTTATAAAGCAATAAATAAAACAAAATCTGCTTTAAGCAAAGACAAATCATTAATCGCATTTGTCGGCGCTCCTTGGACATTAATGATTTATTTATATAATTTTAAAGAAAAGAATAAATTTGATAAAAAGATAACAATAAAGAATAAAAATGAAATAAAATCAGTTTTTAAAAAATTAGATGAATTCTTGAAAATTCATATAATTAATCAGAAACAAGCTGGTGCAGATATAATACAAATATTTGATTCTTGGGCTGGACTAATCAAAGATGATGATTTAAATGAATATTGTTATAAACCCAATGAAAGCTTAGTCAATTTTTGTAAAGAAAATCAGATACCGTCAATTTGTTTTCCCAAAGGTCTTAAAGAAAATTACAAAAATTTCCTTGAAAAAGTTAAACCTGATGCAGTTAACATTGATTATGACATAGATCCATTGTGGGCAAAAAAAAATTTTGGAAACATTTGCATACAAGGAGGAATGAATCCTGATATCCTTCTTAAAGATGAAAAAATAGCATTGCAAGAAACAGAAAAATATTTAGAGATTTTTAAGAATATTCCCTACATATTTAATCTTGGACATGGTATTCTACCAGAAACAAATCCTACTATTATAAAAAAGATAGTAGATAGAGTGAATATAATAAAAAGATGAACAGTGACCACCCAAAAATTAACTTTGGTAAAACAGGCGTACTACTTGTAAACCTTGGAACACCAGACTCCACCAAATGGCTGGACATAAGAAGATATTTAAAAGAATTTTTATCTGACAGAAGAGTGATAGAAGTAAACCCTTTTTTATGGAAAACCATTCTTAACCTGTTTATTTTAAATCTACGACCATCCAAAACTGCTAAAGCATACAAAGAGATATGGATGAAAAAAGAAGACATGTCTCCATTGAGATATTTCACTATAATGCAAACAAAGAAACTATTAGACAGAATTGGCAGCAAAGACGTCATAGTTGATTATGCTATGAGATATGGAAATCCAAGCATAATGAGTAAAATTTTTAAATTGCATGAAGCTGGTTGTGAAAAACTTATAGTTTTGCCTCTCTACCCGCAATATGCTGCTGCAACAACTGCAACAGTATGCGACGAGGTCTATAGAGTTCTGATGAAAATGAGATGGCAACCTAGTTTACAAATAATACCACATTATGAATCGGAACCTCTGTATATTAAAGCGCTTTCGAATAGTCTGAGAATTAAAATCTCAAAATTAGAATGGGAACCCGACTTAATTCTTGCATCATACCACGGTATCCCTCAAAAATATTTTGATAAAGGAGACCCTTACCATTGTTATTGCCAAAAAACATCTAGATTGCTTTCTGAAACATTTAAAACTTTTGAGATTAGAACCACATTCCAATCTAGGTTTGGTCCTGAAGCCTGGTTGAAACCATATACTGACGTTACTTTAGAAAATTTACCAAAAGAGGGGAAAAAAAATATAGTTGTAATCTGCCCTGGCTTCTCTTCTGACTGCGTTGAAACTCTCGAAGAAATATCTATTCAGGGCAAAGAAAGCTTTATGAATTCAGGGGGAAAAAATTTTGATGTAGTTCCTTGTTTAAACGATAATGAAGATCACATAAACTTACTTGAACAATTAACAAGAAAATTTTTATAAATGAACGCATATCTAACTTTTAAAGCTTTACATTTAATAGCAGTTATTTCCTGGATGGCAGGATTATTATATTTGCCTAGAATTTTTGTGTATCACGCAGAAACTAAAGAAAACAAAGGTCAATCAGAAACTTTCAAATTAATGGAAAAAAGATTATATTTTTATATTATGAACCCCGCGATGATTTTGTCGTGGATTTTCGGAATTCTTTTAATTCACTCTCAAGGCATAACAAGTCTCAGTTTTTTATGGATGAAAATTAAACTTGGGCTAGTTATAATTTTGACTGGATATCATTTTTATTTACTTGCTGTTTTGAAAGACTTCCAGATTGACAGTAATATTAAAAGTTCAAAATTTTTTAGAGTTATCAATGAAGTGCCCACAATTTTGTTAATTATCATTATATTTGTTGTAATTTTTAAACCATTATAATACTTGAAATTTTATCAAAAAGTCTTATATTTATATTACTTACCTCAAATTCAATCAATTAAATGAACTTACAAGAACTAAAAAAACAAAGCCCAGCTGATTTGATTTCTCAAGCGGAAAAACTTGGAATAGAAAATCCAAGTACCTTAAGGAAGCAAGAGATACTTTTCGCAATACTTAAAAAACTAGCAGAGAAAAACGAGCAGATCAGTGCCACAGGCGTGCTTGAAGTTTTACAAGATGGCTTTGGTTTTTTAAGAGCAATAGAGTCCAATTATTTACCTGGTCCAGACGATATATATGTTAGCCCGAGTCAAATAAGAAGATTTGGATTAAGAACTGGCGATACAGTTGAAGGAGAAGTGCGAGCTCCCAAAGACGCAGAAAGATATTTCGCTTTATTAAAAGTAAATAAAATTAACTTTGATGAACCAGAAAAAGGCAAAAATAAAATTGCTTTTGATAACCTGACACCTTTATATCCTAATAAAAGAATTAAATTAGAAGTTGAGAGCATTAAGGTAGAGAAAAAACCTGACAATACTGCAAGGTTAATAGATCTAGTGAGTCCAATAGGTAAAGGACAAAGATCTTTGATAGTCTCTCCTCCTAGAGCTGGTAAAACTATAATTTTACAAAATATTGCGCAATCCATCACCGCTAATCACCCGGAGATTTATTTGATGGTTTTACTTATTGACGAGAGACCCGAAGAGGTTACAGACATGCAAAGATCTGTAAAAGGTGAAGTGGTCTCATCCACTTTTGACGAACCAGCTTCAAGACACGTTGCAGTCGCTGAAATGGTAATAGAAAAAGCCAAAAGACTTGTAGAACATAAGAAAGACGTAGTCATATTGTTGGACTCAATCACGAGGCTTGGAAGAGCCTACAATGCGGTTGTACCAAGTTCAGGAAAAGTTCTGACTGGAGGGGTTGATGCTAATGCATTACAGAGACCGAAGAGATTTTTTGGAGCAGCAAGAAATGTAGAGCAAGGAGGGTCACTTACAATTATCTCAACCGCTTTAATAGACACAGGAAGCAGAATGGACGAAGTCATTTTTGAGGAATTTAAAGGAACTGGAAATTCAGAATTAATATTAGATAGAAAAGTTGCAGATAAAAGAATTTACCCAGCTTTAGATGTAACAAGGTCTGGAACAAGAAGAGAAGAGCTTTTATTTGAAAAAGATGATTTATCAAAAATGAATGTTTTAAGGAGAATTATAAGCCCGATGGGAACTATGGATGGTATTGAATTCTTAATATCAAAAATTAAAGATACAAAAAATAATTCAGATTTCTTTAATTCAATGAATAAATCAAATTAAACTTTATAAGTTAATAACTTATTGTATTGTTTCATTGTCTGACGAATTTTCATAAGAGTAAAACTCAATTATATTTAGTAGGGTATTTGTCTTTTCACCTAGGCTTATTGTTTCAAGTAGTTTTTGCTTCTCTTCGTTTGAAATCGGGGCAATCATAGAAAGTGTATTAATCTTTTGTGCCTCATCAAGTTTTTCAAATTCTTTCCAATTTATCATAAGGCCATTTTTCTCGAAAAATTTTTTAATTTTTTCCATAAATTTAAAATTATCATAAACAAGGGATATTTTTTCAGAGTCGAGTACATCTTTATGAAATTTTTTGTAATCAACTTCGAACTCTCTATATTTTTTTTGATTGCTTATCTCTTTTGTAATTTCAAACCTAGTTATCCCAGTTAAATTTATTAATACTCTACCATCGGAAGTTTCTTGATAATCACTTATTTTGCCTAGACAACCAACTTTGTAAACTGAGCTATTTTCTTTTTTTGATTGCACCATACCCATGAGCTTATTACTTCTAAAACAATCATTAACTAACTCTAAATATCTTTCTTCGAAAATATTCAATGGTAAATTAGTTTTAGGAAAGTAAATTACACCACTTAAAGGGAATACAGGTATTTGTTTTGGAAATTTTTTGTCCATAACTTAATTATAGAATTAATAAATTAGAACTGTCAATTTGTAATAATATGTCGAGTATTATCTTTTAAATTGCTTAATCTTTGTAGAAGCTTTATTCGCAGGAATACAGTATTTGACATAGACAATAGTATTTTGTCACTTGCTAAATTTCAAAAAAGCTAATACTTTCAATGTTAACAGAACAAGCGGGCATAGCTCAGTGGTAGAGCGTCTCGTTGCCAACGAGAAGGTCGAGGGTTCAAGTCCCTTTGCCCGCTCCAAATTAAATATGGTATATAAACTAATAAAAGATTAAAAACAGTCATGGAAGATTTAGCAGACAAAAAATGTGTACCTTGCGAGGGGGGTATCCCAGCTTTTGATATTAATGAAATTCATAAATATTTAAAAAAAATAGATGGATGGGATGTATTAAAAGACAAAGACAAAAATTATTACATAGAAAAAAATTTTAAATTTAACAATTATGTGGAGAGTGAAAAATTTGTAATTAATGTTGGTAAAATCGCAGAAATTGAAGGTCATCACCCAGATATTACTTTTGGTTGGGGGTATGCTAAAATTAAAATTTCAACACATGCTATAAAAGGTTTGGCAGAAAGTGATTTTATTTTAGCAGCTAAAATTGATAAAATTTAATCAATGATTAAAATGTCTTATTCCAGTAAACACCATTTTAATTTTAGCTTTGTTTGCGGCCTCAATAACTTCTTTGTCTCTTATTGAACCACCCGGCTGAACGATAGTTTTTACTCCAGCATTTATTAAAGTTTTAATTCCATCAGCAAAAGGGAAAAAGGCATCCGATGCAGCTATTGAATTAATAAGATTTTTAGGTTGAAATTTTCTTGCTTTTTGAGTTGCTATCCTACAACTGTCTAGCCTATTTTGTTGTCCAGCACCAATACCGATAGTTGAACCATCCTTAACAATCACAATTGCATTAGATTTGACATATTTACATACTCTAAAAGCAAATTCTATATCTTTAAGCTCCTCCCTGGAAGGTTTATTTTTTGTTACACATTTTAAATTCTTTTTATCAAAAACTATTTCATCTTTTTCTTGTATGAGAAAAGAGCTATCAAAAAATTTAACCGTCGTTTTAGCCTCATTATCATACCTTGAAATATCAATAACTCTCATATTTTTCTTTTTCTTAAATATTTTCAAAGCCCCTTGATCAAAACCTTTTGCTAAAATTACCTCAAAAAATGTTTTATTAATCTCTTTTGCAATTTTATTGTTAATTTTATAATTACAAGCTACTATTCCTCCAAATGCACTTATAGGGTCGCTAGCTTGAGCATTTAAAAAAGATTGAAGTGCAGATTTATTTGAAGATATTCCACACGGATTAGCGTGTTTTATAATTACTGTTGATGGAGAGATAAAATTCGAAATCAATATATCTAGTCCTGCAAATATATCATTATAATTATTGTAACTTAAATTTTTACCGCTTAACTGTTGCAAATTAATATCGTTCTTTTTAAGACTGCTCATATATATAGAACTTTTCTGGTGTGGATTTTCACCATATCTCAATTGACTAATTTTTTTTCCAAAGAAAGTCTTTCTTTCAGGAAACTTTAAACCAATATCTCTGTTAAACCATTCTGAAACAACAGCATCGTAATACGCAGTTAAGCCGAAAGCTTTACTTGCCATTCTCTTTCTGAAATCAGATGATGTTTTACCTTTGAATTTATTTAATTCTTTAATTAATTGTGAATAGTCTTCTATATCAGTAATAACTGTTACATCTTTCGAGTTCTTAGCAGCCGACCTAACCATGCTGGGTCCGCCTATATCAATATTTTCAATAATTTTGTCTTTACTTGCATTTCCCTTAATTGTTTTCTCGAATGGATAAAAATTAACTATCACCAGATCAATAGGCTCAAATTGTTTTTTTTGCATTTGTTTTCTGTGATTTTTTTTTTCTCTTTTGAAAAGAATTCCGGAGTGAATTTTAGGGTGTAAGGTCTTAACTCTTCCATCCAACATTTCATCAAATCCAGTATATTCTGAAACCTCTTTGCATTTAAAACCAAATTTTTTTATTGATTTAAACGTGCCCCCAGAGCTAATTATATTTATATTATTTTTTTTTAAAGTCTTTAAAACAGCTTTAAGGTTTTCTTTATCAGAAACTGATATCAGAGCATTTTTTATTTTACTCATTTTATATTTTTTTATTTATTTCCCAATTAATGTTTTTCTCATTATTTTCCATGATTCCAGAAATAAGTATACAATAGTTATCTAACACTTTCTGGGCTCCAAAAAAAATACTTTTTTCAATTTTTAAGTTGTTTTCATTGGAGGAGAATAACAAAGCTTTATTTTTATTTATCTGAATAAGTAATGTGCTTCCACCTATAGTCTGAACAGCTGTGAGACCTGGGTATAGATGAAAACGTATATCGTACTTAATTTTTGCATTTAAGTTCTTTCGAGTTATTTTATCGTGGCCAACAATTTTATTATTTATTTTATCAATACTAATTGTTCTATTGTGTAAGCAGCCAAGATTTGTAAAATAGGCGTCATGTCCAGCTCCAATTCGAATTTCATTGGAGTTGTTTGTATTTTCTAAATTAGAGACTTTAAAATTTCTTTTTATTAAAAATCCATAAGCCTTATTCATTAAGCTATTTTTTTCAAATCCCACAATAGATGTGTCATTTAAACATAATGCTGATTGAGAAGATGTAAATCGACTCAAAAGTCTGGCTTTATTAGAAATATTTACTCCAAACCCACTATTAGTAATTATTTTTTGATCTTCAAAAAAATACTCGAAAGACAAGGGCCCAGACTGATAACAAGATGAGTAATTTTTCTTTGGAGGAGCTCCTGCCTCAAAAAAAATGGTGTCTTTTTTATTTTTAAGGACATGAATGTTTCCTGCATTTATCTTTGATTTTTTAATTTTAATTTTAATTTTAAAGTGATTTAAATAATCGTAAAAATTGGTTAAATCCCCTTCTATGGAACCATTAAATAATGGGAGTGAGTTGGCTGGAGTAGTTATCTGTTTTAAACATTCTAAATTTTTTTCGAGCGTGCTTTCTAAAGTATCAGGAACATATTTTTGAGCATCTTTGATAACTTCTTTTATCAATAGAAAATATTTTGTATAATTTAATAAATCATCTGGGCTTCTAGTTAAAGGAAAGCCATTACTATCAAAAAATATTTCAATTAACTTTTCTAACTCTTTTAAGCCAACTTGAAAATTTTCTTCATATTCTTTAAAAACTAATCCAGATAAAATTAAAACAGTGATAACCTCAATTTTTTTCTGGTGGTTAACCTCATATTTAAAATTTTTTTTTAAATGATTTGTTTGAATGATAATTGATTCAATGAAATTTCTTTTGAATTCAAAATTAGAATTTTTAAGAATTATATCAGCATTTAAAATCCAACTCATTAATCTTTTACTAATTACACTTGTTTCCCAAATGTGCTGTTTATATTTAAGATTATCAAGATTCCATAAAGTTATAATTTTTCTAAGAGTATAAGAGTCATCTTTACGATCGATTGAACTTAACCAAAGAAAATTGTGAAGCTCACTTTTTTCTTTATATGAATAATTCTGTTCCCAAAATTTATTAGGATCCAGATCATTAATTTGAAAGGCAAACTTTCTGTAATTTGAGAAACAAGACATTAAAAAAGGATTAGGGAAGAAAAAAAATTGGCTTGGAACTTTTGATGCTAAAGATTTTTTATAAAATCCTGTTTTAAAATAAATTTTTTTAAAAATCTTAATTAAATTAATTTTAACTGCTTGAATGTAGTAATAAGCAGTTCTAAGACTGATCATTGTTAACTCGATCTTAATAAGCTAATGTTTTTTTTTAAATTCCCGTTATTTTGCTTAAAAACAGTGGAACCTGAAACTAAAACGTTAGCGCCAGCATTAATTGCATCTTTAGAATTTTCAAAATTTATACCACCATCTATCTCCAGGTCTATTTTCAATTTTTCACTAGAAACTATCTCTTTGAGTTTTTTTAATTTTGGCAAAACATCTGGCATAAATTTTTGACCAGCAAATCCTGGCTCCACACTCATGACTAAAATTAAATCTATCTTTTTTAAATACTTTTCAACTAAATTTATATTTGACTTAGGTTTTAGTGATAAACCGACTTTTTTATTAAATTTTTTAATTAAATTGATTGTTTCTTCTGTGCTAGGAGTTGCCTCCGGATGAAAAGTAATTATATCTGCACCAGCATCAGCAAAGTCCTTTATGTATTTATCTACTGGCTCAATCATTAAATGAACGTCAAAAGTTTTTTTAGTTACAGGTCTTAATTTTTTTATAATTTCTGGCCCAATAGTAATATTAGGAACAAAGTGCCCGTCCATTACATCAACATGTATGTAATCAGCTCCAGCTTTGTCTAATGAAATTATTTCTTCACCAAGTTTACTAAAATCAGCTGACAAGATTGAAGGTGAAATCTTTATATTAGATGACATATATTTTATTTATATTTTATATAACAATCTTGTCAAAAAAATTATTTATCTGGGCTAAATAATCTGTATAGTTCTCTAGAGAATTCATGATCTATAGGAAAAGACAACATACCCATAGACCCATACCCTAATAACCATGGCATTAAATAAAATCTTATTAAATAGAAATAAAATGCAACATATAATGGAACAATTGGTCTAGCTAAAAATTCAGGCGTGATTTTATCAAAAACCTTTAACACCGGATTTGTAAACTTTACGAAAATTCTCATAAAGAAGAAATTGGAATCTTCCCTTTGAAAGATGTTCATAGCCGCTCTTCCAATTAAAGTGTACATCACTATTCCCAAAATATAGTCTAAAACGTAAACCCAAATAGGCATGATTTACATTATCATTATTGAGACAAAAAAAAAGGGGCGAATAAATCGCCCCTTTTAAATGATTTAATTTTTTTCCTTAGTGCGCTCTACCAAGAATAGATTTTCCGCTAGGAACTCTAACTTCATCTACCATTCTTTGTGTTGCAGCATCAGGAGCTTTGGTCATTAAACTTACAACAACCATAACTACTAAACATACTGGAGCTCCAATTAGACCAAATCTTAAGTGGTCAATACCTAACCATGCAGGGTTACCCAAAAACTTAGGATATACATAAATTAGATAAGCTGTTCCAGCTGCGAGACCAGATAACATACCTGCTATCGCACCTTCTCTAGTAGCTCTCTTCCACCATACTCCAAGTACAAGTGGGAAGAATAAGCCTGACATCGCAAAGTCAAACGCCCATGCAACTGCTCCAAGGATACTAGTGATTCGCATTGATGCAATGTATGCACCAGCGGCACCAATTACGACTAATAGTACTCGTGCAACTATTAATCTTTTTCTAACATCCGCTTTTGGATCAATCATGTTGTAGTAAACGTCATGTGATAATGCGTTTGCTATCGCAAGAATTAACCCGTCTGCAGTTGACATCGCAGCGGCCATACCACCGGCAGCTACAAGTCCAGAGATTACGTATGGTAATCCAGCAACTTCAGGAGTTGCAAGAACCACTACACCTGTTCTCATGAACCACTCGTTTAACTGTAGTATGCCGTCACCGTTAAAGTCAGCAATAAACACTTGCTTCTGAGAAGACCATTGTTTGACCCACTCTATACTTTGTACATCAGCAATAGATTTTCCAATAATACCTGTCGGTAAGTTTGGATCCATTAATGAAATTTTAGACAAAGTCGCAAGCATCGGAGCTGAAGAGTAAAGCAAGAAAATAAAGAATAGCGACCAAGCTACTGATTTTCTAGCTGATTTTACAGAAGGAGTTGTGAAGTATCTCATTAAGATATGAGGTAACGACGCAGTTCCAACCATCATACAGATAGCTAGCGATATGTATTTCCATACAGCCATTCCACCTGCACCTACTCCAGCATGTGCTACCGCGATAGATTTTAATCCACCTGGAACACCAGCTGCTTTCATGTCAGCGGCACTATTTTTTGCTAATCCGAATTGACCTTCAAGTTCAGTTATTCTTGCTACCTCATCACCTAACATTAAGTGTGGGAATACACCTGCACCGATTTTGTTACTAATCCAGAATACTGGGATTAGGTAAGCAATAATCAATACGATATATTGTGCAACCTGTGTCCATGTTACGGCTCTCATTCCACCTAACATTGAACATAGTAAGATACTAACTAAACCTACCCATACACCTGCTTCAAACGGAATACCTAATGCTCTAGCAGCAATAGTTCCTGTAGCATTTATCTGAGCTGTCACATAAGTGAAAGAAGCTAATACAAGAACTAACACTGCACAGAAACGTACTCCGTTTCCACCGTATCTTGTTCCTATAAAATCTGGCACTGTGTAACATCCAAATTTTCTTAAGTATGGTGCTAATAAAGTTGATACAAGCACATAACCACCTGTCCAACCAACTAAGAAGGCCATATAACTATAACCACCAAAGTAAACACCACCTGCTAATGCTACGAACGAAGCACCTGACATCCAGTCAGCCGCTGTCGCCATTCCATTAAACACTGTTGGGACTTGTCTTCCTGCAAGATAGTATGCGTCTACCTGTACCGTTCTAGATAAATAACCAATTAAGGCATATATCGCCACGGTAAATGCAACAAACAAAATACCAATTGTTTTTGCTGTTACACCGGCTTGTTCTGCAATAGCCATCATCAAAATGAAAACTATAAAGCCTCCGGTATACAAACCATAAATCTTAGGAAGGTTTTGTATAAATCCACCTTTAAACATTAATCCTCCTTCTCTCCGAAACCAAATTCTTCATCAATTTTTTCTTGCCTGTTTGCAAACCAGAAAATAATGATAACGAACGCAAGAAGTGATCCTTGTGCCGTCATGTAATAAGCTAACGGATATCCTAGAAAGCTCATTGAATTGATTTCATATCCAAAAAGGAAAATTACCATTGAGAAGAAAGCCCAAAGACACAATGTCATTATCATGTGACCCTTGGTTTTCTGCCAATGTTTTTCTTTATTTGACATATTTCCCCCTATATTTACGTTAACGTAACTTAATGGTTGAGATCCTACCTATTTTGAGAGTAATTAAAAGTTAAAAAACCTATTTTGAAGTGCTATAAATCGCTTAAAATAAGGAAAAAAAAAGAGACAAAAAAGCATACAACTTGAAATTGAATCTAAAAGCAATATCTGAGGTCATATCAGCAGTAAGGGATTATCTGTTTCCATATGAAAAAATTAGCAAAAACTTTTTAAAGATTAATAGCGAAGATGATTTAAAGATTTTTATAAAAGAAAAATCTGCTTTTGTTACACAATCTACACTTTACGGTTATTTAAAAACTAGAATGGGTTTAAAACAATATATGATGTTCACAGACGATGTGTTTGTGGAGTCAGTAAACAAAGCTAAATGGAATATTTTTTCTGAGGCAGTCACAGATTTAACTTTTTACTCAATATCTTTTATAAATAAAAAATATAATATTGATGGTTTGGATCCAAATAAAATTTATACTACTATTTTAGAAAATGAAATTACAAACGGACTTACAAATGAAATTTGTGAAAAATATAAATTAAAGTTTAAAGAAAAATTAAATACTTTTAATATAAAAGAATATTCAGATAAAAACCCTTTTACTAATAGTTGCAATGCATTATTTCATTGGGCGCCGATTGCTGATGAGTTAAAAGAATTAGATAAAGAAATCGTGATTAATTCAATTAAAAATAAGTGGATGTTGGTAGTTGCTGACTTAGAAAAAATTCCAGTAAATTTAAATGATTAATCTTTATTTTGTCTATTTTCTACTAAAGACTCCACAACAGATGGATCCGCAAGAGTAGTAGTATCACCTAATTCGTTATACTCATTAGCTGCGATCTTTCTTAAAATTCTTCTCATTATTTTACCCGACCTTGTTTTTGGCAAGCCAGGGGCAAATTGAATTAAATCTGGAGTAGCTATAGGTCCAATTTGTTTTCTTACCCAAAGTTTAAGCTCTCTTTCAAGGTCACCGTCGGGTTGTTCACCTGCATTTAATGTAACGTAACAATACAAACCATTTCCTTTTATATCATGAGGATAACCAACCACAGCAGCTTCTGCTACTTTAGGATGTGCAACAAAAGCACTCTCTATTTCTGCAGTTCCCAAATTATGTCCAGAAACAATAATTACATCATCAACTCTTCCTGTTATCCAATAATAACCATCTTTGTCTCTTCTGCATCCGTCTCCAGTAAAATATTTGCCATCAAATTGAGAAAAATATGTGTCTATGAATCTTTTGTGATCACCGTAAACTGTTCGCATTTGCCCTGGCCATGAAGCAGACATACATAATCTTCCTTTACATGCTCCTTTAAGAACCTTTCCAGCCTCATCCACGATTACCGGTTTAATTCCATAAAATGGTTTCGTCGCTGATCCTGGCTTAAGGTCAATCGCACCGGGTTGAGGAGCAATCAAAATTCCTCCTGTTTCAGTTTGCCACCAAGTGTCGACAATTGGACAACGTCCATCGCCTACTGTTTTGTAGTACCACATCCAAGCTTCTGGATTGATAGGTTCCCCAACTGTACCAAGTAATTTTAATGATTTTCTGCTAGTCTTTTTCACTGGTTGATCACCTTCTCTCATTAAAGCTCTGATGGCTGTAGGAGCCGTATAAAAAATGTTTACTTTGTATTTGTCCACGATTTGCCACCACCTTGAGCTGTCTGGATAATTTGGAACACCCTCAAACATAATTGTTGTAGCTCCATTAGATAAAGGTCCATAAATTATATAACTGTGTCCAGTTACCCAACCTATATCAGCCGTACACCAATAAATATCTTTAGGTTTATAATCAAATATATATTGATGGGTCATTGATGCATAAACTAAATAACCACCTGAAGTATGAAGCACACCTTTAGGTTTTCCTGTAGAACCCGAAGTATATAAAATAAATAGTGGATCTTCAGCGCCCATTTCTTCCGGGTCACATTTAGCTGACACTTTGTTTATTAGCTCTTCATAAGAAACATCTCGCTCATCATCCCAACTTACTTGATTTCCAGTTCTTTTAACTACTATACATTTTTTTACATTAGGACACTGAGATAAAGCTTCATCAGCTATTTTTTTAAGAGGAATTATTTTTCCTCCTCTTACACCTTCATCTGCAGTAATTAAATAATCAGACTCGCAATCATTAATCCTTGTTGCAATTGAGTCTGGTGAGAAACCACCAAAAATTATTGAATGAACTGCCCCTATTCTTGCGCATGCAAGCATTGTATATGCAAGCTCGGGTATCATTGTTAAATAAATAGTTACTCTGTCACCCTTTTGTATTCCAATACTTTTAAGAGCATTTGCAGCCTTGCTAACATTTTTATGTAATTCTTTATAAGTAATTTTTTTGGTATCTGCAGGATCATCTCCTACCCAAATTATTGCAGTTTTTTTACCATTCTTTTTTAAATGCCTGTCAATACAATTTGCTGAAACATTTAAAGTGCCATCGTAAAACCATTTAATCTTTACTTCATCCTTACTATATTTCACATCCTTGATTTTAGTGTATGGCTTAATCCAAGTAATTCTTTTTCCTTCTTTTTTCCAAAATTTTTCATTTTCCTTTACCGATAAATTATATTTTTTTTTGTATTTAGAATTATTTATTAAAGCTTGATTAGACCAAGCTTCTGAAACTTTTATAACTGAATTTCCCTCTTCATCTTTTACAATGATACTTTTTTTAGATCTTCCACCTCTAGACTTTGAAGACTTAATTTTTCTTACTTTTTTTTTAAGTCTTTTTATTCTTCTAGATTTTTTTTTCGATCTAGTTTTTTTCCGTTTATTCTTTTTTTTTGATCTTCTAGCCACGACAAACCTTTTTTATTTTTTTTCTCAGATTTTACCCATCTTACAAATTATTTTCCAGCTTTTAAAATCAATAGGCATTACTGATAATCTGCTTTGTTTTATTAAAGGTAAATGCGAAATTTGCTTTGTTTTTTTTATATTTTCCAATGAAACTGGAGTTTTTAACTTTTTTTTAAACCTAACCTGAACAGCAACAAATTTTTTTTTCTTATCAGTTTTATCAATAAAAGCTTTTTTAATGACTGACACTACTCCTACAATTTCCTTTCCTTCATTCGAATGATAGAAAAAACATTCATCTCCAATTTTCATTTTTCTTAAATTATTAGCAGCTTGATAATTTCTAACGCCATCCCAAGTAGCTCCTTTATGACCAGCTTTTTTTTGTTGATCAATAGACCAAACATATGGCTCAGATTTTATCAACCAGTAATTTTTCAAAGTTTTAGTCCTGGGCCTTTCATATAAGGAGCGAGTTTATCCAGTGGCCATCTTGATTTTGGCTCTACATTTAAATTGTCTGTTAATTCTTTTTTATATCTTTGTATTCCTGCCCAAGCGATCATTGCCGCATTATCCCCACAAAACTTAAGATCAGAAAAAATTGGCTCAAAATTATTTTTTTTTGATAGTTGTTTTAAACTTCTTCGGATGCTTTGGTTAGCAGCAACACCTCCAGCAACTACAAATATATTTTTTTCTTTTTGAGAAAATTTTTTAAATTCTTTAAATGCAACTTCAGTTTTTTTTTTAAGAATTTTAATTATAGTTTCTTGAAACGAAGCTGCTAAATTTAATTTAAGTTTTTTATCATTTTTAATTTTCTTTGACTGAAGTAAAACTGCTGTTTTTAATCCTGCGAAAGATAAATTACATCCCGCTCTATTTATTATGGGCTCCGGTAATTTGTAAAAATTTTTATCTCCTTGTTTTGCAAATTTTTCAACAGCCGGACCGCCGGGATATCCAAGATTTAACATCTTTGCTGTTTTATCAAAAGCTTCGCCCAAAGCATCGTCTATTGTGGTACCTATTTGTTTATACTCGTTTACATTTTTAACAATTAAGTATTGAGAATGACCTCCAGAAATTAATAGCAACAAATAAGGAAATTTAATTTTATTACTTAATGCTGGGCTCAGAGCATGTCCCTCAAGATGATTAACAGCCACAAATGGTTTTTCACTAAATCCTGCTATAGCCTTACCAATATTTAATCCAACTGTTAAACAGACAATTAGACCTGGTCCAGCTGTAGCAGCAACACCATCAATTAGCTCAAACTTTATTTTAGCGTCTTTAAGAGCTTTTGAGATTATAAAGTCAATATTTTCAACATGAGATCTGGCTGCTAGTTCTGGCACTATACCTCCAAATTTTTCATGCTCCTTTATTTGACTCGAGACAACAGATGACAAAACTTTTGCAGTACCATCTAAATTTTCTTGAACTATTGAGGCCGCTGTTTCGTCACAGCTAGTTTCAATACCTAAAAAAATTAGTTTTTTTCCCATAAGATTGGATATTATAAAATAAACTTTAAAATACTTAAATGGATAAAAAAATCATAATTGGTGCACGCGGCAGTAAACTTTCAGTTTCTTACGCTGAAACAGTAAAAAAGTTGTTTTCCTCAGTGTCAGATCAAAAAATGGAAATTGATATTCAAACCATCAAAACTTCTGGAGATATATTTCATGATAAAAAGATTTCCGATATCGGAGGTAAAAATATTTTTTGTAAAGAAATCGAAAGACAATTATCTGAAAAAAAAATTGATATTGCAGTACACTCATTAAAAGACATGGACTCTTTTGAGGAAAACGATTTAATTATAGGTGCATATTTGAAAAGAAACGATCCAAGAGATGTTATAGTTCTTAAAAAAGATAAATCACTTAATAGTGATAAGCTTACAATTGGTTCAAGTTCAAAAAGAAGAGAACTTCAATTCAAATTATACTTCAAAAATATAACCTGCAAAAACATAAGAGGAAATATTGATAGTAGAATCTCGAGAGTAAAAAAAGGTGAGTATGATGGTATTATTCTAGCCTTAGCAGGTATTAAAACATTAAATCTTGAGGAAGAGATTAAAGAAATATTTTCAGAGAAAAAAATCATTCCCTCAGCTGGTCAGGGAGTTATAGCCGTTCAATGTAGAAAAGATGACTTTGAAAATCTAAAAATTTTGAAAAAAATGAATGATGAAAATACAAAAATTTGCGCGCTAACAGAAAGAAGTTTATTAAAGACTATTGGAGGAGATTGCCACACAGCAGTGGGAGCTTATGCAAATATAGATAAAAACAATATTACTATAATATCACAATTGTTTTCAGATGATGGCCTCAAATCATTTTCGGTACAAAAAAGTGGAGATAAAAAATTTCCAGAACAACTTGGAATTTCTGCTGGTAAAGATTTATTAAAACAATCTGAGGGCAAATATAAAAAAAAAAGATGAATATAATTTTAACAAGACCATTGAATGATACTGAAAATTTAATGCAAGAACTTTTTAGTTTAGGACACAAAATTATGCATGTACCAACTTTAAAAATCAAAAAAGCGAATATAGAAGAAATCAATATAGAAGATTATAACGCACTGGTTTTTACAAGCTCAAATGCAGTAAGAAATTTAAATATCAATGGAGAAAAAAAAAACATTAAATGTTTTTGTGTAGGTTCAGTTACTGAAAAAATTGCAAGATTAAGTGGATTTACAAAAACAATATCAGCAAGTGGAAATGTTAACGCTTTAAAAAATTTAATTATTAATTCTAAAGAGCTCAAGACGAATGATAAATTAGCCTATATTTGTGGGGATCAAATAACTTTAGAGCTAGATAAGGAACTTGGAAGAGAGGGATTTAAAGTAAAAAAAATCATTAACTATTTTTCAGAGAAAATAACCTCTTTAAATGATGCTAATATTGATTTAATCAAAAAATATCCACCCAACGTAATATTTGTTTATTCACTAAGAAGTGCAGAGAGTTTTAATAGTATTGTCGCTAATTATTCTTTAGCTCCAATGATGACACAATCAGTTGTTATGTGTATAAGTAAAAAAATTGTAGATTTTTTTAATAAAGCTGGGTGGAAAAATAACAAAATTTTTAATCCTGGAAATGAAATTATAGAACTTGAAAAAATAAAATGAATGTACTGGAAAACTTTAAAAACTTATTTATTGAAATTTGGCAGCAAGGAATAGCTGGAATTAATTTTACACAGATAGGCGTAGGTATAGTAATTTTTTTATTGTTCCTCTTATTAAGAGGTTTAATTTCAAATTTCATTTTAAAAAGACTGCAAAACTATGTCGACAAAACGACTAACAAGTTTGATGATGCTTTAGTTAAAGCTTCAACCGGGCCAATTAAATTTCTTCCAATTGTTTTAGGAATTTTCGTTGCAAGTTCATATATGGAATTTGATGGAAAAATGTTGGTTTTTGTAGATAACATCAATCGTTCTTTAATAACAATTTTAATATTTTGGCTTATTCACCAAATTGTTGAACCACTGACTTATTTAATAAGAAGGGTAGAGGAACTTTTATCTAAAGACTTGTTAAATTGGGTTGTAAAAGCTAATAAGATTTTAATTATTTTTTTTGGTTTTGCAGCAACATTGGATATTTGGGGCATAAAAATTGCACCCATAATTGCTGGATTAGGTTTATTTGGTGTTGCAGTCGCTTTAGGCGCACAAGATTTATTTAAAAATTTAATTTCAGGAGTTTTAGTTTTAGTAGAAAAAAGATTTAAAATTGGTGATTGGATTTATGTTGAAGGAATTACAGAGGGTATTGTTGAGAGGATCGGCTTTAGATCAACGGTTATAAGAAAATTTGATAAATCAATTGCAACAATTCCTAATTCTTCGTTCGCTGAAAATGCAGTGGTTAATATTAGCGAGACCACCAATTGGAGAATAAGTTGGATAATTACACTCCAGTACAATTCTACAATAGATCAATTAAAAAATATAAGAGATCAAATTGAGAAATATATTGAGAATAATACAGATTTTAAAATTGGAGATGACACTGAACACGCAGTTAGGATTGATAAATTTTCTGATAGCTCAATAGACCTCTATGTCAGATGTTTTACGAAAACTAATGAATGGAGTGAATGGCTCAAAGTAAAAGAAAGATTAGCTGTGGAAGTTAAAAAAATTGTAGAGAGTAATGGAGCATCATTTGCATTTCCAAGTACATCAATTTATGTGGAGAAAAACTGATGAAGTCTGCATTAATTTTGTTTGATAATATTGTTACACTTTATATTTGGATTTTAATAATTAATGCTGTTTTAAGTTGGTTAGTTGCATTTAATATACTTAATACAGGTAATAGATTTGTTTATGCAATCCTTGATGTATCATATAGACTTACTGCACCGCCTTTGAATTTTATTAGAAGATATATGCCAAATTTAGGATCGATAGATATTTCACCCGTAGTATTAATATTAGCATTGATGTTTTTTAGAAACCTAGTTTTTGAATATTTAGCTCCCAGTTTATTTTAATATGATTATAGATGGCAAATCACACTCTGAAAAATTAAGAAAAAAAATTAAAGATGAAGTAACAAAAATATGCAAAAATACAAAAGATGTTCCTAAGTTAAGTGTTATATTAATAGGTGATTATTTACCAAGTCAGATATACGTAAAAAATAAACAAAAGAAGGCTAAAGAAGTGGGTATAAAATCTGAAGTTATAAAGTATCCTGAAACAGTTTCAGAAAAAGAAGTATTGGATAAGATTAAATCTCTCAACAATGATAAAGAGGTTACTGGTATATTGGTTCAGTTACCATTACCAAAACAAATTAGTCAGAAAAAAATAATAAATTCAATTGATCCTAAAAAAGATGTTGATGGTTTTAACCCTTTAAATGTTGGAAACTTAGCTTCGGGCTACGACGCCATCGTGCCGTGTACACCATTAGGGTGTATTAAACTTATAAAATCTGTTCAAGAAGATCTTAAAGGTTTGCACGCTACAATAATCGGTAGATCTAATCTAAATGGAAAACCGATGGCTCAACTTTTATTAAGAGAAAATTGCACAGTCACTGTACTTCATTCTAAGTCTAGAGATATTAAAGAAGAATGTAAAAGAGCTGATATATTAGTTGCTGCCGTAGGAATGGCGAATTTAGTTAAATCTGATTGGGTGAAAAAAGATTGCATTGTAATAGATGTAGGAATTAATAAACTAGGTGATCAAATTGTTGGTGATGTCAAATTTGATGAAGTTAAAAGTAAGGCAAAAGCAATTACACCAGTGCCTGGCGGGGTAGGACCTATGACAATAGCATGTCTACTTAGCAATACCTTAGAATGTTTTAAAGTTCGTTAGATCTTGAAGAATCAAGTTTTAATATTTTACTATTTCTAAATCTTATAATGACAGTTGCTGCTGCTACGATTAAAATTGCAAGAGATATATAAATTAAATTTGTTGGATCTTGGTCTTTGTCTTGAAGAATTATAAATCGAGCCAAAGCAGTTATAGCAATGATCATAGGATACGTTATTCTTACTGATCTTGTTTCCCAATAAGATCTTACCAGTCCAATAACCTCTATATAGATAAACATAAGAAGCAGATCTGCTAAACTTATGTCCCTGTTCTGATACATTTCATGAATTTCAAGAAAGAAAGCAATGACCGTCGCAGCTAAGACGATTAAAACTGCTACTAACTGAATATTCCGAATCGTTGCATTCATACATATTCTTTTAACAAATTTTTATTGTTTATGTAATTGTTTTGAATGAAATTTTATGAATTTCTCAATCTTAGACTTTTTGAATGTTTTGTTTTCTTCAAAAGAAACTTTTTTTAATGAATAAGCATTGTTTTTTGATCTTCTTGATAAAATAGTAATATTGCCCTTGTAAATTTTAAGGACTACCTCACCATTTACTTGATTTCTTTTTTTATCAATTATTTTTTGGAGACTCAGTCTTTTTTTTGAAAACCAATACCCATTATAAACTAGTTCAGCATACAATGGCATTATTCTTTCTTTAGCATGCATTGTGGCTTTATCTAAAGTTACAGACTCAATCGCTCTGTGTGCAAAATACAATAAAGTTCCACCGGGCGTTTCATAAACTCCTCTGGATTTTATACCAATGAATCTATTTTCCACAAGATCGACTCTACCGATTCCATTTGCTCCTCCAATTTTATTTAATTTTTCTAATAAAAATTCTGGTTTATATTTTTTTCCATTAATAGAGATTGGATCGCTATTTTTAAAACCTATCTTTATTTTAACCGCTTTATTTTTTGCTTTTTCTGGTGAAATAGTTTTTTGAAAAATAAATTCTGGAGCCGCGTTCCTTGGATTTTCTAGCACTTTGCCTTCAGTCGAAACATGAAATAAATTATCATCAACAGAAAACGGGGGAGCCCCTTTTTTGTCTTTTGGAATTGGAATTTTATATTTTTTTGCATATTTAATTAAATCTGATCTAGACTGTAGCTTCCACTCTCTCCAAGGCGCTATGACTTTAATTTTTTTACCAAAAAAAGAATATCCAAGTTCAAATCTAACTTGATCGTTTCCTTTTCCAGTAGCACCGTGTGAAACTGCAAAAGCTTTAAATTTTTTTGCAATTTCAATTTGTCTTTTTGCTATTAAGGGTCTTGCTATAGAGGTTCCAAGCAAATAAACACCTTCATAAACAGCGTGAGCTCTTATCATCGGAAAAACATATTCTTTAACAAAAATATTTTTTAAATCCTCAATGATAATTTTCTTAACACCCAGTCTTTTTGCATTTTGAATTATCTTCTTCTTATTTAAATCTTGACCTATATTTGAGGTATAAGCGATGACTTCAGCTTTATAATTTATTTGCAACCATTTAAGAATTATTGAGGTATCTAAACCCCCAGAGTAAGCTAAAACAATTTTTTTCATTAACTACAAACTTTTTTGGCTGTGTTATAAGCCTTGGTAAATCCCATCATAGAATAGTGGTCTGTTGTTTCAGCACCATCTTTTGTTTTACCTTTAATCATCAAATCTGTTGCTCTTTTCATTAATTTTATAAATTTTTTTTCCTCATTTTCATCAAGCAACCAAGCAAAGTCTCCTTGTGAAAAAAAAGAAAAATTACTTTTACCTGATTTTGCAGAAACAGTAGAATTTTTATAGGCATGACCACTTGTAATACTTATCTCGTCTTTAATATTTTCGTTTGGTCTAAATGTTACGAATATTCTAGAGTCTTTTCTCTTTATCGCTGCAGGAGCTCTTTTTACTGGCTTTGTTTGTGCAAAACAAACCTTTCCTTTATCAGTCATCATCGTAAAACTTTCCCAGTTCTTATACTTACCGGAGGATTTAGGTGTATTAGCAAAACTATTTGAAGCTATAAAATAAAATAATAAAAAATATATTATGGTTTTTAATTTCATAAGTGCTTTTTTATACTAAAAAAAATCTAATTCAATGGTTTGTATTATGGTGCAGGATTTGGATTATTATTGTGAATTAAATTGATTTTATCAAGCGTATCTTGATTTAGTTTTACATTAATACTCCCAATATTTTCTTTTAATTGGTCCATAGATGTCGCTCCAATTATGTTACTGGTTACAAATGGTCTTGAATTTACAAAAGCTTGTGCAAGTTGGACCATAGTAATATTATTTTCCTTTGCTAATTTCGAATACTCTTCATATGCCTTCATAGCTAAAGGATTAATCATTCTTTCCCATCCTTTAAATAAACTCATTCTTGAATTTTTTGGCATTTGGCCATTCATGTATTTTCCAGAAAGTGCACCTGCAGCCAAAGGATAATAAACTAGCAATCCACATTTTTCTCTAATAGATATTTCTGACATACCAATTTCATATGTCCTATTTACCAGACTATATGGATTTTGAACTGACATCATTCTTGGAAGGTTTTTATTTTTTGATAATTCTAAATATTTTGATAGACCGTAAGGAGTTTCATTAGACATTCCAATATATCTAATTTTTCCACTTTTAATAAATTTATCTAACGCTTTTAAAATAGACTCAAAATCGTTCCAATCTCTTTCGTTTTCATTAACAGAAAATTCTCTTCTGCCAAAACAGTTTGTAGATCTTTCCGGCCAATGCAATTGATAAAGATCTATATAATCTGTTTTTAATCTTTTTAGACTGTCGTCTATAGCTAAGCCTATTTTTTTTTCCGAGAAGTTGTTTCCACCTCCTCTTATCCAGTCACAACCAGGTCCAGCGACTTTCGTAGCTAAAATTATTTTATCCCTATTTTTTCTTTTCTTAAACCAGTTTCCTATCATTATTTCAGTTTTTCCATATGAATCTGGTGTGGGCGGTACCGAATAAAGTTCGGCTGTATCAAAAAAATTTACCTCATTTTCAAGCGCGTAATCCATTTGCTCAAAAGCTTCTTTCTCAGTGTTTTGAGTACCCCAGGTCATTGTTCCTAGACAAATAAGGCTCACTTCTAGATCGGTATTGCCTAATTTTTTGAATTTCATATAATAGTTATGTTTTTTTAAAGGAAAATTTGCCTATTGAAAAGTCAATAAAATTTCTTATATTCATTATATGGTTTTTAATAAACAAAGTTCAGCATCAAGATCCTCAGTATCTGAAGCAATAATTGATCAGGGCTTAAGAGCTTACATGCTTAAAGTTTATAACTACATGGCATCTGGAGTTGCGCTTACAGGTTTTATAGCTCTGCTTTTGTTTAAGATGGCAGTAGTGAGTGGTCCGAACGGAGAAATTTTAGGACTTACGCAATTAGGTAACACTTTATATAACTCAGGTTTAGCTTGGGTTGTGATGTTAGCACCGCTAGGTGTGGTTTTTTATATGAGTTTCGGTATTGCAAAAATGAGCGCGTCTAAAGCCCAAACAGTATTTTGGATATTTGCAGCCCTAATGGGAGCTTCACTATCTTCTATTTTTCTTGCTTATACAGGCACTAGCATCACTAGGGTCTTTTTTATTACAGCTGGTACTTTTGGAGCAATGAGTATCTACGGTTACACAACTAAAAGAGATTTAACAAAATTAGGTTCATTTTTGATGATGGGTTTAATTGGAATCATAATCGCATCTTTAGTAAATATATTTTTAAAATCTTCGATGATGTATTTTGTGATTTCAATAATTGGTGTTTTGGTATTTGTAGGTCTAACTGCCTACGACACTCAAAAGATTAAAAATATGTATTTAGCAAGTGACAGCGGAGAACTAATGGGCAAAAAAGCTGTAATGGGCGCACTTACTCTCTATCTTGATTTCATAAATCTTTTTATAATGCTTTTAAGACTTTTCGGCCAAAGAAGATAGTCTACTTAATTAATTCAATTTTTCCCAAACTGGTCCTATCAATAAGTAATTTTAAGTTTTCTGATTTTTGAATAACTTTACCGTTTTTATCTTTAATTAAAAACCTCTCATTTTTATAGTTAGGTTTCAAATTTTTCAGAATTCTTAAGATTGGTTTTTCTGAGGCTCTTTTATATATATTGAATGATATTTCTTTATTTCCTGTATAAAGGCTATAATCTTTCCAGGTCCCATTCGAAACCATTTTTGCATATAAATTTAAAATAGTTTGAAGTTCTTTTTTGATAAAATAAGGTTGCTTTGCCTTACTATCATTATCTACAATTAATCTAATATTCTTCATTATTCTTATATTTATTAATTAACGGCAATTGTAACGCTGTAAATATAAAAGTTAAAGGTAAAATTCCCCAAACTTTAAAATTTACCCAGATATATTCTTTTTCAGGAGCGAAAGACCTCCAAACAATCTCGTTTAAAATTGCTAAAAATATAAAAAAATAAGCCCACCGTTTGTTAAGCAATGTCCAACCAAAATCATTTAATTTGAAAGCATTATTAAGAAATAATTTTAAAAGATTTTTTTTGAAAAAAATGTCACTAATTAGTAAAGCAGTTGCGAATATTAAATTAATAATTGTTGGCTTCAAGTATATGAAAATTGGATTATCAAAATATAGTGTCAATCCACCAAACAATGATATAAGTGCTGCACCCAAAAGAGGAACATAAGGTATCTTCCGTTCAATTACATAAACTATAATTACTGCTAATATTGTTGAAATTATGAGCGGGGGTATAGCAATACTTAAATTATTGCCGCTTGTCTTATAAAAGTAAAAAAATATTAATAAAGGCCCAAAGTCTGTGACAAATTTCAATAAGGACTTATTCACACTAAAACTCTAACATAAATTATTTTAATATTAAATTTATATATTGATTTTAACTTAAAAATTACTAAGTATTATATATGTCTACAAATACGGCAAAGTTTTCAATAGGAGAAGTAGTAAAGCACCGTCATTTTGATTTTAGAGGTGTGATCTATGACGTTGATTTTGAATTTAATAATTCTGAAGAGTGGTATCAGTCCATACCTAAAGATGTTAGACCGAGAAAAAATCAACCTTTCTACCATCTTCTTGCCGAAAGCAATGAAGTAACCTATGAGGCTTATGTTTCAGAGCAAAATCTATTAATAGATGACTCTAATGAGCCAATTAAGCATCCATTAATTGAAGAAATTTTTGTAGGAAAAAAAGGGACTAGTTATCTTAAACCTTCTAATTAAACACTACCGCCATAAATAAAACATTTTTGGTTCAAAACTCGGCCAAAAAATTTATATATTTTTTTACTGTTTAAGCCTAATTGGGGATTACTCATACTTCTTACTCCCTCTCAATTCTCAATTAGGCAAAAATGCACCTTCCCTTAAAAAAGATACTGTAGTAATTAGCTGGTAATGGATTTTTTTTCTTTTGGAAACATAATAGTTTATATCGACAAATTTATTAAATTCATCAATTCAATTTTTTTTGTGATTTTAATAATTGGAATTTCTTTTGCTTTGATTATTTCTCCTGTCGATTATCTTCAGGGCGACTCTGTAAGAATTATGTATGTTCATGTACCTTCAGCATGGATTGGACTCTCAATTTTTTCTCTGATCGCAATAAGTACAATATTAAATTTTATTTTTAAAATAAAAAACTTATTTTTATTTATAAAAAGTTTAGCACCAATAGGTTTGTTATTTACCTGCCTATCAATCGTTACTGGATCTTTATGGGGAAAACCAACTTGGGGAACTTGGTGGGCTTGGGACGCTAGACTTACTTCGATGTTAGTATTAATGTTATTCTACGTTTTATTTATTTTTTCTTTAAAATATTTTAAGAATAATGAAAATTTAACAAAAATTTTGTCAATTTTATCAATTCTAGGAATAATAAATATTCCAATTATTAAATATTCAGTTGAGTGGTGGTCGACTCTACACCAGCCAGCTAGTATTAAATTTTTGGGTTCATCTAGCATTCATCCTAGTATGTTGTTTCCATTATTCTTGATGTTATTGGTTTTATTGTTGTATTGTGCGTTAATTTTTCTAATGAAATATAAAACAGAAATCATTAAAATAAAGAAACAAAACATTAAAAGATTATGATTATTGAATTTTTAAAAATGGGAGGATACGGATTTTACGTCTGGTCATCCTTTTTAATAGTTTTTACTTTTTGCTCTTTGCTCTTTTACAAAACAAGAAAAACCTTAAAAAAGTATGAAAAAGAATTTGCTATGGAGTTGGAAAAATTACCAGCAAAACAAAAAAAAAGAATTACCAAATCATCTAAAGTTGTTAGCAACATTTTAGCTTCGCAAAATAAATTAAGCTAAAGCATCTTGAATGCTTACAAAAAAAATTAAAAAAAGACTTTTATTTCTCATCTCAATTATCCTGGTTACTTTATCTTTTTTGATTTTTATTTATCTAAATCTTAAACAAAACATATTATATTTTAAAACCCCGTCTGAAATTTTTATAAATAGTCCAATAGAAGGAAACTCTATGGTTAGAGTAGGTGGGATGGTAAAAAAAAATTCTATTCAACAGAATAACAAGGAAATAAGGTTTATCTTAACAGATTACGAAAAAGAATTAATTGTTGTTTATAATGGCACTGTTCCAAATTTATTCTCTGAGGAGCAAGGAGCAGTAGTTGAAGGCATTCTTAACGATAAAAAATATTTAATAGCTGATAGAATATTGGCTAAACATGATGAGAATTACATGCCTCCACAAATGAAAAAAATATTAAAGGAAAATGCTAAGTAATCTGGGAAATTTTTTACTTTTTGGAAGTATTTTTATTACATTATCAATTATTTATTTTGCTTATCAAAATATTAAAGAAAAAAATATCCAAATTGAAAAAAACTTAGTCTATCTATCTTTTTTTCAAATAACATTTATTATTACATCATTTTTATTATTAATTTTTGCATTTGTTTTTTCAGATTTTTCTCTTATTGCCGTTTATCAAAACTCTCATACTGCAAAACCTATTTTTTATAAAATAGCAGGTGTTTGGGGTAATCATGAGGGTAGTCTACTCCTATGGGTAAACATTATGGTAATCTTCTCTTTTTTATTTTTTTTATTTAATTATAAGTTTAACAAAAGTTATAGTCTTTACACTTTATTGGTACAAAATATTTTAATTCTCGGATTCTTAGTATTTTTAATTTCTAATTCAAATCCATTTTTTAAAATTTTACCTATTCCCTTAGAAGGTTTAGGATTGAATCCAATTTTACAAGACCCTGCTTTAGCTATTCATCCACCATTGTTGTATTTAGGTTTTGTTGGATCATCAATTTATTTTTCTGCAGCAATGGCCGCAATACTTTCTAATATTTACGGTAAAAATTTCGCCTCTTCAATAAAAGTTTGGGTATTAATCTCCTGGAGTTTTCAATCATTAGGTATAATTGTTGGTTCTATTTGGGCTTACTACGAATTAGGTTGGGGTGGGTTTTGGTTTTGGGATCCTGTAGAAAACGCATCACTAATACCATGGTTTTGTATGACCGCATTAGCTCACTCAGTATTAGTTTTAGAAAAAAGAAACTATCTTTATAATTGGGTTTTAATATTATCAATTATTACTTTTATATCTAGCGTCACTGGGACTTTTTTAGTTAGATCCGGGATATTAAATTCTGTTCATACCTTTGCAAATGATCCGGCTCGGGGAATGTATATACTAATATTTCTGTCTTTAATGATATTTTTTTCCTTCGTAATTTTTTTTAAAAGAAAAATTTATGACAACTTTTATCTTGAGCCTGTCAGCAAAGAAACATTTATTCTGAGTAATAATTGGTTTATGATGTTTTATCTAGCAACTGTGCTTATAGGCACAATTTATCCAATTTTTACCCAAGTTCTTTACGATACAAAAATTTCGGTTGGGCCACCTTTTTACAATTCTGTAATTGCGCCGATAATTATTCCATTTCTAATAATGATGGCAATCGGGCCTAAAATAAGATGGATAAAACAAAAATATAATGATTTTAAATCCGTGATTTTAATTTTAATTTTATCGTGTGCTATGAATTTTTTAATTTTCTCTTTTTTTAAAAGTTACGATCTGTTATCAAATTTAATTATAATTTCATCACTATTTCTAATTATACACTCAATTAAGGACTTTATAATAAATTCAAAAACCAAATCATATTATAACTTACCAAGTTTTTTATCTCATACAGGTTTTGGAATTTTAATGTTGTTTATAATTTTAAACCATAATTTTAGTAAAGAGTACGATCTTAATATTAAAGTGGGTGAAACAAAAAAAATAGATAATATTGAAATAAAGTTTCAAGATTTGAAAATCAAAAAAAGAGAGAATTATAATGCTATAGTAGGCAACTTTAATATTATTGATATTAAAAAAAACTATCAGAGAAATTTAAATCCTGAAATAAGAATTTACGATAATCCGCAAACATTGACATTTGAGTCGGCGATTAAGACTAATCTTAAACAAGATCTGTATTTAACCATGAGCAACATTGATGGATCAGATTTTTATAATGTAAAATTTCAAATAAAACCGTTTATGTTATGGATCTGGTTTGCTGCGTTTCTTACAGCCAGTGGAGGTTTACTAAGAACTTTTTTAAAAAAATGAAAATCAGTTTTCTAAAAATTATTTCAATTTCTTTAGTAGCATTTGCTATCATAGTTTTTTTCTTAGCCTTAAATGTTGACAAAAGATATAGTACCGAAAAAATAGTTGGAAAAAGTGTAGATAATTTTGAAATATTATTTCTTAACAATGATGAAATGTTCAAAAAACAAGATTTAACTAATGACAAATATCATTTAATAAACATTTGGGCCTCTTGGTGCCTTCCATGCAAAAAAGAACATCCTATTTTAATGAACTTAAAAAAAGAAAATAATTTAAAAATAGTTGGTATAAATTTTAAAGATAAAAAACTAAATGCCAACAATTTTTTAAGGGAATTAGGAAACCCCTATGATTTTTCTCTAAGTGATAAGGATGGAACAAAATCTATTTTATTTGGTGTTTACGGAGTACCTGAAAGTATTTTAATTGACAATAATCATAAAATTATTAGCAAATTTATTGGACCTCTAAATTTTAAAGACTATGAAGATATATTACAATTATTAAATGAAAAATAAACTTATAATAATATTTTTTTATTTGTTTTTTCTAGAACTTAGTGCTGCAGAGATAAACAATTTAGAGTCAAAAATTTTCAAAAATCTTCGTTGTATAGTCTGCCAAGGACAATCTATCGCAGAGTCCAATTCAGATTTTGCGCAAACTATTAAAATTGTAGTAAGAGATAAAATCAATCAAGGGGATAATGAAAAAGAAATTTATGAATTTTTAGCCGAAAAATATGGGGAATGGATTATTTATAAACCCAAATTTAATTATATAAATTCCTTATTATGGTTTTCTCCTTATATAGTTTTGGTTTTTGGTGGATTATTGATTTTCAAATATCTTAAAAGAAGAAAACAGTAATTTTGTCTTACTGACTATACATTTTTGAATTTACGTAGTAATTTATAGTTATGAAATTAAAGTTTTTTGTATACATATTATTATTATTTGTTTTTAAACACACAATAGTGTTGAGTGAAAATTTGGATATCTCAGTTTATACTGGAACATTCGATGTTATAGACAAAGAAGGAGATGACCAAACTACTTTAATTGGAGTTGAACACAGAAATACCGATTTATTTCGAAATACCTTTCTAGGTAAAATTGCTCCAGTTAGTGGAGCCTTTATAACAGGAAAAAACTCTTTATATCTTTATACGGGCATTGAAGGGCAATATAGTTTAGGTCCTATGAATATTTCCCCAAGCTTTACTCCTGGATACTACGATAAAGGAAACGGTAAAGATTTAGGAAGTGCATTGGAATTTAAAAGCGAAGTTAAAGTTGGATTCGATATTTTTAAAGACTCAAATTTAGGTTACAGTTACAGCCATATATCTAATAACGATTGGGGAACCACTAATCCTGGAACTGATAATCAGCAATTAACATTTTCTACGAGATTTTAATATGTCATTAAAAAATTGCCATAACTTTAGTGACTTTCGTAAACTAGCCAAAAGAAAATTACCCAGTCCAATATTTCACTATATAGATGGAGCTGCTGATGATGAAGTTACATATGCTAGAAACACAAGTGCTTTTGACGATGTTGATTTAGTGCCAAATGTTTTGAGGGGAGTAGAGAATGTTGATTTATCAACTACTATATTTGGAAAAAAACTAGACTTGCCTTTTTACCTCGCACCAACTGCTTTACAACGACTCTTTCATTATGATGGAGAAAGAGCTGTAGGAAAAGCCGCACAAAAATTTAATACGATGTTTGGAGTTTCTGCACTAGCAACAGTAAGTGTGGAGGAGATATCTTCTATGATTGATACTCCAAAAATGTTTCAGTTTTATTTTCACAAAGACAGAGGGTTAAACACTTCATGTTTGGAAAGGGCTAAAGCTGCTAAATTTGACGTTATGGCTTTAACAGTTGATACAATAACAGGAGGAAATAGAGAAAGAGATTTAAGGACTGGCTTTACATCTCCTCCAAAATTAACTCTTGCAAGCTTATTTAGTTTCGCAACAAAACCAATGTGGGGCATAAATTATCTCACCAAAGGTAAGTTTGAATTACCACACATACAAGATCACCTTGAAGCTGGAACTAGCACTAATACTTCAATAGGAAATTATTTTTCTACAATGTTAGACCAATCTATGAATTGGAAAGACGCTGAAAAACTTTGCGCCCAGTGGGGAGGGCATTTTGCATTAAAAGGAGTTATGAGTGTTGAAGACGCTAAAAGAGCTGTAGACATTGGATGTACTGGAATTATGGTTTCAAATCATGGAGGAAGACAACTCGATGGGTCGAGATCTCCTTTCGACCAATTAGCTGAAATAGTTGATGCCGTAGGAGATAAACTAGATGTTATTTGTGAGGGTGGAATTCATAGAGGAACCCACATGTTAAAAGCTTTATCATTGGGCGCAAAAGCATGTTCTGGCGGAAGACTCTATTTGTACGCTTTAGCTGCAGCAGGTCAAGCTGGTGTTGAAAGAGCTCTAGGTCAGTACAAAGCAGAGTTAGAGAGAGATATGAAACTAATGGGTTGTACTAAGATAAGCGAACTGAGTAGAAAAAATTTAAGATTCAGAGGGTAATGAGTCTTAAGAATTGTTACAACTTTGAAGATTTCAGAAAACTAGCAAAAAAAAATTTACCCGCTCCGATATTTCATTACATAGATGGCGGTTCTGATGACGAGGTTACATTGAAAAGAAATACCGAGTCTTTCTCAAAATACGATTTAGTTCCAAACATTTTAGCCAGCGTTGGTGAGCCTGATTTATCTACAACAGTGTTAGGTACAAAAATAGATATGCCTCTTTTTTTATCTCCAACGGCGATGCAACGACTTTATCATCATGATGGCGATAAGGCATCGGCGAGAGCAGCCGAAAAATACGGTACTTTCTATAGTATGTCCACAATGGCTACCTCGTCTATAGAACAAATAGCAAATGTTTCAGGCGGACCAAAGATGTTTCAATTATATATTCATAAAGATCAAGCCTTAACGGATAATTTAATTGATAGATGTAAAAGTTCTGGGTTTAAATCTTTGTGTTTGACGGTAGACACTGTTGTTGCAGGTAACAGGGAAAGAGATCATCGATGGGGATTTACAACTCCACCTAAACTTACCTTAAAAAGTTTAATGAGCTTTATCACTCATCCCAAATGGACATTTAATTATTTAACTCATGAAAAATTCGAGTTAGCAAATGTCTCTCATTTTACAAAAAAAGGTTCTTCAATTGCAAAAGGTGTAATGGAATACATAAACGAACAATACGATCCAGCTATGAGCTGGAAAGATGCGGAATATTGTGTAAAAAGATGGAAAGGTCCTTTCGCTCTTAAAGGTGTAATGTCAGTAGAGGATGCTAAAAGAGCAATTGATATTGGTGCAAGTGCAATTATGTTATCAAATCACGGAGGCAGGCAATTGGATGGTTCAAGATCACCATTTGATCAATTGAAAACCATAGTTGATGCCGTAGGGGGAAAGATAGAAATTATTGTTGATGGAGGAATAAGAAGGGGAACACATGTTTTAAAGGCACTATCATTAGGTGCGACAGCGTGCAGTTTTGGCAAAGGTTTTCTCTTTGCATTAAGCGCAGGAGGTCAAAAAGGAGTGGAAACAATACTTCAAAGAATGAAGGAAGAATTGAGAAGAGACATGATTTTGCTAGGCAAAAAAAAAATTGAGGATTTAGGCGAAGAAAATATTGCAATTAGAAATTAAGGATTCTAATATTAGGCATGAAACTAGCAAAAAGTTTAGATAGATTAGGAACTGAAACTGCTTTTAGCGTGCTTGCTGAAGCAAAGAAATTAGAAGCAACAGGAAAGCCGATGATACACCTCGGACTAGGCCAGCCAGATTTTAAAACTCCACAACACATTGTTGATGCAGCGAAGAAAGCTTTGGATGATGGCCATCATGGTTATGTTTTATCAAATGGAATTCTTGAATGCAGACAAGCAGTTACTAGAAAGATTAAAAAATTATACAATCAGGATATTGATCCAGAAAGAATTATAATAATGCCAGGCGGAAAGCCAACGATGAGTTATGCAATTCAATGTTTTGGTGAACCAGGTGTAGAAATAATTCATCCGACACCAGCATTTCCAATCTATGAGTCTATGATAAACTTTACAGGAGCAAAACCTGTTCCTTACGATTTAACTGAGGATAAAGATTTGAAATTTAATCCAGAAAAAATTTTATCATTAATAACTGACAAAACTAGACTATTAGTTTTAATCAATCCAAATAATCCTACAGGAAGTTTTGTTGATAAATCTGATATCGATGTTTTGGCAGAAGGACTAAAAAAACATCCACATGTTACTATTTTAAGTGATGAGATTTATAGTAGACAAATATTTGACGGAAAAGAGATGCCAACATTTTTTAATTACCCCGAACTTAGAGAAAGGTTAATTGTTCTTGAGGGATGGAGTAAAGCATACTCTATGACAGGATGGAGACTTGGTTGGAGTTTCTGGCCAGAAAAATTAGTTGAACATGTAAATAAATTATTAATTAATAGTGTTTCCTGTGTAAATGCAGCTGCACAATTTGCAGGTATTGCTGCTTTAGATGGTTCTGACGAATCGATAGATCATATGATGAATAAGTTTACAATTAGAAGAAAACTTATTCATGAAGGTTTGAATAATCTTCCAGGCGTAGAATGTAGTTTACCTGGCGGAGCTTTTTATGCTTTTCCAAAGGTTATCGGTACAGGAATGAATGGTGCGGAATTTGCAAAAAAATGTATGCATGAAGCTGGTGTTGCCATAGTGCCTGGAACTGCATTCGGAAAGACTGCAAAAGATTATGTAAGATTTAGTTTTGCTGCGTCGCAAGCTAATATTTCACAAGCTCTTGAAAACATAAAAAAAATGCTAGCTAAATAGGCTGTATTTTCTTCAAATTTCAATTAATATCTCTTTTTATGAATGAACAAGTTCAATCAGAACTAAAAAAAATTTTTAATGGCAGATTTTCTACATCTGTCTCGACAAGGTCAAATTATGCTAGAGGCGAGGACACTTTTGATCCTGTTTTATCTCAAGCAGTAGTTTTTCCAGAAACAAACGAAGAAGTCTCAAAAATTTTAAAACTTTGTAATCATCATAAAGTTCCAGTTGTGCCATTTGGAACAGGAACCTCTTTAGAGGGTAATGTTGTAGGAAATGACAAAGGCATTACTATTTCATTAGAAAAGATGAATAAAATTATAAGTGTAAACGTTGAAGATTTTGATTGTAGAGTTCAAGCATGTGTGACTAAAGAGCAATTAAATGACTACTTAAGAGAGGACGGAGTTTTTTTCCCAATTGACCCTGGCGCCAACGCTGCAATTGGAGGTATGGCCTCAACCTCGGCTTCTGGAACTATGGCTGTAAAATATGGAACCATGAAAACAGTAATTACAGGTTTAACAGTTGTTCTTCCTAATGGCGATATAATTAATACTGGAAGTAGAACCAAAAAAACTTCAGCAGGATATAATTTAACAAATTTGTTTATTGGCTCAGAAGGTACGCTTGGAATAATCACTGAGATACAATTAAGATTATCCCCTATACCAGAGAGTATTATGAGTGCGGTTTGCCATTTCCAATCATTAGAAGATGCAGTTAAAACTGCACAACAAATTATTCAATACGGTGTGCCTATTGCAAGGATTGAAATGTTAAATAAAGATCAAATGGATATAAGCATTAACTACTCGAAGTTAAAAGATCTTAAAGTTTTACCAACATTGTTTTTTGAATTCCATGGATCAGAGTCATCTAATAAAGAAAATATAAAAGTTGTCGAAGAAATATCTAATGACAATAACGGAAGCTCTTTCAAGTGGGCTAAAGATTTAGCAGAGCGAAACAAATTATGGCAAGCTCGATGGGACGTTTATTATTCAGTAAAAGCATTGATTAAAAATGGAAGAGTTTATTCAACAGATGTATGTCTTCCGATTTCAAAAATAACTGAGTGTGTAAATTTTGCTGAAGAGGAAACAAAAAAATTTGGGCTAAGAGCTCCAATGGTTGGACACTTAGGAGATGGGAATTTTCATGTGATTTTGCCCTATGACCCTCAAAAAAAAGAAACTTACAAAAAGATTAGAGAGTTCAGTGATTTACTAATTAAAAAGACATTAGAACTAAAGGGAACTATTACTGGTGAGCATGGAATAGGACTTCACAAAAAAGAATATCTTATTAAAGAACATGGAGATAACATCCCAGTAATGAAATCTATAAAAAGAACTCTAGATCCCAATAATATAATGAATCCTGGCAAGATTTTTGACTTAAACTAACAATCCAAATGAAAAAAATTCTTATAACTAGAAGACTACTTAGATCTTGCGAAGATAAGGCCGGTAAAATTTTTGATGCAAAATTTAATTCTAATGATGAGTTACATTCACAAGAAAAATTGATTAAGCTAAGCGAAGGATGTGACGGAATTTTATCTTCTCTTACGGATAAATTGGATGCTGCAACTATTAATAAATTACCAGAAAGTATTAAAATTTTATCAAACTTTGCAGTAGGATTTGGAAATATTGATTTAGACGCAGCCAAAAAAAGAAATATAATTGTAACCAACACCCCAGACGTTTTGACTGACGCTACAGCTGAAATTGGAATTTTATTAATACTAGGTGCCTGCAGAAGAGCGCCCGAAGGAATTGAAGCCGCTAAAGAGTCTAATTGGAAATGGTCTGCTGATTATCTGATAGGAAAACAATTGACAGGAACAAGATTAGGTATTCTAGGCATGGGTAGAATAGGCCAAAAAATAGCAAGTGTTGCAAAATCTTTGGGAATGATAATACATTATCATAATCGATCAAAACTCAGCAAAGATAAAGAAAATGGAGCCACTTACCATAAGGATCTGAAAAGCTTGATGAGTGTTGCCGATGTATTGTCAGTTTGTTGCCCTGCAACAAAGGAAACTACAAATATGATTAATAAAAAAACTCTAGAATACTTACCTACTGGAGCTGTAGTAACAAATGTTGCAAGAGGCGATATCGTTGATGACGAAGCTTTAATCGAAGCACTTAATTCTAGAAAGGTTTATGCTGTTGGATTAGACGTTTATCAGGGAGAGCCAAATTTAAATCCAGGCTATTTAAAACATAAGAGTGCTTTTATTCTTCCTCACTTAGGTAGTGCCTCAAAACAAACTCGAACTGCTATGGGGAATTTAGCAATAGATAATATCGATGAGTTTTTTAAAACTGGCAGCTGCAAAAACAAAGTAAATTAAACATTTATTCTTATATTCTAGTTAAGGTTGTAAGCGCAAATTAATTAAATTTTGGTGAGACTCTCAAAAATTAATATGTTTTAATAATTTTAATTATTAATAATTAAGGGGGACAAATATGTCTAAAAAAATAAAAGGAGTTAAAACTCCTTCAAGACGTAAGTTCTTTAAAGCAGCAGCTGCAACAGGTGCAGCAGCAGCAGCAACTGTAGCAATGCCAAACATTGCTTTAGGGGCTCCTAAGACTTTAAAGATGCAAGCAGCTTGGCCTTCAGGAGCTAACATATTTTTTGAAATGGCAGGAGACTATGCAAAAATGGTTAGCGACATGTCTGGCGGACAATTAAAAATTGACCTTCAGCCAGTTGGTGCAGTTGTAAAAACATCAGAGATCGGACAAGCAGTAAGTTCTGGGGTTCTAGATATGGGACACTGGGTAACAGCTTACTGGTATGGAAAAAATCCAGCAGCATCTCTATTCGGAACAGGTCCGTCGTACGGTATGTCATCTCAAGAAGTAATGGGATGGATGGAGTACGGTGGAGGTAGAAAACTTTATGATGAAACACTTGCAAAAGTAGGTTTTGATTATATTGGTTTCTTCCATATGCCAATGCCTGCACAGCCATTTGGTTGGTTCAAAAAGAACGTGACTAAAGTGTCTGATGTTAAAGGTATGAAATATAGAACAGTTGGTTTAGCTACTAACGTTTTAACGGCTATGGGAATGGTTGTAAGACAACTTCCAGGCGGTGAAATTCAACCTGCAATGAAAACAGGTTTGATTGAAGCTGCGGAGTTTAACAACCCAACTTCAGACTCTCAGTTTGGTATGCAAGATGTTTCTAAGCACTATCACTTAGGAAGCTTCCACCAATCACAAGAGATGTTTGAAATTCCAGTGAATAAGAAAACGTTTAATGGATTAAGTCCTCAACACCAGGCAATCCTTAAAAACGCTGCTTATGCTGCGAACACAGACAACTACTTTAAAGCTCTAGTGAGATATTCAGCTGACTTATCTAAGTTGATGAACCAACACAAAGTAAATGTTTATCAAACTTCTGATGAGATCTTAGCTCAACAGCTTAAAGGTTGGGATAAAGTTATAGGTGACTTTAACAAAAAAGATCCTTTCTTTAAGAAAGTTGTGAACTCACAAAAAGCTTATGCGAAAAGAGTTATGAAATACTTACTCATGAATCAGCCTAACTATAAACTGGCTTATGAGAATGAATTCGGCTCTCTAGCTAAAGTTAAAATCTAATATTTAACTCAAAAAATTGAGGGGGCATTTTTGCCCCCTTTTTTTATGGAAATTTTATAAAAATTGGAATAGTTTATTTTTATGCGTTCTTTTATCTTTTTTGCAGATCAATTAAGCACATCAGTCGGAAAAGCATTTTCCTGGTGTATTGTAATCTTAATGGGTGGAACATGCTATGAGGTTTTCATGGCAAAAGCTTTTAATGCGCCAACACTGTGGAATTTTGACTTTAGCTTACAGATGTATGGAGCGATATTTATGATGGCAGGGGCTTACACTTTATCAACTGAAGCTCATGTAAGAGGAGACGTAATTTACAGACTTTTTAAACCCAAAACACAAGGTTATATTGATTTAGTATTATATTTTATTTTTTTCTTTCCTGGCGTGATCGCACTTGCTTTTTATGGTTATGAATACGCATCTTTAGCTTGGAAAATTAAAGAGACAAGCTGGAATAGTCCAGCACAAATACAGATTTATATGGCGAAATCTTTAATTCCAGCAGCAGGTATTTTATTAATTATACAGGGTATAAGTGAAGTTTGTAGATCCATCATATGTATAAAAACAGGCCACTGGCCTGCAAGGATGGTTGTAGCAGAAGAAACTGAAAAAATTTTAATGAGAACTTCTCAAGACGAGGATCAAAAAGATGTTATTTAATTTAACTAATCCAGAAATTGCAATTTTAATGATGGTAATATTTTTATTTGCAGTGCTTCTTGGATTCCCAATTGCATTTACATTAATGGCAATGGGTGTTGGTTTTGGATACTACGCTTATTTTGATCCAACTCGTATGGAGCATTTATTGGATAATAGAATTTTTCAATTATTTGTTCAAAATACTTATACTGTAATGGACAATACAGTTCTAACGGCCGTCCCGCTATTTTTATTTATGGGATATCTAGTAGAGCGAGCTGGAATTGTTTCAAGATTATTTTTTGCAATAAGATTAGCTTGTCACGGACTTCCTGCTTCGATGGCAGTGGCAGCATTAATTACTTGCGCTTTATTTTCAACAGCAACAGGAATTATTGGAGCTGTTGTAACATTGATGGGATTGCTAGCATGGCCTGCTATGGTTAAAGCCGGTTATGATAAAAAATTTGCCTCGGGAGTTATCTGTTCAGGTGGTTGTTTAGGAATACTAATTCCTCCAAGTATTATGCTTATAGTTTACTCTGTTATTGCACAGCTATCACCTTTAAGATTATTTGCAGCTGCGATTTTTCCAGGACTAATGTTAGCGGGTCTTTATATACTCTATGCGATTACTAGAGCTTATTTAAACCCCTCACTTGCTCCTAAGCCGCCTGCAGAAGAGATACCACCAAGAGCAGTTATATTAAAAGAGGTTCTGGTATCTTTTTTACCATTGTTCTCTTTAATTATACTCGTTTTAGGAACAATTCTTGGGGGTTTAGCTACACCAGCAGAAGCAGCAGCAGTCGGAGCTTTCGGGTCTTTAGTATTGTCTTATTTTTATAAAACGCTTAAATGGAAAAACTTCAAAGAGTCAGTATTTCTTACAGCTAAAACAACTGCAATGATAATGTGGCTGTTTATTGGTTCTTGGACATTTGCTTCAGTATTCTCGTATTTAGGTGGTCACGAGGTATTTGAGCATTTCTTTAAATCTATGAATATACAACCTTGGCAGTTTTTAGTTATTACACAGATAATAATTTTTCTTTTAGGTTGGCCATTAGAGTGGACAGAAATTTTAATTATTTTTGTTCCAATTTTTTTACCTCTTGTAGAATTCTTTGGTGTTAATCCGTATTTCTTTGCCATGTTAATTGCACTTAACCTTCAAACTTCATTTTTAACTCCCCCCATGGCCATGTCAGCATATTATTTAAAGGGAGTTCAAACTAAAAATGTTGAGTTAATGGAAATATTTAGAGGAATAATGCCATTTTTATCGATAGTAATTTTATCAATGGTTTTAATGTACCTATTTCCAGGTATAGCACTGTGGTTACCGGACACATTATTTGCAAATTAATTTTCCATGGAAAATATTACAACAACCTCGGCTCACGATTTAGTTGAGAAAATTAAAAAAGGTGAAATATCCTCCGTCGAAGTTTGTGAAGCTTATTTAGAAAGAATTAAAAAATTTGAAAAAGACGTCAAGGCTTGGGCATTCTTTGATAAAAAACTTCTCATGGAAAAAGCAAAAGAAAAAGACGAATACAGAAAATCAGGCAAACCCTTAGGCGCACTTCATGGCCTACCTGTAGCTGTAAAAGATATTATTGGGACTTTTGACATGCCAACAGAATGTGGAACAGTTTTTCGGAAAAAAATGTCAAGCTCTCAAGACTCTGAAATAGTGAATCTTTTAAAAAATGCTGGTGCGATTATTATGGGTAAAACGGTAACCTGTGAATTAGCATATATACATCCTAGCAAAACAACCAATCCTCACGATTACACAAGAACTCCTGGTGGATCATCAAGTGGATCAGCTGCTGTAGTTGCATCTCACATGGCCCATCTTTCGATTGGATCTCAAACTGGAGGCTCAATAATTAGACCAGCTTCCTACTGTGGGGTAGTTGGCTACAAACCCTCTTACGGCCTAATCTCGAGAAGTGGAGTACTAAAGTGTTCTGATAAATTAGACACAATGGGAGTTTTTGGTAAAACAGTTAAAGATGTGGCTTTACTAGCAAAATCTTTAATTAAAAAAGATTTATATGATCCAGCGACAGTTCATTTTGCTGCAGATGACATGCTTAAAGTTTGTGATGAAGGACCACATTTCGAACCAAAATTTATCTTTTATAAAACTGATAAGTGGAAAAATATTGGCAAAGAGTCTCAAAAAGCTTTTGAATTTTTGATTAAAAATTTTAAAAAAAATATTGAGATCTTTGATACTCCCTCATATTTTAAAGAAATCCCTAAATATCACCAAATTATTCATGAAACTGATTTAGCTAATAATTTTCAGGTTTACTATAATAAAGATAAAACAAAACTTTCAAAAGAGATGAGGGAGGCGATTGGAAGAGGATTAAAATATTCAGCTAAAGAATATACAGATGCCATAGATTTTATGAAAAGAAGTTATGAGTCATATAAAGAAGTTTTTGAGGACTACCATGGTATTATTACTCCATCTTCTAGCGGAGTTGCAGACAAAGGTTTGAAGTCCACCGGCAGTGCGGATTTTCAAAAAATTTGGACTTATATGGGATTACCAGCTATTTCACTTCCTTTACTTACCGGTGAAAATGACTTACCATTAGGTGTACAGCTTGTTGGTGACAAGTTAGATGATTTAAGATTTTTAGGAACTGCTAATTGGTTGGAGAAAAATTGTAAAGATGAATAGAAAATTTGCTACTATTACCGGATGTGTTTTATGTATTGCTTTTCTACTTGGATTAGCAACTACTTTAACAAGATCTATGATGATTGGTTTCTTCGACGTTTTGCCAGTTTATATTCTAATGGGAATAGTAATTGTCATGATGCTTTATGAAGCCTTCTACGACAAAAAATAATAATTTTTTTCCTTATATATTATTATTTGTACAGCCTATATTTATGGCAACAAATATAATAGTTGCAAGAGGCGGTGTAGAATATGTTCCGCCAATCTCATTAGCTTTTTGGAGATGGTTTTTTGTATTTCTAATTTTATTACCTTTTTTTTATTCTGAAATTTATAAAAAAAGAAAATTTTTAAAAAAAGAATTTTATAACTTATTTTTCTTGGGTTTAATGGGGTGTGGAGTTTGTGGAGCATTCCCTTTTATTGCTGGTATGTCTACCACAATGGCTAATATGGGAATCATATATACATCATCTCCAGTTTTTATTGTAATTCTGTCGGTATTTTTGTTTAGTGAAAAAATTAGTTTAAATAGAATAGTAGGACTCATAATTTGTTTGATCGGAGTTATCACCATAATTACAAAAGGTAATTTTAATTACCTAATAAATTTTAGTTTCACAACTGGAGATTTTTGGATGTTAGGTGCTGCAATTGGCTGGGCCCTATATTCAATTTATCTTTTAAACTGGAAAAGTAAATTTAGTTTAATGGGAAGATTTACTTTAATCGCCTTTTTTGGTTTCATCTCATTGTTTCCTTTTTACATATTAGAAGAATCTTTATTTTTTGATACTAAATTCAATTCTACTTTTTTAGCATGGGTTTTGTTTGCCGCTATTTCACCAGGTATAATCGCATTTAGTTTGTACACAAAGGTACAAAGATATTTAGGTGCATCGTTAACAGGATTCACGCTTTATTTGTTCGCTGTTTATGGTGCAATATTTGGAATTATTCTTTTTGAAGAAATGTTACTGCCTTTCCATTATTATGGAGGTGCATTAGTTTTTGCTGGTGTATATATAGCAAGAAAAATAAAAACAATATGAAATATATTTATATTCTAATTTCTTCTACATTAGTAATTTATTTGATTTTGTTAACTTTGATTTATGTAAATCAAAGAAAATTACTTTATCTTCCCAGTGAAAACAATTATTTAGACGATCCTATTAATTTTAATTACAAAGAACTTTTTATAGAAGTTGATAAAAATATTAAACTTAAGTCTTGGTTGATTGAAAAAAATTTAAAAAAATATAAAACAATTCTATTTCTTCACGGAAATGCAGGAAATTTATTTAATAGATCATACAAGCTCAACAGATTTAATGAACTAAACTTGAACGTTTTAATTATTTCTTGGAGAGGCTTTAGCGGTAACTCTGGAAAGCCTAATGAGATCAATCTATATGAAGATGCAAAAAAGGCAGTGAAATGGTTAAACGACAAGGGCGTCGCAACCGAAAACATTATATTATATGGAGAATCACTTGGAACAGGAGTTGCGGTTGAAATTGGTCAATCAAATGAATTTAATAGTATCATTTTGGAGTCACCATACACATCAATGGAAAAAGCAGCAAAAATTTATTATCCATATCTACCAGTGAAATTGTTATTAAAAGATAAATATAATTCAGAAAAAAAAATTAAAAACATAAAAACTCCAATTTTGATAATGCATGGTAAAAGGGATAACATCGTTCCATTCTATATGGGAAAAAGATTATTTGAAATTGCAAATAAACCAAAAAAATTTTTACAGGTAGAAGAGGATGATCACATGCTTACTTTCAATGATAGTTTACTTTCAGAAATAAAAAACTTTATAAATAAATATTAATTAATTGAGAGCAAAGTTTTTGCAAACAAATCTGCTTTAAAGGGTTGAAGGTCGTCTTCTTTTTCTCCCATCCCAACAGCAATTATTGGTAATTTGTATTTCTTACAGATGGCTAAAACTATGCCACCTTTTGCAGTACTATCTAATTTAGTAATTATTAAGCCAGTCAAGTTATGTATTTTAGAAAATTCTTCTACTTGGTTTAAAGCATTCTGTCCTGTTGTAGCATCAAGAACTAAAATTATTTCATTAGGATAATCATTGTCTATTTTTTTTAAAACATTGATTATTTTTTTATATTCCTCCATTAAGTTTTTTTTGTTTTGTAATCTTCCCGCTGTATCTATAAGTGCAATATCAATACGATTTTTTTTGGTGAATTCAGCTGTCTTGAAAGCTACAGACGCGGGATCGCTACCAGTTTCAGATTTGATAATATCCACTTTTATTTTTCTAGCCCAAAGCTCTAATTGATCAATAGCAGCAGCCCTGAAAGTATCTGCGGCTCCAAAAACAACTGACTTGTTATTGTCTTTAAAAAATTTTCCCATTTTTCCAATCGTTGTAGTCTTTCCAACTCCATTTACACCTGAGACAACAATAACTGCAGACTTATTATTTCCAAGGTCATTTAAATTCTTTTCGTACTTAAGAAGTTCTAGAGAAAGTTTATCAGCCAACAATTTAAGAATTTCTTTGTGATCATCTATTTTTTTATCTATTCTAAATTTTTCAAAATCATTCTTAAGATTTTGAGCAGTTTCAATACCAACATCTGAACCAATTAATAAATCTTCAAATTCTTGTAAAATATCTTGATCAACTTTTCTCTTTTTAAAGATGTTATTTATTCCCTCAGATAAAGAGGAAGAACTTTTATTTAATCCTAATTTAAATTTTTCTAATAAATTCATTATATTGAAATACTTAATTTATTAATTTTTGAAACAGGTCCTGTCATAAAAATATTTTTATCTTTATTATACTCAATTTTTAAAGATCCTTGATCAAAAGAAATCTGTACTATTCTTTCAGTGAGATTTTTAGAAAAAGAAGCAACAGCAGTTGCACAAGCAGCTGTGCCACAAGCTTTTGTAAGTCCCGCACCACGTTCCCAAACTTTAACTTTGATATTTTTTTTATCAATTACATTAGCAAATGTAACATTAGTTTTTTCTGGAAATAGATCATGATTTTCAATTTTAGGACCTATAACCCTTAAGTCATGCTTCAGATAATTTTTATCAAAAAAAATTATATGTGGATTTCCTACGTTAACACAAAAACCTTCAGAAAACTTTTGATCATTAATATCCAAAACTACGTTGCTAGGATTAATTTTTTTTGACAGTGGTATCTCTTCAGACCCAAATAAAGGTTTTCCCATTTCCAGCTCTACCTGAAAATCCCCAACTATTTTCGCATTAAGTAATCTGTTATTTGTTTTAATTTGTATTTTTTTTGTATTTAAGTTTTCACTTAAAAGATAAGCCACGCATCTTGCTCCATTTCCACACGCACTTACTTCACCACCATCAGAGTTATAAATTGTAATTGGATAAGAGTCTTCTCTCTGTTTTTCGATAAAGATTATTTGGTCAAAACCAATATTAGCCCTATTTCCAAGCTCAATGATTTTATTCTTTTTTATTTCTATAAAGTTTTCTCTTCTATCTATGATGATAAAATCATTTCCTAATCCATCCATTCTATAAGCGTTAATCGCTACCATTATTGATTAGTATAATTATTCATTGACTTTTAAAACCCCTAATTGTAACTTCAGCCACTTTCCGCAAATTCATGTGTTTTTGCGGTGCTCTTAGAAATAAGAGGATCGACACCAGTCAGCGAGGGTTCGCCCACTGGTGCGATAGGTGTTGGATGATTATAAATGTTTGAAAATTTAACAAATAGATTAGAAAATATTTTTTCTAAATTAAAACAGGCTCCTTCTTTAACCAAAGAGCAAGTTGATATTGGTTTAGTAGAAATTAGACAGGCATTACTGGAAGCAGATGTCTCGCTTCAAGTCACAAAAAATTTTATAGAAAGAGTTAAGCCAAAAGCTATAGGACAAGAAATCATAGAGTCCACTACTCCAGGTCAAATGGTAGTTAAAATTGTAAATGATGAATTAATAAATTTATTGGGTAACAAAAATGAAGAAATAAATTTAAAATCTTCAAGCCCAGTTAGTTTATTAATTTTAGGACTACAAGGTTCCGGTAAAACAACAACTTCAGCAAAGTTAGCTCATTTTATAGAAAAAAAATTTAAGAAAAAGACCATGCTAGTGAGTTTAGATGTCTATAGACCTGCTGCTCAAGAACAATTAAAAATTCTTGCAGATAATAATGATATTTTAAGTTTACCAATTGTTCAAAATCAGCAACCCTCCGAAATTGCTAGTCGAGCAATGAATACAGCTAATCTAAATGGAGCAGATGTAATTATATTCGATACAGCAGGAAGAACTCAAATAGATTTACCAATGATGACAGAAGTAAAGCAAATTAAAAGTTTAGTGAGACCAACAGAAACAATTTTAGTAGCAGACTCTCTTACTGGTCAGATAGCTGTAAATGTAGCAAGTGAATTTGATAAGGCAGTTAATATTTCAAGTATAATTTTAACTAGAGTAGATGGCGACGGAAGAGGTGGAGCCGCTTTAAGTATGAAGGAGATTACTGGCAAACCAATAAAATTAATGGGTGTTGGTGAAAAGATTGATGAACTCGAGAGCTTTCACCCTGAAAGAATAGCTAAGCGTATATTAGGGATGGGCGATATTGTTTCTTTAGTTGAGAAAGCAACTAAAGATCTCGATGAAAAAAAGTTAAAAGACACTGAAGCTCAATTAAAAGAGGGAATATTCACAATGGAAAATTATCTATCCCAACTAAGACAAATGAAAAAAATGGGTGGTATGGGAAGTGTGATGTCTATGTTGCCTGGAGCTAATAAGATTAAACAAAAAATGGAAAACTCATCGTTTGATGAAAAAATGTTAAGTGACAATGAAGCGATTATTCTTTCAATGACACCAAATGAAAGAGAAAATCCTAAAATTATAAGCGGATCAAGAAAAAAAAGAATAGCTTCAGGCTGTGGCTTAGATATTTCTAAAATTAATAAACTTCTAAAACAATTTAAGATGATGTCAGACATGATGAAAAAAATGTCTAAAGGAAAAGGAATTCCATCAGGAAATATTCCTGATGAATTATTAAATCAACTAAAATGAGAGGTAACATATGTTAAAAATAAGACTATCAATGGGGGGAGTAAGAAAAAGACCGGTATACAAAATTGTTGTAGCCGACAGTAGAGCACCTAGAGATGGAAGATTTGTAGAAAAGATTGGATTATTTAATCCACTTCTTCCGAAAGACAAGAAAGAGAGAATAAAAGTAGAGGCCGAAAGAGTAAAATATTGGATAAGTAAAGGGGCTAAGCCAACTTTAAGGGTTTCAAGAATTTTAGGTGAGGCTCAGTTAATGCCAATGCCAAAACCGGGTAATAATCCTCAAAAAGCTGTTCCGAAAAAAGAAAGA
>CACNIK010000004.1 GCA_902620525.1 uncultured Pelagibacteraceae bacterium | reverse complement strand
GGGATAAAGGTACATGTTTGGGTTGACGAGACTAGGCCAAGAAATCAGGGAGCCAATTTAACTTCTTATGAACTAAACGAGGAAAAAATTCCTAATACTATTATTACAGATAATACTGGAGGAATTTTAATGCAAAGAGGAAAGATCGATATGTGTATTGTAGGTACCGATAGAACTTTATCAAACGGTGATGTTTGCAATAAGATAGGCACTTATTTAAAGGCATTGTCTGCAAAGGATAATAACGTTCCTTTTTATGTTGCATTACCAAGCTCAACAATCGATTGGAATATTAAAGATCATAAAAAAATACCTATTGAGGAGAGAAACCCTGAAGAATTATCCCATGTTGAAGGAGTTGATGAAAATAATAATATTAAAAAAGTAAGAATATACCCACAGAAAAGTAAGTCATTAAATCTAGCCTTTGATGTAACGCCTGCTAAACTAGTTACAGGATTAATTACAGAAAAAGGTGTTTGTGAAGCTTCAGAACAGGGGTTAAAGGGATTATTTAAGTGAAAAAACTTAAGACAGAAGTAATCAAATATTCAAAAAAATTAAATTTAACTAATCTATCAGCTTTAAGATCTGGAAATATATCAGTTAGAGTAAAAGAAAATGGTGTGGAAGGTTTTTATATTACTCCTTCGGGCAGGAAGTACTCAACACTTAAACCAAAAGATATAGTCTTTGTTTCCTTAAAAGGACTCTATGATAAAAAAAAAGGAAAACCTTCATCGGAATGGAGATTTCATCAAGAAATTTATGTGAATAAAAAAGAAGCTAAAGCCATTGTTCATGCTCATTCTACTTGTGCAACAGCAGTTTCAACTCATCAAAAAAATATTCCAGCATTTCACTATATGGTTGCAGTTGCAGGAGGAGAGGACATTAAATGCACTAAATATGCAACTTTTGGTACCAAAAATCTTTCTAAAAATATTATCAAAGCTTTAAAAAATAGGTCAGCATGTTTAATTGCTAATCATGGACAAGTTGCTTTTGGTGAAAATCTGGATAACACTTTTGAGCTCGCTCAAGAGATCGAAAATATTTGCCATCAATACATTAATGCCATAAGAATCGGGATACCTAAGATTCTTTCAAAAAAAGAAATGAAAATAGTTTTAGGTAAATTTAAAAATTATAAAAAAGAGTGATTTTTTATGGTTAAAGTTGGCGAACACATTACAATTGATTTTCTAGGTGTTAAAAAAGACTACACACCTGAATTTTATGAAAAAATTATATATACAATTGCTAAAGCAGCCAAAGTTGAAATTTTAAATGTTGCATCACATCGTTTTCAGCCACAAGGTTTTACGTTAGTAGCATTATTAGCCGAAAGTCATTTCAGTTTTCATACATTTCCAGAGAAAGGTGTAATAAGTTTTGATTTCTTTACCTGCGGAAAAGTAAATCCCAAAGTTGCTCTAAAGATTTTAAGAAAAGAAATTCAACATGAAAGAGTTGTGACTAATGCTTTTGATAGAAGCAGTATCGGGCTGTATGATGATATTTATAGTACCCCAGGTCAAAAAAAATATTATGTAGTCAAAAATGTTTTAGAAAAATTTACATCAAAAGTAGGTCAATTTGTTGAAATAATGGATTTAGAGGAATTTGGTAATGCACTATTCATAGACCATGAAATTCAAGTATCAGAAAAGGATGAAAAAATTTATAGCTCTAATTTTTTCAAATCGAGTTATGATTTAAGTAAAAAAAATAATAATGTTGCCATTATTGGGGGAGGAGATGGAGGAGTAGCAAGAGCTTGTTTAGAAAACAATTCTAATTATATTGATTGGTTTGAACTCGATCCAGAAATTGTAGATGTTTGTTTTAAACACCTTCCAAAAGTTTGTTCTAAAGTTAAAAAAAGTAATAAAATAAAAACATTTTGGGGTGATGCATTTAAAAGTATAAAAGAAATAGAAGACTCAAAATATGACAAAATTTTTGTAGATTTAAATGACGACCAATATTGTATTGATTTAGCCAAAAAAAATATGAAAAACTTAAAAAGAATTTTAAAAAAAGGTGGCGTAATCACGGCTCAAGTTGGAAGCCAAGATAAAAAACCAAAACAGGTAGAAAAATGGTGCAATGTTTTGGAAAAAAATTTTGGCAATGTAAAACTTTCAGGTGCATACGTGCCAAGTTTTGACTGCAAATGGAATTTTGCATCATCGTTGATGCGTTAAGCCTTAATATTACACAATAAAAATATACTAGTATATTATCAATTTATTCCCTAGAATTTACAAATGTTTAGAGTTTCTTGCATTCAAATGTGTTCGTCTGATTGTATCAAAGATAATCTTAAAAGAAGTGAAAAACTTATTAAAAAGGCAGTAAGTCAAAAAGGTAATCTAATTATAACTCCTGAGGTATCATCAAAGTTCTCATTAAATAAAAAGAAACTTTTACAAGTTGCCACAACTATGAATAAAGACTCCTACCTTTTAGGGATAAAAAGATTAGCAAAAAAATATAAAAAATGGATTTTAATTGGATCTCTAATAATTAAAAATAAAAAGAAACTTTTAAATAGATCGGTTCTTATAAATAATAAAGGAAAAATAAAAACATTTTATGATAAAATTCATATGTATGATGCTAAATTGAGTAAAACAGAAAAATATTTTGAGTCAAAAACTTTTAAAGCAGGTAAAAATATTAAAGTTGTTAAGCTCCCTTGGGGTAAATTAGGACTATCAATTTGTTATGACCTGAGATTTCCTAACATGTATAGAAAAATGTCAAAAAAAGGGGCAATTTTTTTAAGCATTCCCTCTGCCTTTACTGAGACTACTGGAAGAAGACATTGGCACACTTTGTTAAAGGCAAGAGCTATTGAAAATTTTTCGTACGTTTTCGCACCAGGACAAGCTGGAAAACATTGCAATGGAAGAAAAACTTTCGGACATTCTTTAATTGTATCTCCTGATGGTAAAATTTTAAAAGAATTAGGCAAACGTGAGGGTGTTATCACTTCAACCATTGATCCAAAAAAACCTATCAAATTAAGAAGAACTATTCCGAGTGTTAGTTATGATTAATAATGAGATTTAACCTCTTTAATATTAGATCCCAATATCTCATTAATTTTTAGTTTTATTTTAGCTCTTTCATCATTAGATTTATAAACATCTCGTGAGAGCTGTATGAAAGCTGAATCAAATTTTTTCTCTTTTTCGGCTTTCCTTTTATTTTCTTCAATATTCCAAAGTTTAAGATTAATTTTTTTTAAATTTGAAATAAGACCTTCTATTCTGTTTTTATCAGGTATTTTTTCATTAGATGTTTTTGTAAGCGAAGATAGCTCTTTGTTTATATTTTTTAATTTTTCACTGTCTGTTATTTTTTCCTTCTTTATCTCCAGAATAGTAATTTTATCTAATAGCTCTCCAGCAGAAATCTCAGCTAGTATTTGATTTAATTTTGTATTCATAAAGTATTTTTTTGATTATACTAATTAATTCATTATATAAAGTTAAAATTATGTCAAATATACTTATAATAAAGCATGGATCTCTAGGAGATCTTATACAGGCAAATGGGGCTATTCAGGACATAAAAAATTCTTTTAAAACATCTAAAGTTTTACTTTTAACTTCAATGGCTTATTTAGAATTTATGTCATCATGTCCTTATATAGATGGGGTAATTTTAGATAAAAGACTACCCAGGTGGAACTTGTTTTATTTACGAGATCTAAAAAAATTATTGGAAAGATATAAATTCTCACACGTATTTGATTTGCAAAACTCAAATAGAACAAAATTTTACAAAAAATATTTATTAAAAAAACCTATTTGGTCATCATCAGAAACTTCTCTTGATGATGGAGAAAAATTATCAGATTTTAATGAAGACTCTGTCTTGACAAGGATAGAGAGACAATTGAAAAAAAGCAATGTTTTAATTAATAACACTCAAGCAATAAATTTGAATTGGAGTATTAAAGATATTTCTAGAAATTTAAAACAGTATACAAATGGAGAGTATGTTCTACTTTTTCCATTTTGCTCAAAAAAGCATGTTCAAAAGAAATGGCCTTATTATTCTGAATTAATAGTCAAAATAAAAGAATTCTATAAAAATAGATACCCAGTTTTAGTTGCTCCTGGTCCTAATGAAATAGATGAGGCAAAGAGACTAAATGCAAAACTTGTTTTGGATAAAAACAAACCAGTTAGTATCAACTTTTTGGTCTCATTAATTAATTCTGCTAAATATATTGTATCTAATGACACAGGACCTGCACACATTTGTTCTCATCTAAATAAAAAAGGCATTGCATTATTTGGAAGTCACACTACAGCAAAAAAAGTTAATATAGGGAATACAAATTTTAAAACGCTAACAGTCAATAATCTAGCAGAATTAAAAGTTGAAGATGTTCTTAGTTATATTAAAAAAAATTTAGATTAGTTTAATATATTTTTTTATTATTTTATCCCAACTAAAATTTTTTGAAAACGTAAAAGCATTTTTACCTAATTGCTTAAAGTTATCATTATCATAAAACTTAACAATAGTTTCATATATAGAATTTAAGTCACCTCCGTCACATAAATATCCAGTAACTCCCTCTTGAATAGCATCAGAGGCACCACCAGCAATACCCCCGATTGAACCAGTTCCGAAAGCAGCTGCCTCTATGAAAGATATTCCAAACCCTTCGACAGATTTTTTATAAATTACTGAAGGCATTAAAAAAAGATCAGACTGTTCTAATAGAGCTGCTTTTAAAAGTTCCGTTGACTCATTTAAGAGTAGCACCTCGTTACCAAGACCTAACTCATTTTTTAAATTTTTAAGATTTTGCATTTCATCACCATCTCCAATAGAAATGTATTTAATGTTTGGAAATCTTGGTTTTAAATTTTTAATTGTCATTAAAATATTTTGATGACTTTTTCTCTTATCGAGTCTCGCTACTGTAAGGATTTTTGGAAAGCTATTTCTATACAAATCTTTCGCTTTATCTAAACTTTTGTTATCAATTTTAATTGGATAGTTACAGCCAGGATGAATAATTTTAATTTTTTTTTCGTTTAATCCGTTTTTAACAGCAAGATTTTTTGTAAACTCAGAATTAGAAATTACATAACTTGCTTTATTTAAAGCTTTTAACATTCTTTTATTTATAAAAGTTCCCTCAATGTGGTTAATTTCTTTAGAATGTATTAAGCAAAATGATGTTGTATTAGCTAAGATTTTATCATCTATTTTTTCTATACTTTTCCAGTGATCGAAAAAAAAAGCTCTAATCGAATTTTTGAGAGAAAATTCTTTTATTAAATTAACTTTTCTATATTTTCTAAAAATTTTAAAACCTGAAACACGAGTAATGTTGATGCCTGAATTTTTATCAAAGTTATTTTCCACATTAGTTTTTTCTGCAAATACTTTTACAGGCCCATGCTTTAACAAAGATAAAGATAATCCACCCATTAAATTTTGCATTCCACCAATTTCTGGAGGAAAGTTTCTTGTTGATATTAAAAACATTATTTAATCCACTTTATGTTACAGCCCATACTTGGTATTTGTTCTTTTGGACCGTTTTGTGTTTTAGAAATCTTTAACATAGCTTTTTTGAGGTCACTTTCACCGTTTTTAATAGGAGTAAGATTTTTTAACTCTCTAAACCTACCCCTATATTGTAATTTTAATAGTTTATTATAACCAAAAAAATCAGGAGTACACACAGCCCCAAATTTTTTAGCTATTTCTTGATTATCGTCAAACAGGTATGGGAATTCAAAATTGTTCTCCTTTGAAAAAGAGAACATGTTTTCAAACGAATCTTCAGGATAATTTTTCGTATCATTGGACATGATAGCAACAGTTTCAATTCCATTTTTTTTTATATCTTTTATATCTTCCACTAATTCTTGAATTATAGCTTTGACGTAGGGACAATGATTGCAAATAAACATAATCAAAGTTCCATTTTTTCCTAAACAATTATCTAGTTTGTAAAATTTATTATCTACTCCTTTTAGATTGAAATCGTAAGCTTTTTCATCAAAATTACATATAGGGGTTTTTGTTAAGACCATATTATATTATAATTATATTAATGATTTATAATTTCAACAATATAAGTCCAAAAATCGATAAAGATAGTTGGTTTGCACCTAATTCAGTTTTAATAGGCAACGTCACTCTTAAAAAAGATGCAAACGTTTGGTTTAACGCAACGTTAAGAGGAGATGTAGAACCAATTACAATAGGCGAGGGTTCAAATATACAAGATGGAAGCGTTATTCATACAGACCCCGGTTGTCCGGCAACTATTGGTAAAAATGTTACAGTAGGACATTTGGTAATGTTACATGGCTGTATAATTGAAGATGATTGCTTAATCGGAATTGGAAGTACGATTCTCAACAAAGCAAAAATAGGAAAAAACTCAATTATAGGCGCTAATGCCTTAATAACAGAGAATAAAGTTATTCCCGAAAGATCTTTAGTTATTGGAAGCCCAGGTAAAGTGATTAGACAAGTCACAGATGAAGAAATTAAACATATTAAAGAAAACGCAGAGCATTACGTAAAAAATTATAAAAAATATAAAAATTTAGGGAATTAACCAAGAAAATTTTTTTGATCCCTGAAACTCAATTAAAGCTCTACGATGACCTTTTGCGGCAAGGTATAGCCATTCAATACTTTTAATTTTACATTTGATAACACAAAAGTTTTTATAACCTGCTTCACTTTCTTCTTTGGTAAAATCAAAATTATCAAACTTATTATCTAATCCTGAAGTTGGTTTTTCAGATTTTGTACCTGGGCCATTAGTTACTAAATAGCATTTCCTACTAATATGTCCTGTTTTATCCCAAGATACTTTTGTAATCTCATCATTATAATGTAATTTACTTTCTACTTTCATCCTTAGTTGTATTTTTTCTTTTTTTCCATAAAACAAAAGAGAGCTATTAGGATTTTTCTTAATAACATCAATTTTAGTCGATCTTATGTCACTATGAAATTGAAGAGATAAATTTTTCTCATCTGCTTTTCTTAGAACAACAATTCTTCCATCTAAGTTATTTTTATCACCACAAATGAATACAGGAGTTCTAAATTCTGAACTTCGATCATTTACCGCTCTTACAAGCAATGACCATAATTTTTTTTCAATCTCATTAAAGTCTTCGTAATAACTGACGTTTTCTACTGACACTATTTTCTAAATCTTTTTATCAAGCTAGAAGTATCCCATCTTTTTCCACCTATTTTTTGAACTTCAGCGTAATATTCATCTATTATTTTTGTTATTGGTAAAGGAGAATTATTTTTCTTAGCTTCGTCCATCGCAATTTTCAAATCTTTTCTCATCCAATCAACAGCGAAACCATAATCAAATTTATCTTCTATCATAGTCTTATGTCTGTTATCCATTTGCCAAGATTGAGCAGCACCTTTAGAAATTACTTCAATCACATCATGCATGTTTAAACCAGCATTCATTCCGAAATTAATTGCTTCTGATAATCCTTGTACTAAACCTGCTATACAAATTTGATTTACCATTTTAGTTAATTGCCCACTTCCAGAAGGACCTAAAAGCTTAATTTTCTTGCTATAACAATCTATTATTGGCTGAGCTTTTTTGAAAGGGGCCTCATCACCACCAACCATTACGGTGAGTGTTCCACCCTCAGCCCCAGCTTGTCCACCTGATATAGGAGCATCTAAAAAATCAAATCCTTTAGCTTTAGCCTCCTTGTATAATTCACGAGCAATATTTGCTGAAGCAGTTGTATTGTCTATATAAATTGAATTCTTCTTTGCAGTTTTAAATAAACCTTTATCTCCCAGTGTAACTTCTCTAAGATCATTATCATTTCCAACACAAGTAAAAATAAAATCACAATCTTTAGCAGCCTCCATTGGTGTTTCCGCAAGATTACCTTTATATTCTTTTATCCATTTTTCAGCTTTAGATTTAGTTCTATTATAAATAGTTACATTATGCCCAGCTTTTGATATAAATCCTGCCATAGGGTATCCCATTACACCTAAGCCTATGAATGAAACTTTACAACTCATAAATGATTAATCTCTCTCTTAATAAAAAAGTAATTATATTTGGATTCATATTTACATTTTTTTCAAGTTTTGGACAGAGTTTTTTTTTGGGATTGTTTAACGCACCAATAAGAAAAGAACTTGATATCTCACACGGACAATTTGGAACAATTTATGCTTTGGCAACAATATGTTCCAGTTTATTGTTAATATGGGTAGGAAAAAAAATTGATGACTTTAAATTATTACATTATTCATTATTTGTAGTAGTTTTACTTTCTATTTCATCGTTATTATTTTCTTTTATCAATAATATTTATTTTTTAGCAATTGGAATATTTTTTATGAGATTTTCTGGCCAAGGTTTAATGAGTCACACGTCAACAACAGCCATTTCAAGATTCTTTGACAAATCCAGAGGAAAAGCCTTAAGCATAACATGGTTTGGCTTATCGACAGCTGAATTTATTTTACCACTTTTTATAACTTATCTTACATTTTTGTACTCTTGGAGAATAGTTTGGCAGGGTATAGCTTTACTTATTATAATTTTACTACCAATAATTATATTCAAATGTATTCAAACTATTAAGTTAGACTCAAGAGAAGAAGAGTTATTTACTGAAAAAAAAGATCAAATTAAACAATGGACCCGTCTCGAGGTAATAAAAGATTATAAATTTTATATCGTCTCACTAAATATGTTAGCTGGACCTTGGATAATAACGGGAATATTCATTTATCAATCTTTTATTTCAGAAGCTAAAGGTTGGAATTTATTTCTTATACCAAAAGCTTTTATGTTTTACTCAATAATATCAATATTTTCATTAATTTTATCAGGTTTCTTAGTGGATAAATTTACTAGCAGAAAACTTATTCCAGTTGTAAATATTCCTTTACTATTATCAATGGTAATTCTTATTTTTTTTAAACATGATTTAAGTGCCTTTTTATTTTTTGGCTTAATGGGAATATCAAATGGTTTAGCAAATGTTCTAGGCTCCTCTACTTGGGCAGAAATTTATGGAGTAAAGTTTATCGGTAGTATTAAAGCCTTAACAACAGCTTTAATGGTATTTTCAACAGCTTTTGGCACTGCTTTATTTGGGATATTAATTGACCAAGGTTTTTCTATTAAAGGAATAGCTCAAATAAGTGCAGCGTATATCCTTTTATCTTTAGTTTTATTGCTAATTTTTAGAACAAAACTTAAGCCAGTTAAATTATAAAATGTACTTGATTTATTTAGATATATTGAATAAATAATTCTCACCATGGCAAGAATTACTGTAGAGGACTGTTTAAAAAAAATCGATAATCAATACGATCTAGTTCTATTAGCAAAAGAGAGAACTGCCCAGTTAAATTCTGGTTCACCTATGCTCGTTGAGGAGGATAATGACAAAAAAACAATTATTGCATTAAGAGAAATTGGAGACGGAAAGTTATCAATTAAAGAGCTCGAAAAAAATGCTATAACAAGATTAAGAAAAGAGCCCGATGAAGTCGAAGAACTAGAGGACACGGAAGAAGAGGTTAATGATGACTTTGAAAACATATACAAAGGTCAAGTTTCAAAAAGTGGTATTGCTGTCTTACCATCAAAAAGAACTAGAAGAACGCCTGATCAAAAACCAACAAGTAACTTAGCTAAAGAAGCATTATCAGAGCTTAAATCAGAACAACCTGAAATTAAGCAGGAAGATATTGAAAAAGAAGAACCTTTAGAGCTCAAAGAAGAAATTAAAAATACAGAAGACAAATAATGAAAAAAACAATTTCAGTTGCTCCAATGATGGACTGTACTGATAAGCATGAAATTTATTTTTTAAGCCTTATTAGTAAAAATGTTCATTTATATACAGAAATGATTGTTGCTAATGCAATAATAAGAGGAGATAGAAAAAAATTGTTGTCTTTTAACAAGATATCAAATCCAGTAACCCTCCAAATAGGAGGATCAAATCCTGACGAACTAAGCGAAGCATGTAAAATTTCAGAAGATTACGGATACAATGAAATTAACTTAAATTTAGGATGCCCAAGTAAAAAAGTTCAAAAAAATAAATTTGGTGCGTGTTTAATGCAAGAACCAGACTTAGTTGCAAAGTGTATTGAAGCTATGGCAAAATCAACCAAGCTACCAATAACAATTAAAACAAGAATTGGTTACAACGAGGTCGAAGACTTTGAATTTTTAAAATCTTTTATTCAAACAACTAAAGACGCTGGATCAAAAAAATTTATTATTCATGCAAGAAAAGCATTATTAAAAAAATTAAGTCCAAAGGAAAATTTAAATATACCTCCTTTAAAATATGACTTTGTCTATAAACTAAAAGAATATTTTAAAAATGATGAAATTATTATTAATGGGGGAATAAAGTCAATTGAAGATATTAAAAATCATTTAATGAAAGTTGACGGTGCAATGATTGGTAGAGCCGTTTATCATTCTCCTTATTTTTTAGCCGATATTGAAAAAGATATATTCAATAACAAAAATATTCCTTCAAGAAGTGATGTTATGGAAAAATTAATTCCTTACATTCAAGAACAAACATCTAAAGGCGTACAACTAAATCATATCATGAGACATACCGTTGGATTATTTCATGGACAAAATGGATCGAAAACTTGGAAACAATATCTTTCAAAAAATATGTGTATTAGAGATGCAGACCTACAAAAGGTCAATCATATAATGGATCAGGTTAAAAAAACAAATCCTGTATCTTTAGAAAGATAATTTTGGATATTCTTTCACAATCAGAAATTATTTATTTAATTTTTATAATGATCTTCACAGCAATTCCCGCTGGATTTGCCGCAGGTTTATTTGGTATTGGTGGCGGTTTAATTACGGTTCCAATTTTGTTTTATATTTTTAGCACTTCAGGAATAGAACCTAGTTATTTAATGCATTTAGCGGTTGGTACCTCGTTTGGAATTATAATTCCAACTTCTATTGTTTCTGTAATGACACATCATCAACATAAAGCTGTAGATTTTAACATTGTCAAAGGCTATGGAATATTTGTAGCAACAGGGGTAATTTTAGGAACAATTTTAGCAGCAAGTTTAAAAACTAAACCTCTAATTTTATTTTTCACAATTGTTGTTTATCTTTTAGCTTTTTATTTACTATTCTTAAAAGAAAAAGAAGAAAATTTGGATGTAAAAATAAGTTTGCCATCCAGGATAATAGCAGGAATTGTAAGTGGTTTCATATCTGCACCTATGGGTATAGGTGGTGCAGTAATGAATGTGCCAATTTTAAAGTTCTTTGGTTACCCTATAAATAAAGCGATAGGAAGTGCTGCAGCCATTGGTTTTATTATCGCTTTATTTGGCGCAGTAGGATTCTTAATATCTGGTACATATCTTAATGCTCAGTTACCTCTTAGTATTGGATTTTTAAATATACCAGCATTTCTTATATTTTTTCCAATTACAGCTTTTATGGCTAGGTTAGGGGCTAAAGCTAGTCATAGAATTAATAAAAACAAAATGACTAAATATTTTGGTTTATTTTTAGTAGTTATAGGAACTAGATTTCTTTATGAATATTTTTCACTTTAAATTTTTTGATCGTACTCTCCAATTTTACCAGTTTTTTGTAGTAAACTATCAATAAATTCAAAAATCTTTCTTTTACGATCGTCAGATGTTGGGCTTTCTGTTACCACAACTAGTGAAGGTTTATTAGATGAAGCTCTAATTAAACCCCAAGATCCATCTTCTAAAGAAAATCTTACACCATTTACAGTTAAAATTTCTACGATTTTCTGATTATCAATTTTATTATTTTCTCTTTGAATTTTTTGAACCTCCTTTACCATATCATTAACAACTCCGTATTTTTCTTCATCTTTACAGAAGGGGGCCATAGTTGGGGTTTGATATGTAATTGGCAATTCTATTATCAATTCACTAATTTTTTTATTTTGATTATTTAATAAATGACAAACCTGTATTGCAGAATTAATACCATCATCATAACCATATCCTAAAGGTTGATTAAAAAAGAAATGCCCACTTTTCTCAAAACCTGCCAACGCTTTTTCTGTATTCACTTTTCTTTTGATATGTGAGTGTCCTGTTTTCCAATAAATAGTTTTGCATTTATTTTCTGTTAAAACTTTATCTTTTGAGTAAAGACCGGTTGATTTAACATCTACAATGAATTTGGAATTTTTATACTTCGGCGCCAAGTTTCTAGCTATCAATAAACCTATTTTATCAGAAAAAATTTCATTACCCTTTTCGTCAATTACTCCGCATCTATCTCCATCACCATCAAAACCGAAACCTATATCAGCTTTATTAGCTTTAACAGATTTTGAAATAGCATGAAGCATTTCTAAGTCTTCTGGATTAGGATTGTATTTTGGAAATGACCAGTCTAGTTTACAATCTAATTCTACTACATCGCAACCTATTCCCCTTAAAATATCTGGTGCAAAAATTCCAGCTGTTCCATTTCCACAAGCAACTACAGCTTTAATTTTTTTGTTAATTTTATTATTTTTGATTAAATCGTGTGTGTATATGTTTTTAAAGTTGTTAATTTTTTTTAAACTACCTTTGCCTGATTTGAATTTATTTTCAAGAGTAATGTTTTTTAACTCAGACATTTCCTCTGGAGCATGTGTTAATCCTTTTTTGATTCCCATTTTTACCCCAGTCCAACCATTTTCGTTATGACTAGCTGTTACCATTGCTATTGCATCAGACTTTAAATTAAATTGAGCGAAGTAAACCATTGGGGAAAGAGACAAACCAATATCTTCAACATTGCAGCCTGTCGATACTAAACCTTCACTTAAAGCTTTTTTAATTTTTTCACTGTATGACCTATAATCGTGACCAACTATTACTTTTGGATTATTTTTTTTTGTATGTCCTATTATTTGAGTTCCTAGACCTTTTCCTAAATTGGTGATTCCCTCTATATCGATGTCTTTTTCAAAGATCCAACGAGCATCGTATTCTCTAAAACCATTAGGATTAATTTTCATGAGCTATAAATACTAGAGAATAAAGGCATTTGTTATTAAATGTTTATTAACAAAATTTTCCACTTGCAAAAATAATCAGATGTTCTTATAATGTTCTATTGATTTTGGTGGTATATAGTATATTAACATAAATGTAACACAACATATAGTTGTTTATTAACAATTAACCAGTAAAACAAGTAAAATTATGAGTAAAAACGTATCTTTGGCAATAAAAAAAGCTATGGGCAATATGAGCCAGTTGAACCAAAATGATCTGGCTATCAATGGTCCCAAAAAACCAGATTTATTCTCTTTATCAGGTGATACTGAATTATTTCAAAATGATAAAGGTATTACAATTAAAATTGATAGATCTAGAGATTCTAATCTAACAGATTTTGGTAGAGCAACATTAACAGATAGGTATTTAGGTCAAAACGAGTCATTTCAAGATCTATTTGCAAGAGTAGCAAGTGTGTACGCTGATGATAACTTACACGCTCAAAGATTATACAACTATATAAGCAACTTATGGTTCATGCCAGCAACACCAGTATTATCAAACGGTGGAACTGAAAGAGGCCTACCGATTTCATGTTTTTTGAATGAGGCAGGAGATAGCCTAGAAGGAATACTTGGTCTTTGGAGTGAAAATGTTTGGCTAGCCGCAAGAGGAGGCGGTATTGGAAGCTACTGGGGAAACTTAAGATCTATAGGAGAAAAAATTGGTAAAGTAGGTAAAACTTCTGGAATCATTCCTTTTATTAAAGTCATGGACTCACTTACACTTGCTATTAGTCAAGGATCTTTAAGAAGAGGTTCTGCTGCATGCTATCTTCCAATAGATCATCCAGAGATAGAAGAGTTTATTGAAATGAGAAGACCAACTGGTGGCGATGTGAATAGAAGATCTTTGAACTTACATCACGGCGTTTTAGTTTCAGACGATTTTATGAGAGCGGTTGAAACAGACGGTCAATGGGCACTTAGAAGTCCAAAAGACGGAAGTGTGCAATCGACCATGCCAGCAAGAAACTTATGGATCAGATTATTAACTGCTAGAGTTGAAACAGGTGAGCCTTATATAGTTTTCATCGATACAGTTAATAGGCAAATTCCTCAACACCACAAACTTGCTGGATTAAAAGTAAAAACATCTAATTTGTGTAGCGAAATCACATTACCTACTGGAATAGATAATACTGGAAAAGAAAGAACAGCTGTTTGTTGCCTATCCTCTTTAAATATCGAAACATATGATGAATGGAAAGATGACACAATGTTTATTGAAGATGTAATGAGATTCTTAGATAACGTAATGTCTGATTTTATAAATAGAGCACCGGACAGTTTTAGCAATGCAAAATATTCTGCTGCAAGAGAAAGAAGTGTAGGCTTAGGAGTTATGGGCTTACATTCATTTTTTCAACAAAAAAATATTCCTTTTGGATCAGTGATGAGCAAAGTATGGAACCAAAAAATTTTCAAACATATACAAGAAAAAGCTGATCAGGCTTCAGTAAAATTAGCTGAAGAGAGAGGTTCTTGTCCTGATGCTGAAGAGTATGGAATCAAAGAGAGATTTTCCAATAAAACGGCTATAGCTCCAACTGCTTCAATTTCAGTTATTTGTGGAGGAGCTTCTCCTGGAATTGAGCCTATTGCTGCGAACAGCTACACTCATAAAACTTTATCTGGTTCATTTAACGTAAGAAATAAATATTTAGCTAAGATTTTAGAAAAACACGGAAAAAATGACGATGAAACTTGGTCCTCAATTACGACTAATCAAGGATCTGTTTCGCATCTAGATTTCTTAACAGATATTGAGAAAGATACTTTTAAAACAGCTTTTGAAATCGATCAAAGATGGATTGTAGAATTAGGAGCAGATAGAACACCAAACATATCTCAAGCTCAATCAATAAATGTATTTGTTCCAGCAGATATTCATAAGAGAGACTTACATCAAATACATTTTCAAGCATGGAAAAAAGGATTGAAAAGTCTGTATTATTGCAGATCAAAATCAATACAAAGAGCTGAAAACGTTAACACTGGATCTTCAACAGATGTGACAAAAAACGTTTATAAAGCTAACAAAGAATCAAATAATGAAGAAAACAAATATGAGGAGTGTTTATCATGTCAGTAGCAAAAAAAGAGAACAGTAAGAAAATTATAGAGCCAAAAAAAATGGGATTATTAGTAGAAAATCCTGTTTATAAACCCTTTAGATATCCTTGGTGTTATGACGCTTGGTTAACACAACAAAGAATTCATTGGTTACCAGAAGAAGTTCCACTTGGTGATGATGTAAGAGATTGGCAAAAAAATTTATCTCAACCTGAAAAAAATCTAGTCACACAAATTTTTAGATTTTTTACTCAAGCAGACGTAGAAGTAAACAATTGCTACTTAAGACATTACACTACTGTTTTTAAACCAACAGAAGTATTAATGATGATGACTGCCTTTGCATCCATGGAAACTGTTCATGTAGCTGCTTATTCTCATTTATTAGATACTATTGGTATGCCTGAGTCAGAATACTCTGCTTTCATGAAGTACAAAGAAATGAAAGACAAATACGATTACATGCAAGGTTTTAATGTCAATTCAAAAGAGGATATTGCTAAAACCGTAGCAGTTTTTAGTGCTTTCACAGAAGGGCTTCAATTATTTGCTAGTTTTGCAATTCTCCTAAATTTTCCGAGACATAATAAACTTAAAGGCATGGGCCAAATAGTAACTTGGTCTGTAAGAGATGAAACTCTGCACTGTAATTCAATGATTAGAATATTTAAGGAGTTCATAAAAGAAAATCCAGAAATCTGGACACCTAAATTAAAAAAAGAGCTTTACGAGGCTTGTAGAACAATTGTTGAGCATGAAGATGCTTTTATCGATTTAGCTTTTGAGATGGGTCCGATGAAAGGTTTGACTGCTCAAGAGGTAAAAGATTATATTAGGTTCATTGGAAACAGAAGATTAGTTCAATTAGGATTAGAACCTATTTATGATGTTAAGAAAAATCCATTAACATGGTTAGACACCATGCTCAATGCTGTTGAGCACATGAACTTTTTTGAAGGTAGAGCCACAGAGTATTCTAAAGCTTCAACAAAAGGAACTTGGGTCGAAGCATTCTCTTAAATTGAGAATAGACTATCTTTGATTTAAAAGCATAACTTCTCTAACTTCCTGACCTTTGTATTTAGATAAAGGCCTAATTAGTTTGTTAGACGCATGCTGTTCCATAATATGAGCTGACCAACCTGTAATTCTAGACATTACAAATATTGGAGTATAAAAATCTATATCTATTCCCATCATATAGTAAGTAGGTCCGCATGGAAAATCTACATTAGGGTGTATATTCTTTTTCTCTAACATGACTTTTTCCAAAATTTCATAAATTTGAGTATATTTTTCTTTTTTTAAAAGTTTTGCAACTTTGAACATATAATGTTTCATCGTAGGCACTCTAGAATCTCCAGTTCTGTAAACTCTGTGACCAAATCCCATAATAACCTTTTTTTTATCTAAAGCATTTTCAATCCAAGCTTTAGCTTTCTCTGGTTTCTTTATTTCTTTCATCATGTGCATTACAGCTTCATTAGCTCCGCCATGTAATGGACCTTTAAGTGAAGCTATCGCTCCAGTAATAGCACCGTGTAAATCAGATAAGCTGCTAGTTATTGTTCTGGCAGTAAAAGTCGAAACATTAAAACTATGTTCAGCATAAAGGATTAGAGAAATATCAAAAGCCCTAACAATTTCTTTATCGGGAACTTTATTAAACATCATTTTGAAAAAGTTTTGTGAAAATGACAATTTTTTATCTGGAGAGATAATTTTTTTACCTTTTCGATATCTAAAATAGGCCGCAACTGCTGTAGGCGTCTTAGCAAAAATTCTCATTGCTTTTCTCATGTTAGCTTTAGGAGAGTTATCTTTTGTGTCTTTGTCCTCTAAGGCCATTAAACTTACACAAGTTCTAATAACATCCATAGGATGCGCAGTCTTTGGCATTTTTTGAATATCATTTAAAATTTGTTTTGAAAGTTTTCTTTCTGCTCTTTCATCTTTTATAAATTTTTTTAATTGTTTTTTGTTTGGCAATTCTCCGTGTAAAACTAAGTAGGCCACTTCCTCAAAATCACATTTGTCACATAATTCTTGAACCGTGTAACCCCTGTATGTAAGAGTACTCAATTCTGGAACAACGTGTGATATCGTAGTTTCATCAACTACTATTCCTAATAAACCTTTTTTAATTTCCTCACTCATTATTCATGTCCCTCAGTAGAAAAATCTGTAATTTTCTTATCTGGCGTATTGTATTTCTCATATTCTACGAGCTCATACAACCTTTTTCTAGTCTGCATTTTGTCTATAATATTATTTTGGTGGCCATCTTTAAAAATTGATTTCAGACCCTCTTCTGCACTTTTCATAGCTAATCTTTGAGTTGTTACTGGATAAATAACTAAATTGTATCCTAAATTTTCCAGTTGTTTTTTATCTAATAATTTAGATTTACCAAACTCAGTCATATTGGCTAGCAAATAGCCTTTTGAATTTTTTCTTACTTTTTCAAATTCATGCTCATCTTTTAAAGCCTCTGGAAATATCATATCAGCCCCTGCGCCTTCATATGCTTTAATTCTATTAATTGTTTTATCTAGACCTTCAACCGTATTAGCATCTGTTCTGGCGATAATTAAAAAGTTTTTGTCTTTTCTTGATTTGACACATTCTTCAATTTTCTTAACCATTTCCTCAATAGAAATAAGTTCTTTATTGTCTAAGTGGCCACACCTTTTTTCAGGAACCTGATCTTCAAGATGACAACCAGCTAAACCTTTAGCCTCAAAGACTTCAATTGTATTTTTACAATTTCCAAAACCTGTATCGATATCCACTATCGTGGGCAAATCTGTAACCCTTGCTATTTGACTACTTCTATAGCTCACTTGATCTAACGAGGTTAGACCTATGTCAGGTAGTCCTAAGTCATTTGACATTACTCCACCAGAAACATAGACGCCGTCGAAACCAATTTCAGCAATTAATTTCGCACACAGAGGATTGTAAGCGCCTGGAAACCTCAGTAATTTTTTAGATTGTAATTTACTTATTAAATTAGATCTTTTTTCTGCTACTGTTTTTTTTGTAAAGTGCATTTGCCAAAATGTATATTAGAGCAGAGTGTAAAAATCAAAGATTATTTAAGTAAAATAAATAAGCCTGTTAAAACTAATAGTATTGCAAGTAAATATTCGATTGTTTTTTTAATCTTCAAATTTGTAACAAATTTTCTTAAGCCACTACCAAATAAAGCCCAAACGCATATTGATGGAAAGCATATTACTGCAGCAGTAATTGTGACAAATGCAACACCTATAAAAATATTTTCTTCAGTAGGAAAAAAACCTGAAGCTACTGTTACAGCTATAGACCACGCTTTGGGATTTACAAATTGAAAAATAGAAGCCTCATAAAACTTTAGAGGTCTTCCTGTTTCTTTTTGAATCATATTGAAAGAACCAATCATTGTTTTAGCTAGGTAAAGCAAATATAAAAAACACAAAATTTCCATATAAAATTGAACCTGAGGATAAATTAAAAATAAATTTGCTAAACCAAAACAAGTTAATCCTATTTGAAATATATGACCAAGAGGAATTCCTATTAAGTGAGGTAAGGTTCTAAAAAAACCAAATTTTAATCCAGAAGCAGTTAACATAGCATTATTTGGGCCAGGAGTTATAAACATAGTAAAATAAAAAGTTGCTAGCGCCGAGAATAGGGCAAAAGTTATCATAAATATTTTTCTATAACTTTTTCGAAACCAACAAAATCTGAAATTAAAGCGTCATGCTTAATTTCATTTTCAGATTTTTCTGTGTAGCCATCTTTTACTAAAATAAAAGGTAATTTAGCATTGTGAGCAGACATCTCATCAACCTCACTGTCACCAATCATTATTGTTTTATTTAAATCTCCGCCAATAATTTCAACGACATCTGTTAAATGTCTAGGATCAGGTTTGTTAAATTCAAAAGTGTCTGATCCTGCAACATATTCAAAATACTTATAAATATTTAATTTCTTTAATAAATCAATTGCTAAACGCTCTTGTTTATTTGTACAAACGGCCATTGAAATTTTTTTGCTTTTTGCCCAATCTAAAAATTTAACTAGCCCTTTTAATGGCTTACTATACGTATCAATATTTTTAGAATAAAAATCAATAAACTCTTTAGTCATTGCTTTTTTAGTTTCTTCACTTTTAATTTCTTCTTTAAACGATCTTTGCATCATTACCCACGCACCTTTTCCAGCCAGTGATTTTATATCTGCCATTTTTTTTTCTTCAAAACCAAATTTTCTCATTACATGATTATGTGCAGACATTAAATCCGGGGCAGTGTTAACAATTGTTCCGTCTAGATCGAATAAAATGGTTAAGTTTTGAGTCATTTTTTAAAGTTTTAAAAAGAAATATTTTGTGACTTATTTATAATCCATTTCTAATGTAAAGAGAACTTTTTATGAGGACAAATTTAAAACTTAAAAAAGCGATTAAACTAAGATCTGAACAAGATAATTTAAGAATAAAAGCCTTAAACAAAGGCGTAGAGTTAATCGCACCAGAAACAATTTTCCTATCTAAAGATACGACATTTGGCAAAAATGTAAAAATTGAACCATATGTTGTTATTAGATCAAAAGTAAAAATCGGAAATAATGTTACAATAAAATCTTTTTCCCATTTGGAGGGAGCCAAGTTGGAAAAAAATGTTACAGTCGGGCCTTATGCCAGAATAAGACCTGGATCACATTTTTTACCAAATTCGAAGGTAGGTAATTTTGTAGAAACAAAAAACTCTAAAATTAAATCTAAAAGCAAAGTAAACCATTTATCCTATATTGGTGACACAGAAGTTGGAGAAAATAGTAATATCGGAGCAGGTACTATTACATGTAATTATGATGGAATTAAAAAGAACAAAACAAAAATTAAAAAAAATGTATTTGTAGGATCTAACTCTTCTTTAGTGGCACCATTAGTAATTGAGGAAAATTCTGTAGTAGGCGCAGGATCTGTAATTACTGAAAATATTATAAAAAATTCTCTGGCTTTGACAAGATCGCCACAAATTACTAAAAAAAATTACAAAAGGAAAAAAAAATAATGTGCGGGATAATTGGTATTGCGAGCAATAAGTCTGTTACCTCAAATATTATTAATTCTTTAAAAAGACTAGAATATAGAGGATATGACTCCGCTGGTATTGCGACAATCTCTAAAAAAAATCTTAATGAAAAAAAATGCTCTGGAAGAGTTGAAGAGCTTGAAAAAATATTATTTAATTCTCCAGCTCAAGGTAATATAGGAATTGGCCACGTGAGATGGGCTACTCACGGCATACCAAACGAAGTCAATGCTCACCCACATTCTTCTGAAATAGTGTCAGTGGTTCATAATGGAATAATTGAAAATTCTAATTCACTTAAAAAGAAACTGGAAAAAGAGGGTTACAAATTTAAATCTCAAACTGATACTGAAGTCATAACATTATTGATAACAAAATATTTAAAAGACTCCAATCCAATTGATGCAGTATTAAAGTCTTTAAAATATCTTGAAGGAAGTTTTGCACTAGGGATATTATTTAAAGATCAATCTGATATTATTATAGGAGCTAGACAAGGCAGCCCACTTGCTGTTGGATACTCAAATAATGAAAATTATTTAGGTTCCGACTCATATGCACTTAAAGCTATGACAAATAAAATTTCTTATTTGGATGACGGAGAGATATGCAAGATAACGAAAGATAGTGTTGAATTTTTTGATGTTTCTAAAAATAAAATTAATAAAAAGATATTAGTTTTATCTGAAGACAAAAATGAAGCCAAGTTAGGTGATTATAAAAATTTTATGTCTAAAGAAATATTTGAGCAACCAACCACTATTAAAAATTGTTTGAACGAATATATAGACAAAATAAGAAATGATATAAATCTTTATGATTTTCCTATTAACCCAAAAAAAATTAATAAAATATTCCTTATCGGATGTGGTACTGCTTATCATTCATGCCAAGTTGCTAAATATTGGATAGAGGAATTAACAGATTTAAACGTAGAAACTGAGGTGGCTTCAGAATTTAGATATAGAAAGATAAGATTTAATCCTAATACTTTATATATATTTGTGTCTCAGTCTGGAGAAACAGCAGATACAGCGGCAGCTTTAGAAATAGCAAAAAAAAATAAAATGAAAACTTGTTCTGTTATTAATGTAGTAGAAAGCTCAATAGCTAGGAATTCTGATTGGGTTATACCTATTCATGCGGGCCCAGAAATTGGCGTAGCTTCCACAAAAGCTTTTATAGGCCAAATGTTAGTTTTGTATATAATGAGTTTAAAGATATCTAAAATAAGAGGGAATATTGATGATAAAAACTATATTGAAAAAATTAAAAATCTTAAAAATTTACCTCAAGGAATTGAGAATTCATTAAAGACCGAGGAATTAATTCAAATATTTGCTAAAGATTTTTTATCAGCCAAAGGATCAATGTTTTTAGGGAGAGGATCATCATTCCCTATAGCATTAGAAGGAGCATTAAAATTGAAAGAATTATCTTATCTTCACGCTGAAGGTTACCCCGCTGGAGAAATGAAACATGGCCCACTAGCTTTAATCGAAGATGGTTTACCTGTAATTATTTTGGCTCCAAAAGATAAATATTTTGAAAAAACTATTTCTAATATGCAAGAAGTTATAGCAAGAGGAGGAAAGGTTTTATTAATATCAGATAAACATGATGATGTAATAAACGAGAATATAAGATTTAAAATTGAAATGCCTTTTATTGATGAACTTTTAAATCCTTTTTTATTAACCATACCACTTCAATTATTAGCTTATCATGTGGCTCTACTAAAAAAATGTGATATAGACAAACCAAGAAACTTGGCTAAATCTGTAACTGTTGAGTAAATTTTCTAATTTAACTATTGGAAATTTAATCTCTTTACTCTATATACATATCACAGGTTGAATATGAAAAAATGGACATTAAATAGTTGGACAAAATTTCCCGCAAAACATCTACCTACTTATGTAGATAAGAAAGAGCTGGATTTAGTTTTAAGTAAAATACAAAAATATCCGCCACTAGTTTTTGCTGGAGAAACAAGATCTTTAAAAAAGGCGTTAGCAGAAGTAGTTGAAGGCAAAGCCTTCCTTCTTCAAGGTGGTGATTGTGCAGAAAGTTTTGCAGAATTTCATCCTGACAATATTAGAGACACTTTCAAAGTAATTTTACAGATGTCGCTAGTTTTAACAGCATCGGCTTCAGTGCCAGTTGTTAAAGTCGGAAGAATAGCAGGACAATTTTCTAAACCAAGAAGCGCTCCAACAGAAAAAAAAGATGGAAAAGAATTACCAAGTTATTTAGGCGATAATATAAATGGAGTAGATTTCAATGAAAAAACTAGAGTTCCAGATGCAAAAAGATTATTTAGAGCATACTCACAATCAGCATCAACGTTAAACTTATTAAGAGCTTTTTCTCAAGGTGGTTTTGCTGATTTAAGACAAGTTCATTTGTGGAATTTAGGATTTATAAAAGACAAAACTAAAGGTAAATACAAAGAGATTGAAGATAAAATTAGTGATGCTTTAGCGTTTATGCAAGCTTGTGGAATAAATTCCGATAATAATAGAAGATTAAGAACTGTTAATTTTTATACTTCTCACGAAGCTCTGTTACTGCCATTTGAAGAAGCCATGACAAGAGTAGACTCAACAACAGGTGAATACCACGACACCTCTGCACATTTTGTATGGATAGGAGATAGAACAAGACAACCAGACGGAGCTCATGTTGAATTTTGTAGAGGAATTAAAAACCCTTTAGGCTTAAAATGTGGTCCGACCTTAAAACCTGAGGAACTTGTAAAACTCTGTAATATTCTAAATCCAGAAAATGAGCCAGGAAGAATGACCTTGATTTCAAGATTTGGAGCTGACAACGTAGAAAAATATTTACCTAAACTAATTAAAGTAATTAAAAAAGAGGGATTAAATGTAATATGGTCATGTGACCCTATGCACGGTAACACAATCAAAGCAGCCACAGGATTTAAGACAAGACCTTTTGACAGTGTTTTAAAAGAGGTAAAAAACTTTTTTGGTGCACATCAATCTGAAGGAAGTTACGCAGGAGGATTACACGTCGAAATGACTGGTCAGGATGTGACCGAATGTACTGGAGGGGCACAGAAAATATCTGAAAATGACTTATCTAATAGGTACAGAACGCATTGCGACCCAAGATTGAATGCAGATCAAGCATTAGAGTTAGCTTTTCTAATTTCTGAAGAAATTAAGAAAAACTCAAAATATTCAAAAAAAATTATCCAAGCCGCGTCTTAATAATTATTGAAATTATTAAGACATGACCTTAAAAGAGGGGGTGTATTAATTATGGAAGCAAAAAAAAGAGCGAAAATTATCACTGATTGGATCAACAATTATTGTGAAACTACTTCATTTAATCCTAAAGCATTAGTAGTTGGTATTTCAGGTGGTATAGATTCTTCTGTGGTTAGTACGTTATGTGCAAACACAGGTAGAAAAACAATTGTGTTAACAATGCCAATTAAACAAATAAAATCTCAACATGATTTAAGCTTAAAACATGCAAAATGGCTGAAAGATAAGTTTAAAAATGTTGAACATTACTTAATCGAGATGGACAAAATATTTGGATCCTTTTCTAAAGTTTTAAATAACTTTGATAATGAGCACGGATTTGCAAATTCAAGAGCTAGATTAAGAATGGCAACCCTTTATCAGGTGGCAGCAGCTAATTCTGGTATTGTAGTTGGGACAGGGAATAAAGTTGAGGACTTTGGCGTTGGCTTTTATACTAAATATGGTGATGGGGGTGTAGATATATCTCCAATAGCTGATTGTACAAAAACTCAAGTTTGGGAGCTAGGTAAATATCTTGGAGTTTCAAAAGAAATTATAGACTCTCAACCGACTGACGGATTGTGGGATGACGGTAGAAATGATGTCCAACAATTAGGAATGAGTTATGAAGATCTTGAAAAAGCTATGGAAAATAAAGACGATCCAAATTACCAGAAATATTTAAAGATAAGAGAAAAAAACCTACACAAAATGAATCCTATACCAGTTTGCAAATTTAATGAATAACTTACATTTAACTAACTCGCTTACAAATAAAAAAGAAATTTTTAATCCAATAAATAAAGAAAATGTTTCTTTATATGCATGTGGGCCAACTGTTTATGACAATCCTCATGTTGGAAACGCTCGTGCATTAGTAGTTTTTGATCTTCTTTTCAGAATACTCATTGAACTTTATGGAGAGAAAAAAGTTTTTTATGTAAGAAATATAACAGATATAGATGACAAAATTATTGAAGCTTCAAAAACAAAAAAAATAGATATTTCAGACTTAACAAAATCTGTTACAGAAAAATTTCACAAAGATTGTAAAGATTTGTTTTGTTTAAAACCTAGTCGAGAGCCAAGAGCAACTGATCACGTTGAGGATATGATAATTATGACGAAAAAATTGATTGAAAAAAATGCCGCTTATGAAAAAAATGGACATGTTTTTTTTGCAGTGGCGTCATTTAAAAAGTATGGCAAACTTTCAAACAAAAATCCCGACGATCTTAAAGCAGGTGCTAGAGTGGAAGTATCGAAACTAAAAAAAGATCCTTTAGATTTTGTTCTTTGGAAACCTTCAAATAAAAATGATCCTGGTTGGGATTCACCCTGGGGAAGAGGTAGACCTGGGTGGCATCTAGAATGTTCGGTAATGAGTGAAAAATATCTAGGTAAAAATTTTGATATACATGGTGGGGGACTAGATTTAATTTTTCCACATCATGAAAATGAAATTGCACAATCATGTGTTTATAATGGAACTGATAAATTTGCTAACTATTGGGTGCATAATGGTTTTGTAACAATGAAAAAAGAAAAAATGTCTAAATCCCTCGGAAATATTACAACAATAGAGGATGCAACCAAAAAATATTCAGGTCAAGTTGTTCGCTTATCACTCTTGAGCGCCCATTACAAACAACCTTTAGATTGGAATAATGAATTACTTATAGAACAATCTAAAACTTTAGATAAATGGTATTCAATGTATTCCTCAGAAGTAAATGAAAAAATACCCGATTGTTTTAATGATTTATTAGATGATATGAATACTCCCCTTTATATTTCCAAATTGCATGAGTTGTTTCAACAATCACAAAATGGAGATAAAGAAAAAATAAAAGAATTCAATAAAGCATGTCGCTTAATTGGTTTATTCAATGAAAGTTCTCAAAAAAGAGCTGAATATAAAAAAAATAAAGTAAAAATATCTGAAGACAATATACTAAATAAAATTAAAGATCGTGAAGAAGCCAAAAAAGCTGGTAATTATAAACTCGCTGATCAAATTAGGGATGATTTAGATAAAGAAGGTATTGATATAAAAGATGAAAAAGGTAAAACGACTTGGGACTATAAATGAGCAAAGACAAAATATACATATTTGATACTACTTTAAGAGACGGTGCACAGACTGAAGGAGTTGATTTTTCAGTTGAAGATAAGAATAAAATTGCAAAAATTTTATCCAATATAGGAGTAGACTACATAGAAGGTGGTTGGCCTGGAGCCAATCCAATAGATAATGAATTTTTTGATAAATCTCCAAAACTTGGAAACTCAAAGTTTACAGCATTTGGAATGACAAAAAAGAATGGAGTTAGCGCTGATAATGATCCAAATTTATCTCCTTTAATGAACGCCGATTGCGAAACAGTTTGTGTTGTTGGAAAAACATGGGATTTTCACGTCAAAACAGCATTAGGTATAAAAAATGAAGATAATTTAAAAAATATAAAAGAAACAGCTAAGCATTTTGTTAAAAATAAAAAAGAATTTCTTTTTGACGCTGAACACTTTTTTGATGGATATAAAAATAATCCCAACTACGCTCTAGATTGTTTAAAACAAGCCTACGATGAAGGAGCCAGATGGGTAGTTTTATGTGATACTAATGGCGGAACTTTGCCAAATGAAATTGGAGAAATAATAAATAATGTTACCAAAGTAATTCCAGGGAAAAATCTAGGTATACACGCACATAATGACACTGAAAATGCTGTAAGCAATTCTTTAACCGCTGTATTAGCTGGAGCTAGACAAATACAAGGAACAATAAATGGTTTAGGTGAAAGATGTGGTAATGCGAATTTAATGTCAATTATTCCAACACTTTTTTTGAAAAAAACTTTTAGTGATAAATTTGATTTAAATATAAATAAAGAGAAACTTTCATCGCTAACAGAATGTTCTAGATTTTTGGATGAGGTTCTTAACAAAAAACCAAACAAAAGCATGGCTTATGTTGGAGGATCTGCATTTTCACATAAAGGGGGATTACATGTTTCTGCAGTAAAAAAAGATCCAAAAACATATGAACACATAGATCCCAAAGAAGTTGGTAATCACAGAAATATCATTGTTTCAAATCAAGCTGGAAGATCAAATATATTATCTAGACTCGAAAACTATGGAATAAAAATTAACTCAAAAGACACCAAAGTACAAAAAATTTTAAATGAAGTTAAAGAAAGAGAGTTTACTGGTTATTCATATGATGGTGCTGATGCATCTTTTGAACTTTTAGCAAATAAATTATTAGGGAAACTTCCAGAGTATTTAAAAGTAAAAAACTATAATGTAAACGTTAAAAAAGATAATGAATTAAAAACAACTGCAGAGGTCACTTTTATAATTGACGGTAAAGAAATTCATTGTCAAGGTGAGGGAAATGGACCAGTAAATGCACTAGATAATGCAATTAGATCGAATTTTAAAAAGGTTGAAAAATACTACAAATACTTTTCTGATCTCAAACTTCTAGACTATAAAGTAAGAATTTTAAATACTGGTACAGGAGCAACCACAAGAGTTTCAATTGAAAGTACAGATAAAACTGGAAAAAGTTGGTTCACCATAGGTGTTTCTCAAAATATTATAGAAGCTTCATTTAAGGCTTTAATTGATAGTTTAGAGTACAAATTATTCAAAGAAAAAGCGCCAGCAAATATTCATGAAAAATAAATATGGTTTTATTTTAATTAAACCACAACTTGGTGAAAATATTGGAGCTACTGCAAGATCATTAAAAAATTTCGGATTTAAAAATTTAATTATTACTAATCCAAAGAAGGGTTGGCCAAATATTAAAGCTAAGGCAACTTCAGTAGGCGCTTTTGATATTTTAAATAAAACAAAGTTATTTGATAATACTAATTCAGCTATTCAAAATTTTGATATAATTTTTTCATTTAGTGCCAGGAAGAGAGATATTAATAAAAAACACATTAGTATGAATAAATTTCTTAATATCTTAAAAAAATTTAGACAAAAAAAAATTGGATTAATGTTTGGTCCAGAAGCATCAGGTTTATCAAATATGGATTTATCCTATGCAAATTATGTAGTTCAAATACCATCATCACCAAAGTTTAAATCAATGAATCTTTCCCATTCTGTATCATTAGTTTGCTATGAGATATTTAAATTAAATAACTTTAAACTTACTAAACAACTGCTTTTCTATAAAAATTTAGGTCAAAAAGGTAAGTTGTCTCAAATAATTAAGCTACTTGTGGCCAAACTTGAACAAAAAAACTTTTTTAAACCCCCTGAAAAGAGAAGCTCTATGATAAAAAATATAAACAATTTATTTTATAGAATGGAGCCGGATGACAAAGAACTAAGGATTTTAGGCAGTTTAATTGGTTCTTTAAGTAAAAATAAAAAAAAGCTCAATTGACATTTACCCCCTAAACCTTGTAAACCCGTGATCAAATAATGACAAAAAGATTAAAATCTAAACATAAAGTCGACAGAAGATTGAAAGCAAATCTGTGGGGAAGACCAAAAAGCCCATTTAATGTTCGAGCATATCCTCCAGGTCAACACGGCCAAAATAAAAAAGGGAAACCAACAGATTATGGTATTCAACTTCAAGCAAAACAAAAACTTAAAGCTTATTACGGAAATATTAATGAAAGACAGTTTAGAAATATCTATAGAAAGGCACTATCAAAAAGAGGAGATACATCTGAAAATTTAATTGCTTTATTAGAAACAAGACTTGATACAGTCGTTTATAGAGCTAAACTTGCTCCAACTGTTTTTGCAGCTAGACAATTAATTAACCACGGCCATATTAAGGTAAATAAAAAGAGAGTTAATGTTTCAAGTTATCTTTTAAAAGATACAGATCAAGTTGAAGTGAACGAAAAGTCAAAAAAACTTAATGTAATTGATGGATCTATACAAAGCAAAGAAAGAGAAATTCCAGAATACATTCAATTGGACGGTAAGAGTAAATCTGTCAAGTTAGTCAGAGTACCAAAATTCTCTGAAGTTCCTTATCCTGTTATCATGGAACCAAATTTAGTTATTGAATATTATTCAAGATAATTAGATTAATTTTTTTTCCTCTAATATTTTTTTTAGTTCACCTTTTTCAAACATATCTTTAACAATATCACAACCTCCAATAAATTCTCCTTTAACGTATAACTGAGGAATAGTTGGCCAGTCACTGAAGTCTTTAATTCCTTGTCTTAAATTCTGATCGTCTAAAACGTTTACACTTTTAAATTTTACATTTAAATGTTTCAAAACATTTGATACAGCCATAGAAAAACCACACTGCGGGGCTTCGGGTGTACCTTTCATGAACAAACAAATGTCATTTTGATCAATTAAATTTTGTATATTTTCTTTAATACTCATTTATTTTTCTTCAGTTGTTAATGCAAGTGCATGAAGTTCATTACCCATTTTACCCTTTAATGATTTGTAAACTTTTTTATGTTGTTCAATCTTACTCATACCCTTAAATATCTTAGATTTGATTATTGCAGAATAGTGATTATTGTCGCCCATTAAATCTTTTATCTCAATAGATGCATCTGGTATAGCTTCTAATATATGTTTCTTTATTTCATCAATTGTTAAGGCCATTAAATTTATTATACCATCTATTATTCAACTCATAAAGCTCTTTTACTTTAATTTTTAAATCTTTATCTAATTCAAAATATTCTTTTTGAGTTATTCCAATATTTTCAAAATATATATCATTCTCTCTCAATTTTTTTTCTACTATAGTTAAATTATTTTTATCTATTTCAATTAAATATCTCCCTTGATCTTCACCAAAAAAATATTCAAATATATTCGACATCTTTTGAGGTTTTTGTATTTTAATACCAATTTGTGAACTTATAGACATCTCCGCCAAAGCAAGAATGATACCTCCAGATGAAATATCGTGCACAGAATTAATATTTTCACTATTAATGAGTTTTAAAATCATTTCACCATTATTTTTTTCATTTAACAAATTTATTTCAGGAGGCATTCCATCATGGATATCGTATAACTCGTTTATAAAAGCACTTTGTCCTAGATGACCAAAAGTTTTACCTATTATCATAATTTGACTATCAATTTTTTTAAATTTATGATTTTGAATTTTATTTAAATTTTTTATTAATCCCACACCACCTATTACTGGAGTAGGATAAATATTGTTATTATTTGTACCATTGTAAAATGAAACGTTTCCAGAAACTACCGGATAGTCCAAAAATTCACATGCCTCTTTAATTCCTAATATATTTTCTGCAAACTGTCCCATTATTTCTGGATTTTCAGGATTTCCAAAATTTAAACAATTAGTAATAGCAATTGGTTTGGCTCCAACAGAAACTAAGTTTCTCCAGCTTTCACAAACAATTTGTTTGCCCCCACTTAACGGGTGAGATTTACAATAGTTAGCCGAAGAGTCGACCGTCATGGCGATTGCTTTATCTTTTTGATGAATTTTTATAATAGCAGCATCCGATCCAGAACGTTCTATGGTATCACCCATAACCATTTGATCATACTGCTCGGTCACCCATTTTTTGTTTGAATGATTGGGAGAAGATATAAGTTCAAAAAAAGCTTTGTCAAATTTAATTTTTTTATGTTCTTTTATATTAATTTTTTTTTTATCTAATTTTTTTTTGACCCATTTTCTGTCATATAAAGGTGCTTTTGAGGACAATGCCCCTATAGGAATTGATGCTACGACCTCATTCTTAAATTTTAAAGATAAATTTTTAGTATTAGTTGTTTTACCAATTACGACAAAGTCTAAATCCCATTTTTTAAATATTTGTCTTGCCTCATTTTCTTTACCGTCTTCTAAGATAATTAACATTCTTTCTTGACTTTCAGATAACATCATTTCATAGGGACTCATATTCTCTTCTCTACAAGGAATTTTGTCCAAATCTAATTCTATTCCTAAACCTCCTTTGTAAGCCATCTCAACACTTGATGATGTCAAACCTGCTGCACCCATGTCTTGAATAGAGATTATAGAATCCTTTTTCATTAATTCTAAACAAGCTTCCATTAGAAGTTTTTCAGTAAATGGATCACCTACTTGCACCGTTGGTTTTTTATCCTCAGAGTTTTCATCAAATTCTGCTGATGCCATTGAGGCTCCATGAATTCCATCTCTTCCTGTTTTAGACCCAACATAAACTACAGCTTTATTAATTCCTTTGGCTTTAGAATAAAAAATCTTTTTTTTATTTACCAAACCCACAGCCATTGCATTAACAAGTATATTTTCATTGTATGTGCTGTTAAATTTTGTTTCACCAGCAACTGTTGGTATACCTATACAGTTGCCATAACCTCCAATACCTGAAACAACACCATTCAAAAGATTTTTTGTTTTTTTATTACTTGGATCTCCAAAATGAATTGAATTAAGTAGTGCTATAGGTCTAGCACCCATTGTGAAAACATCTCTTAATATTCCTCCTACACCTGTTGCAGCACCTTGATAGGGCTCTATAAATGAAGGATGGTTGTGACTTTCTATTTTAAATACTATTGCATCACCGTCTCCAATGTCAATTACTCCAGCATTTTCACCTGGGCCTTGAATTACATTTTTATTTTTAACAGGTAACTTTTTTAAATGAATTTTTGATGATTTATATGAGCAGTGTTCATTCCACATAGCTGAAAAAATACCCAGTTCTAAATAATTTGGCTCTCTATTCATTAAAAGTTTAATTTTAGAATATTCTTCTGATTTTAAACCGTGTAAATCAATTATTTCTTTTGTAATTTTCATTAGCTTAAAATACTTGTAAACAATTCAATACCATTTGAGTTGCTAATTAAATTGTCAACCATTCTTTCAGGATGAGGCATCATTCCTAAAATATTTTTATTATTATTTAAAATTCCAGCTATATTGTTTAAAGAACCATTAGGATTACTACTTTCATTTATTGAACCTTCAACGTCGCAATACTTGAAGGGAATAAGATTATTATCTTCTAATTCTTTAAGGTGATCTTTCTGAGTAAAATAATTACCCTCGTTATGTGCTATATTTAAGCTAATTACACTATTTTTTTTATAATTATTACAAAATTTATTCTCATTATTAATTATTTTTAAATTAATATCTTTTGATACAAACTTAAGATTTTTATTCCTCAATAATGCTCCTTGGAGAAGCCCAGTTTCTATAAGTATTTGAAATCCATTACATATTCCCAGCACAAGACAACCTGAGTTCGCAGCTTTTATAACTTCTTTCAAAATATTTGATTTTGCAGCTATAGCACCTGATCTTAAATAGTCTCCATATGAAAAACCACCAGGAATAACAATTAAATCTGATTTTGGTAGTTCGCTATCTTTATGCCAAACCATTTTATTTTTAAATTGAAGATTTGTAAGAGCAGTTGCAACATCTCTGTCACAGTTTGATCCAGGAAAAACAATTACTGAGGAGTTCATTAAATTTTTCTTATTGTATATTCTTCTATAATTAAATTTACTAAAAGTTTTTTACACATTTCTTCTATAATATTATGAGCTTTCTTTTCATCTGACTCATTTAAATCAATTTCAATATATTTTCCTTGCCTCAAATTCTTTAATGAATTAATCCCCATGCTTTGTAAAGTCTGTTCGACTACTTTTCCCTGAGGATCTAGTACATCTTTTTTTAATGTTATGATAACTGCAAATCTCAATTTATTTTTTTTTAAATTTAATTGATCGCGGTTTACTAAAATTTACCTCTTTAACATTTGCTATTTCTGGTAAAATACCAAGTCTTCTGGCCACTTCCTGATAACCTTCTATTATATTTCCTAAATCTTTTCTAAATCTGTCCTTATCCAACTTTTTTTCTGTTTTTGAATCCCAAAGCCTACATGTGTCAGGACTTATTTCATCAGCAAGAACAATCTCATTTACTCCCTTGTCTTTATTCCAAGATTTTCCGTATTCAATCTTAAAATCTATTAACTTTATGCCTATACCTCTAAATAAACCAATTAGAATATCATTTATTCTTAGTGTCATCTTGTCTATTTGTTTAATTTCTTCTTTTGTAGCCCATTCAAAATTATAAATATGTTCTTTTGATACCACAGGATCTTGCAACTCATCATTTTTGAGACAGTATTCCAAAAGAGGTTTATTTAAAACTGTACCTTCAGCCACCCCAAGCCTTTTTGTTAAAGATCCACTTGCAACATTTCTTACTATAAATTCAATGGGAATAATCTCTGCACGTCTTATTAATTGTTCGCGCATGTTTAGTCTTTTTACAAAATGTGTTTTTATCCCACTCTGTGCAAGACTTGTTAGGAGATACTCAGATATTCTATTATTTAAAACGCCTTTACCTTCAACTTTAGATTTTTTTAAATTATTGAATGCAGTCGCATCATCCTTAAAATGTTGAATTACTAAATATTTATCATTAGTTGAATAAATTATTTTAGCTTTTCCTTCGTAAAGTTTTTTGCCTTTGTTCATATAAGATTATTTTTTTAAAGCTCTTTTAAAAATTATATTAATTTTTTTAGAATGGTAACCTAAATCAAACAACTTTTTTAATTTATTAACAGGTATTTTTTTAACAATTCTCTTATCTTTTGATAAATTTTCAAAAAAAGATGTGTTATTTTTCCAAGTTGTCATCGCATTTTTTTGCACTATTGCGTAGGCTTGTTCTCTTGTAAAACCACTAGATGTAAGTTCTAGAAGAACTCTTTGAGAAAAAAATAAACCATTTGTTAAATTGAGATTTTTTTTCATATTTTTTGGATAAATATTTAAATTATTAATAATGTCATTTAATCTTGTCAAAGCAAAATCTAATGCAATTGTTGTGTCTGGCCCAATATTTCGCTCAACAGCAGAGTGAGAGATATCTCTTTCATGCCATAATGCTACATTTTCTAATGCAGGTAAAACATTAGCTCTTATTAATCTAGCTAACCCAGTTAAATTTTCACTCAAAATAGGATTTCTTTTATGGGGCATCGCCGAAGAACCCTTTTGTTTATTACTAAAAAATTCTTCCACTTCTAAAACTTCAGTTCTCTGTAAGTGTCTTATCTCAACTGCAAATCTTTCTACAGAACTTGCAATTATTGCTAAAGTAGAAAAAAATTGAGCATGTCTATCTCTTGGTATTACTTGAGTCGATATTGGCTCAATTTTTAATTTTAGTTTTTTTGCAACATAATTTTCTATTTTAGGATCAATATTTGCAAATGTGCCTACCGCACCAGAAATTGCACAAGTGGAAATCTCATTTATTGAATTTAAAAGTCTTTTTTTGTTTCTTACAAACTCTTGATAAAAAGAGAGCATCTTTAAACCAAAAGTTATAGGTTCAGCATGAATACCGTGACTTCTTCCCATGCAAACTGTAAATTTATGTTTAATAGCTTGTTTTTTAATTGATGATAAAAGTAAATCCAAGTCTTTGATAAGAATTTCACCAGATTGTTTCAATTGTAAATTAAAACATGTGTCTAAAACATCAGATGAGGTCATTCCTTTATGAAGATACCTTGCTTCTTTTCCCACTTTTTCAGTTATAGAGGTTAAAAAAGCAATAACATCGTGTTTGACTTTTTTTTCAATTTCTAAAATTCTTTTAGTATTTATTTTAGCTTTTCTTCTAACTTTTCTTGAAACACCTTTTGGAATAATTTTATACTTTTCCATAGCCTCTGCAGCCGCAATTTCAATTTTAAGCCACAAAGAGTATTTGTTGAAATCACTCCAAATACTTTTCAGTTCTTCTCTTGAATATCTTTCAATCATTATAAATTTGGAGGAAAATTTAAACCTTTATCTGATAAAGTAAAAATTTCGTATCCTTCTTTAGTTACACCAACAGTGTGTTCAAATTGTGCTGATAAGGATTTATCTTTAGTAACCGCAGTCCATCCATCTTTTAAAGTTTTTGTTTCAAATTTTCCATAATTGATCATTGGTTCGACAGTAAATATCATTCCAGCTTTAAGTTCTTGGCCAGAATTTTTTTCTCCATAATGAAGCACGTTTGGACTTTCATGAAACTTTTTCCCTATGCCATGACCGCAAAAATCTCTTACAACTGAAAAACCCTCTGCTTCAACAATTTTTTGAATTGTATAGCCTATATTTCCAATTTTTATGTTTGCTTTTATTATTTTGATAGCCTCCATCATAGCTTCATATGTAGTTTTAATTAGCTTTTTAGCCTTCACAGAACATTCACCAACAACAAACATTCTACTTGTGTCTCCGTGCCAACCATCTTTTATAGCGGTAACATCTACATTGAGTATATCTCCATCATTTAAAATTTTTTCTGATGGAATGCCATGACAAACGACATGATTTGACGATGTACAGCAAGATTTTGGATATCCTCTATAATATAAAGGTGCAGAAAAAGCTTTGTGATCATTTATATATTCATAACATAATTTGTCTATTTCTGAAGTGCTTACACCAGGTTCAATAATTTTGTTTACTTCATCTAAAGCACCAGCTGCTATAGATCCAGCTACTTTTGTTTTTTCAAAACTTTCAGTCATTTTATAAAATTAACTTTGTTATTTATTATTATTCCTTTTGATAAAAATTTACAATCATAGCAAATAACTTTTAGTTTATTTTTTTGAGCAAATGTTAACAATTTTTTATATTTTGGGTCTATGTCTTCAGCGATTTTAAAATTTTTACAATCTTCTCGTTGAATTATAAAGGCAAGATAAATATCAAAACCTCTATTTTTTGCCTCCATTAATTCGTTTAAATGTTTTAGCCCTCTTTCTGTTACAGCGTCTGGAAACTCAGCAATATTTTTAATTCTTGATAATGTTACATTTTTTACCTCAATGAAAATACCTTTTTCGTTTTTTTTTATAAAAAAATCAAATCTTGTATTTTGATTAAACTTTTTTTCCTTAAACAATATATCACTTTTTTTAATATCAATAATTTGTCCATCTAATAACGCCTCATAAAATATTTTGTTTGTTAGATGAGTATTTATCCCAACTTTCTTTCCATTAACTTCTATTATTTGGAGTGTATATTTTAACTTTCTTTTTATATCGTTCGACTCAGTAAACCATACTTTGTTACCCTTTTTGAGCAGACCCATCATAGAGCCTGTATTGGGACAATGAGCAGTAATAACTTTATTATTAACTTTTATATCAACAAAAAATCTTTTGTATCTTTTAATTAAGACACCTGCTATTAATTCATTTTCAAAAATCATATATAATTTTTTACTATGAAGAAAAATTTCAAAAAAGTAAATGCAGGTATTATAGTAATAGGTAATGAAATTCTTTCAGGAAGAACTCAAGATTTAAATGTTTCCTTTATATCGAAATGGTTGAACGAAAAAAATGGTATTTCAGTTAATGAAGTAAGAGTTATACCTGACGTAGAAAAAATAATTGTAAAAACAACGAACGAACTAAGAAAAAAATATAATTATATATTTACTACTGGAGGTATTGGTCCAACACATGATGATATTACGGCAAAATCAATTTCAAAAGTGTTTAAAGTAAAATATGAATATCACCCAGAAGCATTCGCAATATTAAAAAAATACTATGGAAAAAATAATTTTAATGATGGCAGAAAAAAAATGAGCAAAATGCCAAGAGGATCAGATCTTATTTATAATCCTTCCAGTGCAGCACCAGGATTTAAAATACAAAATGTTTTTTGTCTTCCAGGAGTGCCTTTAATTTTAAGATCGATGATACATAATTGTGCTAAATATTTAAAAAAAGGTTCAAAGGTTTACAGCGACTCAATTAACCTGATTACAGTTGAAAGCAATATATCCAGAGATTTAGGAAAATTACAAAAAAAATACAAAAAATATATCGATATAGGAAGCTATCCTTTTTTTAGGCTTGGAAGAGTTGGTGTATCTATAGTTTTGAGGTCTCAAAATAAACATAAAATTTCTTTATGTAAAACAGAAATTTTAAAAAATATTGTAGAGAAAAAGAAAATTAAAAAAGTATGAAAATTTACGATTGCTTTATGTTTTATGACGAAGATTTGGTCATAGATCTTCGTTTGAATATTTTAAATGAACATGTTCATGAGTTTGTAATAGTTGAAAGTAAATTTACCCACAGTGGTAAAAAAAGAGAACTTTTGTTTGATATTAACAAATACTCCAAATTCAAAAATAAAATAAATTATATTGTACTAGAAAATGAACCTGTAGATTTAGAAAGAGTTCACGATAATGATACCGATGACAAAAAAAATTCTAAGTACATTATGAATGCATTAAAAAGAGAAAATTTTCAGAGAAATGGAATAAAAAAAGGACTTACAAATGCAAAACCTGATGATTTAATTCTTGTTTCTGATGTTGACGAAATACCGAATTTATCAAATTTAGACATAAATGAAGTTAATGACAATATAATTCTTTTTAAACAAAATTTTTATTATTTTAAATTTAATCTTAAACTTGAAGATATGCCTTGGTTAGGTACAAAAGGATGCAAATATAAAAATTTGAAGTCACCTCAATGGTTAAGAAACATAAAAGATAAAAAATACCCTTTTTGGAGATTAGATGTACTTTTCTCTAATAAAAAATATTCAAATATTAAATTTATAGAAAATGGTGGATGGCATTTTTCAAACATGAAAACTCCAGAAGAAATAGAAAAAAAAATGAGAACATACCTTCATCATAGAGAGTATGACATAAAACCTTTAGGCACAAAAAAAATCGAAGAAATGATTAAAAGTAAAAAATCTATTTATAACTTAAGAGCAGATATGAAAAATGAGAAAATTGACGGCACTCAAAATCTAAAAGCTACAGATGGATGTGAACTGCCTGAATATCTTAAAAAAAATAAAACAAAATATTCTAATTGGATTGAATAGATGATAAAAAAAACAATCGTTACTCTTTCAGACTCAAATTACTTCCCGTTACTTGAGGAATTAATTCATTCAATAAGAAAATTCAAACAAAGTGAAAATATCGATATTTGCGTATTGGATGCTGGATTATCATCTGATCAAATAGAATTAATTAGTACTCAGGTTGATGAAATAAAAAAAGCAGACTGGGATATAAATATTCCTTTTTATAAAAAGGGAAAAGAATGGTTAAAAAGCCAAATATCAAGAGCCTTCCTTCCAAAATATTTTCCTAATTATGATAAGTACTTATGGATAGATTGTGATGCTTGGGTAAACTCTTGGGAGTGTATTGAAAATTATTTTAAAGCCTGTGAGAACAATAAACTAGGTATAACTCAATCAATAGGACCGGGATATAGAAGTTTAGCAAAAGTAAATTGGATATTTGGCAAATTTGCAGCGATTAAAACTCAAAATTATAAACATGCGAAAATGTCTGGACTTTCAGAAGAAGATGCAAGAAAAATTGCTTTTGCTCCTCATTTAAATATTGGAGTTTTTTCTTTGATGAAACAATCAACTTGCTGGGATACGTGGCAAAAAAATTTAAAAAAAACTTTAGCTAAAGGTAGAGTTTTTGGATCAGAGGGTTTGGCTATCAACATGACAGTTTATATAGATAATGCAGAAACTGAATTTTTACCTATTAATCACAATTGGATAACAAGTCACCTTTTTCCAGTTTATGATGAAAACGATAAAACTTTTAGAGAGCCTAATATTCCTAATAATGAGATAGGAATTATGCATCTGGCAGCTGGAATATGGAAAAATGGGGTAGATATGAGAGTTGATAAAAATATAAAGGTTAATATAAAGTCATTAGAGGGAAAAATTTTAGAAAAAAGTTTAAGAAACTTAATAAAATAAAAATATGAAACTCTGTAGAATAGGTGAATTAGGCAAAGAAAAACCAGCAATAATTGATAAAGATGGTTCATATAAAGATCTATCCAGCGCAATTTCTGATCTCAACCCTGAAAGTTTAAACTTTGAAACTATTGAAAAAATAAAAAAATTAAATATTAAAGATTTACCAACTCTTGATTCTGGATCTAGAATAGGAGCTTGTGTTAAAAATCCTTCAAAATTTTTGGGTATTGGCTTGAATTTTAAAGATCATGCAACGGAACAAAATTTACCCATTCCTAAAGAACCAATTATATTTTCAAAATTTACTAATTGTATCGTCGGACCAAATGATAATATAGAAGTTCCAAAAAACTCAAACCATACAGACTGGGAAGTTGAAATTGGTTTTGTGATAGGAAAAAAAGCAAAATATGTGGAGGAAAAAAATGCCCTCGATTATGTTCTTGGTTTTTTTCTAGTTACAGATGTAAGTGAAAGAGAATTTCAAAAAAATAAGGGTCTTACTTGGGATAAAGGAAAAGGTTTTGACACCTTTGGGCCAATAGGACCATATATTCTTACAAAAGAGGAAGTTAAAGATTACAATAATCTTAATATGTTTTTAGATGTAAATGGTGAGAGAATGCAAACTGGAAACACGAAAGATATGATATTCAATATAGAACAACTTGTTTCTTACATGAGTCACTGCATGACTTTGTACCCAGGAGACATCTGCTGTACCGGAACTCCTAATGGCGTCGGGGAAAATATGAAACCACCTAAATTTTTAAAAGGTGGAGAAGAACTTATCCTGGGAATAGATAAATTAGGAAAACAAAAACACAGAGTTGTAAAAGGTTAAAACTTAGCTTAAATATGTTAATAAAAAATAATGACCTCGTGGTGAAATTGGTAGACACAAAGGATTTAAAATATCTATCTATTGCTTAACCAAATTGTTTCAAAGGGTTTTAATATTAAAAGCTTATTGTTAACTTTAATTTTAGATCCAATTAAATTTTTCCAATTGTAATAAACTTTATCAAGGTGCGCTTTTTGGGTTATTGATGACAAATTTGTAATACAAATTACAGTTTGTTTTCTATCAATGCTTATTCTTTTGAATGAAAAAATTTTTGAGCCAAGGTTTATATTCTGTCTTGAGGCATTTGGATGAAATGCTTTTTGTTTTCTTCTAATACTAAGCAGATTGGAAATTTTCTGAAAAAATATACTTTGTTTGGAATTTTTATTATCTAGTTTTTTTGAAATATTTTTATAATTCCATTTATATCTGTTAACGTCTCTTTTATTTCCAGTTATTATATATTTAGCTTCATCATTAGATTTTCCAAACAAGGAGTTAAAATATACTGCGGGGATACCTTCAAAAGACATAATAATAGAATGTGCAGAAACGTATCTTTCTAAAAGAAATTCACCTTTAGAATCAGTATCTGATTTTTTAAGCGCATCGAAAACAGTTATATTTGCTTCATAGACTTTTTTTGCCTTATTCTTTACTTTTCTATATGAAAATTTTGATCCATTTTTTTTTAATCTTTTAAGAAAGTTGTTTAATGTTTTTTTCTTAAATATTCCCTCTGTGGGTCTAATACCTATTCCATCATGAGATGATATAAAATTTAAATAACTATTTCCTTTTTTTGCAATCGGAAGTTTTTTACTCCATTGATTTAAGTATGAACTATTTTCAAATAAAAACGCATGAATCAATAATGGTGGGAGAGAAAAATTATAAATCCAATTAGCCTCATCATTTTTACCAAAATAACTGAGATTTTCTTTTTCAGGCAAATTTGTTTCAGTAACAATTGTGGTTTCCACATTTAGTGAAATACTAATTTGCTTTAAAAGTTTAATTATTTCATGCGTTTGTTTCAAATTAATGCATTTTGTACCACTCTCTTTCCAGAGATATGCAATTGCATCCAGCCTAAAAATAGTTACACCATGATTAATAAGATTAATCATTATTTTTATAAATCTTAATAAAACAGAAGGATTTTTAAAATTTAGATCCAATTGATCTGAACTAAAGGTTCTCCAAAGATATTCTTTTTTGTTAAAAAAATTAATTTTTTTTAATAATTTATGATCTCTTGGTCGAACTACTTTTGAAGTATTAAATTTAGAGTCAATTTTTAAAAAATAATTTTTTCCTGGACTTTTATTTTTTAAAAAGTTTCTAAACCACAGACCTCTTGCCGATGAGTGATTAATGACCATATCAGCCATAATGTCATTAGATTTTGAAATTTTTTTTATATCAGACCAACTACCAAGTTTTTTTTCAATTTTATAATGATCTTTTACAGAAAAACCACTATCACTACTCGAAGGATAAAAGGGTAAAAAGTGTATTGTATTAAAATATTTTTTTAATTTTTTTTGAAAAAAAGTTTTAAATAATGAAATTGAACTTTTTTTATTTAAATAAATACTATCTCCGTAACAAATCACTAAAGAAGTTTTCTCAGAAATATTTTTTTTTCTTTTTGAATTTTTTTTATTAAAATTTTTAATTATTTGAATAATTTCATCTTCAAACTTATAAATATCATTTTTAGGTAAAGATCTTTTGTATATATTATTTAGTTTTGATCTTATCTTTTTTTTGTAATTCTGAGCTAACATTAATAATATTTTTTATTTAAATGAACTTATCTAATCCTTTTTTTATCCTTATTAAAAAGAAATACATTTTCCTTTGAAAATGAAACTTTGAGTGAGTCATTATTTATATTTTTAGATGATTTAATTATAATTTGATTATTTGAAATCTTAGAATAAATAATTTTTTCAAAACCCAAATTTTCTACAAGTTCAATTTTTACTTCTAACTGGATTTCGCGATTGCTTTCCAAGCTTATATCCTCCGGCCTAATACCTATATAAATCTCATCTTCAAATTTAAAATTATTAAAAGATATTTTATTATTGAATAATTGAAAAGTATTTGAATTAACAATGTAGTCTTTATTAATCTTAATTATATTCATTTTTGGAGATCCAATAAATTCTGCAACAAAAATATTATTTGGATCTGAATAAATCTCATTAGGTGTTCCATATTGTTCGATATTTCCTTTGTTTAGAACTACAATTCTATCAGCTAATGTCATCGCTTCAACTTGATCATGCGTTACATAGATTATATTTGAATTCATTTTTTTATGAAGTTTAGATATTTCAACTCTCATTTCAGATCTTAAAGCAGCATCTAGGTTTGATAATGGTTCATCAAATAAGAAAACTTTAGGACTCCTTGTGATAGCTCTTCCGATTGCAACTCTTTGTTTTTGTCCTCCTGATAGCTGTTTAGGCTTCCTTTCAAGTAAATCCTCTATTTGAAGTGTTGCAGCAGCATTATTAACTTTTTGATTAATTTCACTTTTTGAAATTTTTTCCATTTTTAAGCCAAAAGCCATATTCTCAAAAACACTCATGTGTGGATACAAAGCATAGGATTGAAAAACCATTGCAATTTCACGTTTAGAAGGAACTAGATTATTTATAATCTTGTTATCTAAATAAATTTCTCCCTTATCGACTGTTTCTAAACCTGAGATCATTCTTAAAAGTGTAGATTTTCCGCAACCTGATGGACCTACTAAAACAATAAATTCTCCATCTTTTATTTTAATATCAAATTTATTTATTACCTTGTTTGATCCAAAACTTTTTTCGATATTTTTTAGTTCAATAAAAGCCATAAATAAGTTTTCAACCCAGAGTTTAATTTTAATGTTTTAGAATTTATTTTATACAAAAAACAACGTTAATGTAAAATTTGTACACCTGCCATATTTTTTTTAAAGGGTTTATTATATTGGCAAATATTGGTAGGTTTTTTTATAAATAGAATATATAGGGGGTCACAATGAGAAAAATATTAATATACATATTTGCTTTTTCATTTTTTATTAACTCTAGTTACGCTGGAATAAAGTTCTGGACTACTGAAGTTCAACCAGAAAGAATGGAAAAACAAAAAACAATGGCTAAGGCTTTTGAAGCAAAAACAGGTATTAGCGTTGAAGTAATACCCGTTGAAGAAAAAGACCTTGGAACAAGAGCTACCGCAGCAGCAGCAGCAGGAGAGCTCCCAGATGTGATTTATCATACTTTGCAATACGTTTTACCATGGGCTGAAGCAGGCATATTAGATATAGATGCAAATAACGACGTTGTTAAATCTCTAGGAAAAAAAACATTTGCACCAGGTGCATTAAATATGGCTAAACAAGGTGGAAAAATTGCAGCCGTTCCAGTAGATGGATGGACACAGATGGTTGTTTACAGAAAAGATCTATTTGCAAAAGCTGGTTTAGAACCACCAACATCATATGCAAACATAGTAAAAGCCGTTAATACATTATCAAGTAATGATATGTTTGGATTTGTTGCGGCTACAAAAACAGATGAAAACTTTATGAGTCAAGTGCTTGAGCATGTGCTTTTAGCAAATGGGGTTAACTTTGTTAAAAAGGGTGGAACTAAAAAGCAAGGTAAAGCTTTAAAGAATTCTTTAGAATTTTACAAAGTAATTGCCAAAGCAAGTCCTCCTGGAGAATTGTTTTGGAAACAATCTAGAGCTTTATATTTCGCAGGAAAAACACCAATGGTTATTTGGTCTCCATTTATAATGGATGAATTAGCAGGATTAAGAGATTCTGCTCCTCCAACAATAAATAGTGACCCTACATCACCAGAACTGGCATCTAAAACTGGTTTCATTACTAATTTTAGTGGACCAAATAATAAAAAAGGAGCTGCTTGGGCCGATGTAAGATACTTTGGAATAACAGCAGATGCAGATACTGATGAAGCTAAAAAATTCATAGAATACTCAATGAGTGAGGGGTATACAGCAACATTAGGAATTGCTCCTGAGGGAAAATTTCCTGTAAGAAGAGGAAATAAGAGCGATCCAAGTGCTTACACGAAAGCATGGAGTAAATTACCTGTAGGTGTTGATAGAAAGGCACCATTGACTGATCTTTATTCTGCAGATGTTATTGATAACATTGTTGCCGGTTTAGATACCGCGAACAGATGGGGAGTTAAAGAAGGTGAACTTTCTAGAGCATCGAAAATCATTAATTCTCAGTTCTTAAATAGAATCACTAGAGAATATATAGATGATCAAATCTCAGTTGACGAAGCGGTTAAAAAAATAAACGCTGAATTAGCTAAGTTTTAAAAATAATTTTATAAAGAGCGGATAATACTTTATTATCCGCTTTTTATTTATGAGTAACACATTATCAAAATTAGAAAAAAGAACTGCTTACACTTTAGTCTTACCTGCAGTTTTATTAGTTTTCGCAATAGTATTATTTCCAATATTTGCAAATATTTGGATAAGTTTTAAAGATATTGAGTTAAAAGATATAAGAATTCCAGAACCTAGAGCAAAAAAAATCGTTAAATCTATTTCTGATGATGGGTCAGAATTAAAAATTGTTTATAAATTAAGAAATAGTTCATTAATTCAAGAAATAAGAGATGTTAAATTCCAAGATAAATTTCCCAAAAATACTTCAATATTAAATTTAGATTCAAGATGTAATTTTAAATCTAAAAAGATCATTTGTGAACTTGGAGATTGGGAAGCGAAATATAAAGAAAATTTTGAAATAATATTAAAAAATATCGATGGTGAAAAAATTAAAAAAGAAACAATAAAATCTCAAAAACCAATTTTAAGTGGAAAATCAGATAATCCATTACTAACAACGAATTTTACTCTAAAAAATTTTAAAAAAGTTTTTTACGAAAATAATTTTATTGATTTACTTTTAACTACATTTTACTTCACTTTTTTTGGTACAGTTGGTGCAATAATTTTTGGAATTTTAGCAGCGCAATTGGTAAATCAAAACATTCAAGGGAGATCTTATATGCGTGGCATTCTTCTTTTTCCATATGTAGGTCCTGTTGTTGCATTAGCTTATACTTGGACATTATTACTTGATCCTAATAGTGGAACTTTAAATGCTCTATTGGTTAATTTTAATATTATTGAGTCACCAATTAATTTATTAGGCCAAAAATATATTACAATAAGCATTTTGGGATTTGATTTCAAATTAAGGCTGGCATTAACGACAGTAATATTTTTTGAGATTTGGCGTTATTTTCCTCTAGCTTTTCTATTCATCTTAGCAAGATTACAAGCTATTCCAAAAAGTTTGTATGAAGCAGCCGAAGTAGATGGAGCAAGTCCAGTTAAAAAATTTATACATATTACACTTCCTCAAATTACAGCGATAATTTCTATTTTGTTTATGATTAGATTTATTTGGAACTTTAATAAATTTGAAGATATTTTTTTATTAACTGGTGGAGCATCCGGAACAAGAACTTTGCCTATAAATGTTTATCAGCAAGGGTTTGCTGTTTCAGATATTGGTATGGGTTCAGCTGTTTCAATTGTTATAGTTATGTTGCTTTTAGCATTTATGATTATTTATTTTAGATTAATTGGAAAAAAAGCAAATGAAATTTAAATCTATAACAATATTTTTGGTCAGTTCATCTTTTTTTCTTACATGTATTTTGTCAATTTGGAAAATTATGTCTACACTTCAGGGTTTAAACTTTACAAATCTTAATATCACAGGAAACTTTTTTAGTGGAATTATTCTATCTTTATTATGTGTGTTAATTGGAAACAGAATTAATCACTTAATTAAAATATTTTCATTATCATTTTTATTTTCATTTTTATATTTTTACTTTAATGAATCATCTCCATATTGGTATATATTTGGAGTTTTCTTAACAATTTTATTTTTCACGAACAAATTAAAAAAATATAATATAAAATCTTTAACCGAAGATTTCATGTCCGAAAAAATTATTTTTGATTTTACCACTTTATTTGGAATTGTTTTTTTTGCTTTTGTAATTTTATTTCCGTTCTATATTATGTTGGTAACAAGCTTTAAAACTCAAATTGCTTTATTAGTCAATCCACTCGATTTTAGTTTAGACTTTTCTAAAAGTTTGACAGAATTATTTAAATCTTATTTTGTAATTTTTGAAACCTATAACTTTAGTAGATACATATTGATTAGTTCAGCTGTTTCTATCGGAACAGTTATTGTTACATTGTTATTTGCAATTCCTGCAGCTTATGCAGTTGCTAGGTTAAATTTCTTCGGTAAAAATTTTTTATCAACTTCAATTTTAATTATTTATATGTTTCCAGCGATAGTTTTAGTAATTCCATTGTATACTGTATTTAGTCAACTGGGTTTAAGAAACTCAATTTTTGGTCTATTGATAGTTTATACCGCTACGACTCTTCCAGTGGCCATTTATATGTTGCAAGGGTATTTTAAAAGTATTCCTAAAGAAATTGAAGATGCAGGTATTATGGATGGTCAAAATTGGTTTGGCATTATTTTAAAAATTATTATTCCATTAAGTTTACCAGCGATTTCATCAGTCGCTTTATATGTTTTTATGATTGCATGGAATGAATTTCTTTTTTCTTTGATGTTTTTAGATAGCCCTAAATCTTTTACTTTATCGAGGGCTATTCAATATTTAAGCGGGGATGCAGAAACTCCTCGCCAATATTTAATGGCAGGATCTGTTATAGTTACCCTACCAGTACTTTTTATTTTTGTATATTTTGAAAAATATTTGGTTAGTGGCCTTACATCTGGTAGTGTTAAAGGATAGTGCTTAAATAAATTATTTTTATTTCTTTAAAACTCTAATGTATTAATATATTAACAATATCAACAAATTATGACTAAAGCCCTCGTGGTGAAATTGGTAGACACAAAGGACTTAAAATCCTTGCCCTTTTGGGAGTGCCAGTTCGAGTCTGGCCGAGGGCACCACTAATATGAATAAATTCCATTTCGTTTTCGACAAAAATAAAAAATCACAAAACTTTAAAAAAAAACTTTCTAAAATATTTAAAAATTTTTCTCCTCTGAAATCTTCTTGTATTGTTGTTTTTGGTGGTGACGGTTTTATGTTGAAGAATTTAAAAAAATATTACAAATTTAATAAGCCATTTTATGGTGTTAATTGTGGAACCTTCGGATTTTTGATGAACAATTCAAACATTGATTATCTTGAGCGAAAGATATTAAAATCAAAAAAGACCACTATAAGTAGCCTCTCTGTAAATTGCTCGTATGGAAATGGTTTGAAAAAAAAATTATTAGCAATAAATGAAATTTCAATTTTTAGACAAAGTAAACAAACTGCCTCTCTTAATATTTCAGTAGGAAAAAAACAAATTATAAAGAAACTAATCGGTGATGGAGTGCTTGTTTCAACACCTGCTGGGAGCACCGCATACAATCTTTCTGTTCATGGGCCAATTTTATCTTTAAATTCTGGAAAGTTAGCCATTACTCCTATCAGCCCTTTTAGACCCAGAAGGTGGAAAGGAAAAATTATTTCTAATAAGTCAATAGTAAAAATAAAAAACTTAAATTCAAAAAAAAGACCAATAGCAGCTGTTGCTGATAATGTAGAATTAAGAAATGTTAAAAGTTTATCTATTCATAGAAATAAAAAAATAAATATTAAGCTATTGTTTGATACTAGCAGAAGTTTAATTAAAAGAATTAGAAGTGAGATTAAGAGACAGCAAAGTTCAAGAAGATAATAATATTCACATGAATTATAAAGCTATTCTATTTTATTTAGGTCTTTTTATCTTTCCTCTGTCTGGACTCTCTTTTTTAAATATTCTTTATTCAACATATTTTGATTACTTTTTAAGCATAGACTCTTACACTGTAACTTTTTTTCTTACTTTGGTTACCGGATCTTTTTTTTGTTATTACGGTAAAAATTCTATTAAAAAAATTAACTTTTACGAGCAATTGTTATTAATCATTTTAGTATATTTTATTTCATCTTTTTTTATCGCTTTACCTTACTATTTGAGCAATTACCAAATTACCTTTCTTGACTCAGTTTTTGAGAGCTTTTCAGGAATAACATCTACTGGATTTTCTATATTTGAAAATATTAAATATTTAGATCCAACTTTAATATTATGGAGATCTTCTTCACAGTGGATAGGAGGTTTATATTTTCTTATATTTTTAATAATTATTTTTTCAAACAATCAATACAATTTTAGGTTAAATCAGTTGGTGTTCACAGGAAATATGGGTTCTTTTTCAAAATTCAACACCAAAAATATTTTACTTCAAATTTTTTTAGTTTATTCGTTATTAACATTATTAATTTTAATAATATTAAGTATAGGAAATGTAAGATTATTTAATTCGTTGAATCTTTCAATGACAGTTATTTCAAATGGGGGTTTTCTTCCTACTAATAATTTAGACCAAATATTTTTAAAAGATAATCGTTATATTCTAGCAATAACTCTTCTTATCCCGACAATTAATATTTTTTTCCTATTTAATTTGTTTAATAAAAGGAGAATTATTAACGACCATCAAGAAGATTTATTTTTATTAGCGTTCATTTTAATCTTATCTCTTGCAATGTTTTATTCTTTAAAAAATGAAGAAATTAGTGAAATTTTTATCAATATAATTTCAAGTATAAGCAATTCTGGTATTTCTTTCACAAAGTCAAGTAGTGGAACAATTATTTTTATTTTTTTATGTGCGATGGGTGGATCATTAATCTCAAATTCTTCTGGAATAAAGTTTATAAGAATTTATATATTGATAAAATCAGCAGCAGCAGAAATAATAAGACTAGTAAGACCTAATAATGTTTTTAACAATTCAATTTTCTATTCTGAAAAAAAAATAGATAATCAAATAATAAACTTATCCTTTTTAATTTTTATATCCTTTTTTGTTAGTATTTTTATCTTATCGAGCATACTAGTTTTAGATAACATAAATTTTGAAAGTTCTTTTAAACTATCTATACTTACATTAACAAATACTACAAATTCCTCATTATATGGCATGAGCGATATCAATTTTGTAAATCTTTTGAATAGTACAAAATTATTTTTAATTATATTTATGATTATTGGAAAAATTGAGTTAATATCTATTTTAATTTTGTTCAAAAAACTTTTATTTAAAGAATAAATATGTCAAAGATCATTATCATCGGTGCTGGCGCTATGGGATCAGCTTTTGCTATACCCTGTATAGATAATAATCATGATGTAAACATTGTAGGCACGCATTTAGAAAATGACTTTATTGATAGTGTAAAAGCTAATGAAAATTTTCATCCCGGGTTGAATGTAAAATTAGATAAGAAAATCAAAATTTATAAATTTGATAATTTTAACAGTTTACTAAATAACGGTGCTGATTTAATTGTTTTAGGAATAAGTTCTAAAGGTATTGAATGGGTTTCAGAACAATTAAGTAAAATTTTTAAAGATAAAAATATTCCAAATATACTTATGCTCACAAAAGGATTGAGTATTTTCAATAATAATTATGAGTTGCTGGTTGATAAGCTAAAAAGATTATTATCTGCAAATGGAATAAATAAAGTTAATATATCTGCTGTAGGAGGTCCGTGTCTTGCCGCAGGATTAGCTAATCGAGTTCATAGCAGTGTTGTTATAGCTAATGAAGATATTAAAACAGCAAAAGAAATTGCCGATATGTTAAACACTAGCTATTATCACACTTCTTTTTCAGACGACATAAATGGTGTAGAAGTTTCAGCTGCAATAAAAAATATATTTTCCATGGCAGTTGGTGCCGCGAAGGGCTTATGTAGTGACAACATCTCAAATGACGTAAGAGAAAAAAACTATTTGAATACATCTTCAGCATTAATAAAACAATCGATATATGAAATGGAAGTATTTGTAGAACACTTAAAAGGAAAAAAGGAAACAGTAAAAGGCTTAGCAGGCCTGGGAGATCTTTACGTAAGTTCAGGAGGTGGCAGAAATGCTAAAATGGGATCTTATATTGGGGAAGGCTTAACATTCTCAGAAGCAAAAAAAACAAAAATGGAAAATGTTACAGTCGAGGGAGCTGATTTGGCAAAAGAAATCGCAAAAAAAGTTAATAAGGATTTTGATGAAAAAAAATTACCTTTAATGCTTGGCATGATCAATGCTATTGTAGAGGATAAAAAACTTAATCTTAAATGGGAGTTATTCAGGTGAAAAAAATTTTAAATAAATAAGTATGAGAAAATTTATTATTTCTATAGACGCCGGAACCACTTCAAATAGAGCGATACTTTTTGATTTAAAAGGTAAGCCAGTTTTTTCTTCTCAAAAAGAATTTACACAATATTTTCCAAAAAGTGGATGGGTAGAGCATAACCCAGAAGAAATTTGGAATACTACAAAAAAAGTTTTAAAAAATGTTATTTTAAAAGCTAAAAAATTAAAGGGAAAGATATTAGCAATTGGAATTACCAATCAAAGAGAGACTACAGTTTTATGGGATAAAAAAACGGGCAAACCAATTTATAAAGCCATAGTTTGGCAAGACCGTAGACAGGCTGAATATTGTAAAAAGTTAAAAAAACAAAACAAAGAAACTCTTATTTTCAATAAAACAGGCTTGCCAATTGACTCATATTTTTCAGGAACAAAAATAAAATGGATATTAGATAATGTCTCATTAGCCAGAAAATTGATGAATAAAAAACAACTTCTTTTTGGAACAATCGATAGCTTCTTGATTTGGAGATTAACCAAAGGCAAAGTCCATGCAACCGATGCAACAAACGCAAGTAGAACTATGATTTTTAATATATCAACAAACAAATGGGACGATACAATCTTAAATATATTAAAAATTAAAAAACATATTCTTCCTGAAGTAAAAAATTGCGCTGATGATTATGGTTCTACACATCCATCAATTACAGGCAAATCGATACCAATTACTGGAGTTGTGGGAGATCAACAGTCTGCATCAATTGGTCAATGCTGTTTTGAACCAGGCTCATTAAAGAGCACTTATGGAACAGGAGCTTTTGTATTATTAAATACTGGTTACAAAAAAATTTATTCCAAAAATAGACTACTCACTACAATTGGATATAGAATTAACGGAAAAACTACTTATGCTATGGAAGGATCTATTTTTATCGCAGGAGCAGGTGTTCAGTGGCTAAGAGATCGAATGAAATTCTTTAAAAAAGCTTATGAAACTGAAAAGATTTTAAAGTCTTTAAAAGATAATAAAGATGTCTATTTAGTTCCAGCCTTTACAGGTATGGGTGCGCCATATTGGAATCAAAACTCAAGAGGAGTTTTAAGTGGATTAACAAGAGATACAGGTCCGAAGGAAATAGTAAGGGCCACGATAGAGTCAGTGGCATATCAGACACATGACCTCTTTGAAGCAATGAAACACGATGGTTTGCGACCAAGAATGGTTAAAGTAGATGGAGGAATGGTCATGAATAATTGGTTCTCACAATTTTTATCAGACATAGTGAACGTCAAAGTCTATAGACCTAAAGTTCATGAAACTACAGCACTAGGCGCAGCATTCATGGCTGGATTAAAAATTGGAGTGTATAAATCTTTAAAAGATATTTCTAAAAATTGGAGCCTTGAGAAAAAATTTACTCCTAAAATGAAAAACAGCGACAGAAAATCCCTTCTGTTAGGCTGGTCAAAGGCTATTAAAAGAGCACTCATTAATTAAATCAATTTATAGTTGTATAAATTTTAAGAATTAAGTCTGTACAATTAAGTTCTATTTTGCTTCAATTAATAAATTAACAAACAACAGAGGGGAATTAATGTTTAAAACATTGAAAACTATAATAGCTGTTGCTGTTTCATTTTCTATACTTACCATTTCGAATGCGATTGCAGACGGTCACATGGCTGCAATTAAGAAATGGTCTAATGGTGAGTTTAGTCTTTCTACGCTTTCTGCAAAAGAAAGAGAGAAAGAACTACAATGGTTTCACGATGCTGCAAAGCCGTTCAAAGGAATGTCTATTAAAGTATTGTCAGAAACTATTCCTACTCACGAGTATGAATCAAAAGTTTTAACAAAAGCTTTTGAAGAAATTACTGGGATTAAAGTAAATCATCAGTTACTTGGAGAAGGTGACGTAGTAATGGCAGTACAAACACAGATGCAAACTAACGTAAGTATTTACGATGCGTACATCAATGACTCAGATTTGATTGGTACTCACGCTAGAATGCAACAAGCTGTAAACCTAACGAAATGGATGGCTGGAGAAGGTAAAGATGTTACTTTGCCAACTTTAGACTTAGACGATTTTATTGGTAAACAGTTTACTACAGGTCCAGATGGCGACCTATACCAAATGCCTGACCAACAATTTGCTAACCTTTATTGGTTTAGAAAAGATTGGTTTGACAGACCTGAAATCAAAAAAGGTTTTAAAGCCAAATACGGTTACGATTTAGGTGTACCTTTAAATTGGTCTGCATATGAAGACATCGCAAAATATTTTTCAGAAGATGTGAAAAATATTGATGGTGTAAGAATATACGGTCACATGGACTACGGTAAAAGAGCTCCTGACTTAGGTTGGAGAATGACTGACGCGTGGTTATCAATGGCTGGAGCAGGTGATGTTGGAAAACCTAATGGAATACCAGTGGACGAGTGGGGAATAAGAATGGAAAAAGGTTCTTGTAACCCTGTTGGAGCTTCAGTAACAAGAGGTGGAGCTGCAAATGGTCCTGCTGCTGTATACGCAATCAGAAAATGGGATGAGTGGTTAAGAAACTACGCACCTCCAGGTGCTGCGGCTATGGACTTCTATCAGTCTCTACCGTCACTATCTTCTGGAAACGTTGCTCAGCAAATCTTCTGGTACACAGCATTCACAGCTTCTTTAGTAGGAAAAAATCCTAACAACAAAGTTGTTGATGATAAAGGAATGCCGTTATGGAGAATGGGTCCATCACCAAAAGGACCTTATTGGGAAGAAGGCATGAAGCTTGGATATCAAGATGCTGGATCATGGACTTTATTTAAGTCTACACCAGTTAAAAATAGAAAAGCTGCATGGTTGTACGCTCAATTCGTTGTATCAAAAACAGTAGATCTTAAGAAAAGTCACGTAGGTTTAACTATCATTAGAGATAGTTCAATAGACCACAAATCTTTCACAGAAAGAGCACCAGCACTTGGTGGACTAGTTGAGTTCTACAGATCAAACAACAGAAATATTTGGTCACCAACAGGTGTAAATGTTCCGGACTATCCGAAACTTGCACAAATCTGGTGGCAACAAATTGGAGATGTAAACTCAGGTGCGTTTACTCCACAACAAGCTATGGATCGTCTTGCAGAAGAGATGGACTTAGTAATGTCTCGTATGGAAGCTGCTGACAAAGGTAGCAATGCATACGGTGGATGTGGACCAAGACTTAATAAACCAAGAGAAGCTTCTTATTGGTTAAATAAGAAAGGTTCACCAAAAGCTAAACGTGATGAGAAACCTCAAGGAAAAACTGTTCCGTACGCGAAAGCTTGGAAATAGTAAGAGGTTAATCTAAATTGAAAAGGGGGCACTTGCTGCCCCCTTTTTTTAAAACTAAATTTTAAATTATGAGTCTAGAATTAAAAAATGTAGAAAAAAAAGTTGGAATAGATACTCATATTCATCCTACAAGTCTTAAATTAAAGAAAAATACAATAAATGTACTTCTCGGTTCCACACTAGCTGGGAAGACAACTTTAATGCAAATAATGGCAGGGTTAGATAAACCAACTTCAGGTGAGATATGGTTTGATGGAAAAAATGTTACAGGTATGAAAGTACAAAAAAGAAATTGTTCTATGGTTTATCAGCAATTTATAAATTATCCAAATTATACAGTTTACGAAAATATTGCTTCCCCCTTGGTTATTACAGGAGTTAAAGATGATGAGATTAAACAAAGAGTAGGAAAGGTGGCTGAACTTTTAAAATTATCAGCAATGTTAAATAAAAAACCTGATGAATTATCAGGCGGACAACAACAAAGAACTGCTCTTGCTAGAGCATTAGTAAAGGACTCAGATTTAATTTTATTAGATGAGCCTTTGGCAAATTTAGATTTTAAATTAAGAGAAGAACTAAGAGAAGAATTACCGAAACTATTTGAAGATAGAGATTGCATTGTTGTTTATGCAACAACAGAGCCATCAGATGCCTTAATGATTGGGGGAAATACAGCGACATTATTAGAAGGGAAAGTTATTCAGTATGGTAAAACTCTAGAGGTTTATAATAAGCCTGAAAATTTAATTTCAGCTAAAGTTTTTAGTGATCCACCAATGAATATAGCTGAAATCACAAAAAGAGGTGATAATTGTAAATTTACAGATAATGATGTTCAATGGAAATCATCAGCAAAAATTAAAGATGGCACATATAAAATTGGTATAAGACCCCATAATATTACTACTTATAAAGAGGGAAATAATTCAGTCGAGATTAACGGTAAAGTTCAAATTTCTGAACTTAGTGGATCAGAAAGCTTAATTCACTTTACTAACGGAAATTTAAACTGGGTTTCATTGTCTAATGGCACCCAGCAAAAAAATGTTGGAGAAGATACTAAACTATATATGAACACGGATGAGTTTTTATATTTTGATCAAAATAACAGATTGGTAAACAATGGCTAAAATTACATTAAGAGATTTAAGTCATAGTTATTTAGAAAAACAGAATAACGATACTGATTGGGCTTTAAGAGATGTTAATATTGATTGGAAAGACGGAGGTGCTTACGCATTATTAGGTCCATCTGGTTGTGGAAAGACAACTTTATTAAATATTGTTTCAGGCTTATTAAAACCAACAAAGGGCAGTGTTTTATTTGATGATAAAGATATGACATCACTTAACCCCGTTGAAAGAGATATTGCTCAAATATTTCAGTTTCCAGTCATTTATGACACCATGTCTGTATATGATAATTTAGCTTTCCCATTAAAAAATAGAGGTCTTTCAGACTCAGAAGTCGCATCAAAAGTTAAAGAAATTGCTAAGATGCTTGAATTGACATCTACATTAAATAACAGAGCATCAGGTTTAACAGCTGATGGAAAACAAAAAATTTCCTTAGGTAGAGGACTTGTCAGATCAGATGTAAATGTAATTATGTTTGATGAACCATTAACTGTTATAGATCCACATTTAAAGTGGGTTTTAAGATCTAAATTAAAAGAACTACACCAAAAAATTAATCGTACTATGATTTATGTGACACACGATCAAACAGAAGCCCTAACTTTTGCAGATCAAGTTGTAGTCATGCATGAAGGTCAAATCGTTCAAACTGGAACTCCTGTTGAATTATTTGAGAAACCCAAACATACTTTTGTTGGACATTTTATTGGTTCACCTGGAATGAATATACTTCCTTGTGAAATTAAAAATGGCGAAATAAATTTCAGTGGTCAAAAAATACAAAGTCACAAAGCTATAAAAAAATCAAATTTTAGCAAAACTCAAATAGGCATTAGACCTGAATTTATAAATTTTTCAAAAGATGGGATTCCAGTTAATATAAAAAGAGTAAGTAATACTGGAAGACATAAAATTATTGATACAGAATGTAATGGGGGTACTATTAAAATATTATCCAAAGCCTCTACTGAAATTCCAAGTGGAAGCGCTCATATAACTTTCAATCAAAAATATACTTATGTTTATGGAGATAACTGGATTATAGAATAATGAATAAAACTATTAATCAAAAAGCTTGGTATTTTGTAATTCCCGTATTCGTTCTTGTTGCATTTAATGCAGCTATTCCCTTAATGACAGTCGTAAATTATTCATTTCAAGAAACTTTTGGAAACAACGTATTCGCTTGGGAAGGTACAAGGTGGTTTAAACAAATCTTGTTATCCGAAAGATTTCATGCTTCATTAGGAAGGCAATTTGCTTTTACTTTTATAATACTTTTAATCCAAATACCTTTAGGAATTGCTATTGCACTTACAATGCCAAAAAAAGGATGGGGTGTACCAGTTTGTTTAATTTTAATGTCTATGCCGCTTCTAATTCCTTGGAATGTTGTTGGAGCAATGTGGAATATATTTGCACTCCCAGATATTGGTTTTCTTGGTCACTCATTAAATGCAATGGGTTTTGATTATAATTTTACCCAACAACCTGGTGATGCATGGTTCACAACAATTTTAATGGATGTTTGGCATTGGACATCTTTAGTTGTTCTTTTGTCTTATGCAGGTCTTAACTCAATTCAGCCTGCGTACTATCAAGCTGCAGAAATTGATGGTGCTAGTAGATGGGCAACTTTCAGATATATTGAATTACCAAAAATGAAAAAGGTTTTAACTTTAGCAATTTTATTAAGATTTATGGATAGTTTTATGATTTACACTGAGCCATTTGTACTAACAGGAGGTGGGCCAGGAAATACTACAGCATTTTTATCTATTGACTTAGTTAAAATGGCTTTGGGTCAATTTGATTTAGGACCAGCAGCTGCAATGTCATTAATATATTTCTTTATCGTACTTTTAGTTTGTTGGGTATTTTATAATTTAATGATGAAAAATGAGGCACAGTCATGAAAAAATATAAATGGTTAGTACCTACATTATATATAATTTTTTTAATGCTACCGATTTATTGGTTAATAAATATGTCATTTAAAACAACTACTGAAATTATAAATACATATTCTTTATGGCCACAAAAATTTACAACAGAAAATTATGTAAAAATTTTTACAGATAGCACCTGGTATATGGGTTACATTAACTCAATTACTTATACTGTTTTTAATACTGTTATTTCTGTTGCCGCAGCTTTACCAGCCGCTTATGCATTTTCTAGATATAAATTTTTAGGTGATAAGCATTTGTTCTTTTGGTTGTTAACAAATAGAATGGCTCCACCAGCAGTTTTTGCTTTGCCGTTTTTTCAATTTTATTCTTCAGTAAATTTGTTTGATACCCATATAGCAGTTGCTCTATCACATTGTTTATTTAATATACCTTTAGCAGTTTGGATATTAGAAGGATTTATGTCTGCAGTACCTAAAGAACTAGACGAAACAGCCTATGTAGATGGGTATTCTTTTGGTAGGTTTTTCTTTAAAATTTTTGTTCCAACAATCGCTGCAGGAATAGGAATAACTATGTTTTTCTGTTTTATGTTTTCATGGGTTGAACTTTTATTAGCTAAAACGCTAACGGCTACAGCCGCAAAACCAATTGCGGCTACTATGACAAGAACTGCAAGTACCTCAGGCTATGAGCTTGGTTTATTAGCTGCAGCAGGAACTTTAACAATTATTCCTGGAGCTATTGTAATTTACTTCGTTAAAAATTATATTGCCAAAGGATTTGCAATGGGGAGAGTTTAATGTTTACAAAATTATACGCTGCTACATGGGGTGAGGTTGGTAAAGCCAAAGAAAAAGGTTTTTTTGATTTTGATTTATTTTCATGGATGGCTTGGACATGGCAAACAGCCGCTTTTTTCATTTTTATAGCATTATGTATAACAGTAATGCTTATTTGGGAAAAAAAAGTGCCAGGCGGCTCTCCCCGAAAAGGTATTTTAGGTTTAGACACAACTAGAGGTGACAGATTATTTGTTTCTTTGCTAGGGAGTGCGTTTATTCATTTAGCTTGGCTCGGATTAGTCGGCAGTTTACTATGGATAGCGTCTATAATTTGCGTTGGTTATTTTATTGTTGTATTTAGGTACGTATAAATTTTATGATTAAAGTAGGTATAAATGGCTTCGGAAGAATTGGTAGACTTATATTAAGGGCTATTCTTGAAAATTACAAAAATAAGATTCAGGTAGTTGCTATTAATGATTTAGGCTCTATTGAAACGAATGCTCACTTAATTAAATATGATAGCACCCATGGTATTATCAATGATGAAGTTACTACATCAAAAGATGGATTTAAAATTTCTAATCAGCATATTAAAGTTTTTTCAGAGAGAGACCCAGAAAATATTCCTTGGGGAAAAGCCGGAGCAGATATAATTTTAGAGTGCACCGGAATCTTTCTCGATAAAAAAACTTCTGAAAAACATCTTAAAGGAGGGGCAAAAAAAGTTATTATATCAGCGCCTGGAAAAGAGGTTGATTTTACTGTCGTTCAAGGCGTGAATAGCAAAGAATTAAAAAAAGACCATAATATAATTTCAAATGGTTCTTGCACTACAAATTGTTTAGCCCCAGTCGCAATGGTTCTGGAAAAAAATTTTGGAATAAATTATGGCTATATGACAACAATACATAGTTACACTGGAGATCAGAAACTTTTAGATACACTACATAAAGATTTGCGAAGAGCTAGGTCTACAGAGGGAGCTATGATACCAACCTCAACTGGTGCAGCAAAAGCTATGAGTTTAGTTTTACCAAGCTTGAAAGGAAAATTAGATGGAACTGCAATTAGAGTTCCTACACCTAACGTTTCACTAATAGACTTGACCTTGGTTACAGAAAAAGATGTAACACCTGAGATAATCAACGATGCAATGATTAAAGCGGCTAAAGGTGAGCTTAAAGGAATTCTAGATGTTAATCAGAAACCTTTAGTTTCAAAAGATTTTAACCATAATCCACATAGCTCAATTTTTGATGTAACCCAAACACAAGTAGTTAAAGGAAAATTTAGTAGAGTCCTTTCTTGGTATGATAACGAATGGGGATTTTCTAATAGAATGTGCGATACTTCTATTCAAATTGCGGGACTAATTTAGTCTTTTGATTTTTCTGCTTGTTCAATTAACTTAAGTGTATTTGCAGGGATATCGCTATTATCGATTCTCTTGTTCGGTTTTATTTGGGTATTGACCTTAACTTCATTTATTTCATTTACCGCATTTAAAATTTCATTAATAGAATATTTTTCTTCCATTATGTTCCAACTTTATAAAGTCTTATCATATTAGTCATAGCAGCATTACCAAAAGGTAAACCTGCAGTAATAACAACATAATCATTCTTTTTAATAGATTTATCTTTTTTTATTATTTGTTTAGATATATTAATCATGTCTTTCCATCCTCTAGCATCTTTACTTTTTATAGATTGAACACCCCATAATAATGACATTTGTCTACTTATATTTATATTTGGAGATATAGTTATTATTTTTACGCTGGGTCTTACTGCAGAAACTAATTTAGCAGTTTTACCAGAATTTGAAAATGCTATTATAGCCTTTACCGATGGATTGTATGCCAAATCCTTTACAGATAAAACTATGGATTTAATAGGATCTTTTTTTGTTTCAATTGAATTTTTAAAGTCTTCAATATGATCCCTCTTATATTTTTCTGTTGAAATAATAGTTTTAAACATGGTTTTAACAGATTGTATTGGATACCTACCTACGGCAGTTTCTGCAGATAACATCACGGTATCTGCCCCTTGAAAAATTGCAGTAGCGATATCGTTAATTTCGGCTCTGGTTGGTGTAAAATTTTCTATCATACTTTCTAACATCTGTGTTGCTACGATAACTGATTTTGAAAATCTATTGCATTTTTTAATTAAAGATAATTGTATTTTAGGAACTTCGCTATGTCCTACATCTAAAGCTAAATCACCTCTAGCTATCATTACGGCGTCAGTGGCTTTGATAATTTCATTAATATTATTTAAAGCTATTTTATTCTCAATTTTAGAAATTATACCAATATCTTTTGTAATTAATTTTCTTGTTTGATAAATTAATTTTGAATTTTGTAGATATGATAATGCTATCCAATTACACCCTATTGATTTTGCTGTTCTAATATCTTTTTTATCTTTTGAAGTTAAGCTATTAAAAGGCAAAGAAATTTTAGATACATGAAAACTTTTTCTACTTTTTAACTTACAATTTTGACTCAAACATTTTGTTGTAATTGAAGTAATTGACTTTTTGATGACTTTAAAAGCAAATTTTCCATCATCTATCAAAATAATATTGTTTTTCTTAATTTTCTTAATTATAAAAGGATAGGGCAAATTAACTCTTAACGAATTTCCTTCTTTTTTACTAAGATCAAAAATAAATTTTTGGTTTTTTTTTACAAATGCGAAGTTATTATTAATCTTACCTATTCGTAATTTTATACCCTGCAAGTCTGCAATTAAAGAAATTTTCTTTTTTGTTTTTTTTTCTAGGTTTCTTATTCTTTGAACTATTTTTCTTAATTCTTTCGTTTCGTGACTGAAATTTATTCTAAATGCATCTACACCAAGTGTAATTAATTTTTTAATTTGACTAGAAGATGATATTGCTGGACCGATAGTCGCTATAATTTTTGCTTTTTTTTCCATTATTCTAATAAGATATGTTATATTATCATGATTCCTAAAAAAATAAATTTCATAATGAGCAAAATAAAAAAAATCGGAATTTTGACAAGTGGAGGCGATTGTGGGGGACTGAACGCAGCTATTAGATCAATTTTTTTCAGGGCTAAGACTAAATATAATATGGATGTTTATGGTATTAGAGATGGAACCATTGGTTTAGCCAGAAGACCACCAGACGTGCAGAAGTTAACTAGAAATATTTTTAGAGGCTATTTATTAAGACAAGGAGGAACCTTTTTAGGATCCAATAACAAAGACAATCCTTTTAAATTTAAGAAAAAAGGAAAAATCATAGATACCTCAAAACTTATTATTGAGGGTTACAAATCTTTAAATCTTGACGGTTTAATAATTATTGGGGGAGATGGAAGTATGAGAATATTAAAAAAGTTAGCTATGAAAGGAAAAATGAATATCGTCGCAATTCCAAAAACTATTGATAACGATGTTGGGGCCACAGAAAATTCTATTGGTTTTCACACAGCAATTGATGTTGCAACTCAAGCTTTAGATAATTTACAATCAACTGCGGCAAGCCATAGAAGATCAATGATATTAGAGGTAATGGGAAGAGACGCAGGCCACATTGCTCTAAATGCAGGTATAGCAGGTGGGGCTGATATAATTTTAATACCTGAAATAAAATATTCAATAAAAGGAATCATTAATAAACTTAACGAGATGAAAGAGAATAAAATTCAACACTCTTTAATAATTGTAGCCGAGGCAGTAAAAAAAGAAAATGGATTAAAAGTAATACAAAAATATATAAATGATGAAAAAAGATTGGGTGGGATAGGAGAATATATAGCTTCTGAAATAATGAAAAAAACTGATATTGAGTGCAGAGTAACTACTTTAGGCCATGTACAAAGAGGAGCTCCCCCAACTGCAAATGACAGAATATTGGCAAGTGCCTTTGGTGTATATGCAGTTGACTTATTAGCTAAAAGAAATTTTAATCGAATGGTTGCATGGAACAATAGAAGAGTAGTAGACGTTCCAATAGACAAAGGTATAAAAACTTATAGAAACGTTAAAAGAAATGATCCTTTAGTTGAAACAGCACTTTCTCTCGGAACTTATATTGGTGATATTAAATAATTATGATACAAAAATTTCACCAACTGGAAATAAACACAAAAGGTAGAAAACTTTATAATTTTACCTCAAGTGTTCAACAATGGATAAAGAATGAAGATTTTAATAAAGGAATTTTAAATATTAACATTTTACATACAAGCGCATCAATTATTGTTCAAGAAAATGCAGACTCTGACGTACAAAAAGATATTCTAAACTTTTTCGATAAACTAGTACCAATGGATAACAGATATATTCATAAAATGGAGGGCAAAGATGATATGCCAGCACATTTAAAAACAATTTTAACTTCAACAAATCTTTGCTTATCTATTAAAAATTCCAATTTGGTATTAGGTACTTGGCAAGGTCTTTTTTTGTTTGAACATAGAACTCAAAAACATCAAAGAAAAATTAATCTTCATTATATTGGGGATTAATTTGAAAATTTAATTATTTTTCCCAATCAAATTTAGGGAAAGTGTCAAAAACTTGTAAAACTTTATCTGACCATTGGTTACAAACTTTTGCGTAATCATCATCACTAGTATTCAGACATTTTAAATAAGAAATTTTTTTTTCATCTTTTTTATAAACAGCAATATCAATAGGTGGTCCAACTGTAAGATCACTTTTAAGAGTTGAGTCCATAGAAATTAATGCACACCTTGAAGCATCCCCAATAGAAACACTTGGAGTTATAACTCTATCTAAAATTGGTTTGCCGTACTTAACTTCACCTATTACTAAATAAGGCTTACTATCAGCAGGTCTGATATAGTTACCCTGTGGATAAACCATGTACAGTTCTAATTGTTGTCCTCTTATCTGTCCTCCAATAATAAAAGTAGATCCTAGCACTAAACTGTCCGTATTTACTCCATCAGGTGATGAATGTTTAACATTGAGTTTTCCAATATAAGATGCAATCTGTTCAAAATCTTTACAGGTATTTAAACTTAACGAGCTATCTTTATTTTTTATATCTTTTTCTAATGATTTAAAAACTGCTTGAGAGGTAGCCAAATTTCCAGATGTTACTATAATTACTGTTCTATCTCCTACATCATAAGTCAACATCTTAGAGTAAATATTGACGTTATCTAAACCAGCATTAGTTCTTGAGTCCGATGCCAAAACTACGCCCTCGTTTGTTTTTATACCAACACAATAAGTCATAATTAATGTTAAAATATTTAGTCTATTATAGATAATCCAAATTACACATGCCAGACATCTATTTCTTGCATTTGATTAATTGTCTAAATAATTAATAATTTTAACTTATGGTTGATATATGGAAAAAATATAACTCTAGCAAGTCTTATGATGAGTATTTTAACTTAGATAATAAGCTTAGAAAACAAGCTAAAACCATATCAGGCATCCTAGAAAGATATGGAATAAAAAAATTAAATGAAATTGAGAAAAACTGTCAAAGCACTATTAATGCCAGAGGTATTAATTTTAAAGTTTATTCTGCTGATAAAAGACAAGACGAAAAAAAATGGCCTTTAGATATTATCCCAAGAATTATAGAAAAAAAAGAATGGAATAAAGTTTCAAAGGGATTATTACAAAGAGTCAAAGCGCTCAATCTTTTTATAGATGATGTGTATAATGAAAAAAAAATCTTTAAGGAAAAATTAATTCCTGAGGAATTGGTTTTCAAATCTCCTTATTATTTAAAGCAATGTGAAGGATTTTCACCTAAGCACAAAGCTTGGTCTAATATATCAGGTGTTGACTTAATTAAAAATAAAGACGGAGAGTTTTTAGTTTTAGAGGATAATCTAAGAGTTCCATCAGGTGTATCTTACATGCTTGAAAATCGTATGGTGATGAGAGATGTTTTTCCAGAATTATTTACAAGATACAAGGTATCTTCAATTCATCAATATCCAAATAAACTTTATAACTGTATGCAAGAATGCGTACCAAAAAAAACTAAAAATCCACATATGGTTTTACTTACACCAGGTATATATAACTCGGCTTATTTTGAACATGAATTTTTAGCTGATCAAATGGGTATAGCTTTAGTTGAAGGTAAAGATTTATTCGTAGAAAAAGATTATGTTTACATGAAAACGGTTAAAGGTCCGTTAAAGGTAGATTGTATTTATAGAAGAATAGATGACAATTTTCTAGATCCAAAAACTTTTTATAAGAAGTCACTTTTAGGTGTTGCCGGTCTATTCAAATCTTGGATTAAAGGAAACGTAGGAATAGTCAACGCACCTGGAACAGGAATTGCGGACGATAAAGCTATTTATTCATATGTTGGTGAAATGATAAAATTTTATTTAAATGAGGAGCCAAAAATTAATCAAGTTGAAACTTTTTTATGTAGAAACAAAATAGAAAGAGAGCATGTTTTAGAGAATATTTCAGAACTAGTAATAAAACCAACTAATGGATCTGGAGGAAATGGTATTATGATAGGACCCAAAGCTTCAACAAAAGAAAAAAACGATTTTATAAATAAGATTAATAAAGATCCAAAAGGTTACATTGCCCAACCACTTGAAGTTTTGTCAACAACTCCTACAATTTCAGAAAACTCAATTGAACCAAGACATCTTGATTTAAGACCGTTCGTTCTTAGTGGCAAAACTTCATGGGTTACAACTGGTGGCCTTACTAGAGTAGCTCTTCGAAAAGGAAGCACTATAGTTAATAGTTCACAAGGCGGTGGTTCAAAAGATACTTTAGTTATTGAAGTATAATCTTACTATTTTTGTGTTAAAAGTTTAAATGTATTCAAATTCTTCCATTTTAATATTTACCGATTTAGATGGAACACTTTTAAATAGAGATACTTTTAAGTTCGACAGTATTAAAATTTTCCTAAAAGAGTTAAAAAACAAAAATATTATAATTATACCGAATTCTAGTAAAACCGAGGATGAAATAAAAGAATTTAATAATGAAGCCAACTTTAAATTTCCATTTATCAGTGAAAATGGATCAATTATTCATAACCTAAATTTTTTAAGTAGCGAATTCCCAAACAAAATTATTCTAGCTAAAAATGTTTATGAAATTCAAAATATTTTTAATAAAAATATAAATCAAGATTTAAAATCCAAATGTAGAGTTATTTCAAATCTAACAACGCAAGAACAAATTCAAATATTTGGTTTACCAGAAAATAAGCTTAAGCAGGTATTTAAGAGAACATGTACAATACCGATAAAATTTGAGGGAAATAACAAGGAAAAATTACGTTTAAAAAATATTTTATTAGAAATCGGTTTAGATTTCAAAGATGGTGGAAGGGTTTTAAATTTAGGTGATAGAGTTAATAAAGCTGATGCTATGAGGAAAATAATTTATATGCTTGAAAATAAATATAAATCTAAACCAAAAACTATAGCAATAGGCGATAATCATAATGACCTAGAAATGCTGAAAAATTCAGATGTACCTTGTTTAGTAAAAAATGATAAGTTTATAAATAAAGATCTACAAATTAAAAATTTGATAATATCAAAACAAACTGCACCAGAAGGGTGGGTAGAGGTTGTCAAATTGGCACTAGAAAAAATAAAATAAAAGGAATAAGTTTTGTTATGGGTGACTTTTCTCAAAATGGAATAATTTCAAATCTCCACGATTTTGGGACTAAATCTACAGCTGATATAGAAAAAGAATTATTAAAATTTTCAAAAGAAAGAAAAATGGAATTAATTTTACCAAGTCTATATTCTGAACTTAAAGGAGATGCATTACCTAATATTGTAAAACAAATTGGAGAAACAAAATATCTTAACCATATCATTATTGGTTTAGATAAGGCTTCAAAATCAGAGGCTATCAAGGCTTGGAAATTTTTTAAAGGTTTAAACACACCTTTTACAATCTTATGGAATGATGGACCTAAATTAAAAAAATTGCATGAAGAACTTAAAGAGAAAGGTTTAGCACCGAGCGAGACGGGAAAAGGTAGAAATGTTTGGTATTGTCTTGGCATGTGTATTGCAAGAGATGAAGCTAGATCTGTTGCTTTTCACGACTGTGATATTAAAACTTATGATAGAAGAATGCTAGCAAAGTTATTTTATCCTGTTGTAAATCCTTTTTTTAACTTTGAGTTTTGTAAGGGATATTACCCAAGAATAGCTAATGGGAAAATGAATGGTCGAGTTGCAAGATTACTTGTGTTTCCTTTGTTAACTGCTTTAGAAAAAACTATTGGAAAAAGTGATTATTTAGAATTTATGAAATCATTCAAATACCCTCTTGCAGGCGAGTTTTCATTTAGAAGAAATGTTTTACCAGAGCTTAGAATATCATCTGACTGGGGTATTGAAGTTGGTATTCTGTCAGAAATGCAAAGAAATTTTTCTCCCCAAAATATTTGCCAAGTTGATTTAGCTGACAAATATGATCATAAACATCAGGACTTATCAGCAAATAATGAAAACAAAGGACTATCAAGAATGTCTTTAGATATTATTAAAACTTTAATTAGAAAATTAGCAACACAAGGAAATACTTTTAGCCCTGAAACTTTTAGATCATTAAAAGCTACATATTATCGATATGCATTAGATTTAATTGACATCTATAGAAGCGATGCTGAAATGAATGGTTTTAAATTTGATTCTCATACTGAGGAAAAAACAGTTGAATTATTTGCTTTAAATATAATGAAGGCCGGCGATTCTTTTTTAAAAAGTCCTATGGATACGCCGTTCATACCTACATGGAGCAGAGTTAAAAGTGCTATTCCCGATTATTTGAAAAGACTTAAAGAAGCTATTAATGAAGATAACAAAAATTTTAGCTAATGTTAAAATTATTAATCTTAACAACCTTTGAAAGATTTAGACATATTTCTGATCAAATCAAAATACAATTTTTTTCCTGGATTTAGAGTTGCTCCTAAAGGATCTATAACTCCAGTTTTAATATTTGTATCTTTTGCTACTGCTTTGATTATATCTGGGTTAAATTGAGGTTCAGAAAATACACAACTTACTTTTTCATGTTCAATTACTTCTCTTATCTCAGATAATTGTTCTGCACCAGGTAATACATCTGTATTTACTGTAAAAGCTCCTAAAACATTAACATCAAATCTTTTTTCGAAATACTGGTAGGCGTCATGAAAAACAATTGATCTAAAGTCTTTATTTAAATCAGATTTAACTTTTTTTGTTAGTTTGTCTAACTCTTTGTGTGCTTTTTTTAAATTAGCTTTATATTTTGATGCATTTTCTTGATCGTTTTCAATTAGATGCTCTGCCATTTCACTTAAAATTACTTTCGCGTTCATTGGGTCAAGCCAAATATGTGGATCATGTTCACCGTGAGCATGCTCGTGATGATCATCGTGTTTATCCTCTTTATGACCGTGTTCTTTGTGATCGTCATGTTTAGCTTCTTTATGACCGTGTTCTTTGTGATCGTCATGTTTAGCTTCTTTATGACCGTGTTCTTTGTGATCGTCATGTCCATGGTCATCATGGCCTTCGAATATGTTTCTTTCTCTAAATTCTAATTTTTTTAATCCTTTAATTTCCATTAATTCTATTTTTTCAGCTTTTTTTGCTACTGATTTTAATGGTTTTTCTAAAAAAGTTTCTAAGTCTTCACCAACCCAAAAAACTAGGTCAGCATTTTGTAACATTTTAGCGTGCGATGGTTTTAATGCAAATCCATGAGGAGAATTATATCCATCTACAATTAAATCTGGTTTACCTACACCATCCATTAAATAGCTTGCCAATGAATGTATAGGTTTAATAGAAGCTACAACTTTAATTTCAGCATTTGCTGAAAAATTTATGGCAAACGTAAAAAATAAAGTAATTGTAAGCTTTAAAAATTTGTTTATCATAGTGTTATAATGTAACGTTTGTTATAATATAACATATTTAAGGTCAAGGATTTTATTATGGAAAATAAAAAAAAAGTTCTACTAAAGGTTGAAAATGTCGGCGTTTCTATGAATGACAAATCTTTAGTTAAAGGTGTTTCATTTGAGGTTAAAGAAGGTGAAATAGTTACGTTGATAGGTCCAAATGGTTCTGGAAAATCAACAACAGCAAAAATTGCACTGGGAATATATAAAAAGATAGATGGCAAAGTTAAAACATACACTAATAAAATTGGATACGTGCCTCAAAAAATTTCAATAGATTGGACCTTACCAATTAGAGTTTCGGATTTTATGACTTTGACAGAAGAATTAACTCAAGATCAAATAAATATAGCTTTAAATTTAACAGGTGTTGAACATTTAAAAAATAAAAGTTTAAGTAATTTATCTGGAGGAGAGTTTCAAAGAGTATTGATAGCAAGAGCCATCTCTAAACAACCAGAATTATTAGTTCTTGATGAGCCTGTACAAGGTGTTGATTTTAAAGGTGAAATCGCCTTATATGAATTAATCAAAAAAATTTCAGACAAAATGAAATGTGGAATACTTTTAATCTCACATGATTTGCATGTAGTAATGTCTGCTACTGATTATGTATTATGCTTAAATGGACATGTCTGTTGTTCTGGAACACCACATCATGTTGTTCAAGACAGCAAGTATAAGGAACTTTTTGGTGATAGAGCTTCAAATATCTTATCCCTTTACGAACATAAACATGACCATACTCACTCTCAAGATGGGACAATAGATCAAAAATAACATGCTTGATGATTTTTTTATAAGAGCTTTACTTGCTGGGATTGGAATAGCTTTAATTACAGGTCCAATAGGATGTTTTGTAATTTGGAGAAGATTGTCTTTTTTTGCAGGTACACTTGCACATTCAGCTTTATTAGGTGTAACTATGGCTTTGGTATTTGAACTTAATATCGCTTTATCAGTTTTTTTAATATCAGCGGTTATAGCTATTTTCCTTCTTCAATTACAAACTAAAACAAACCTTCCTAACGATGCTTTACTAGGTTTATTAGCCCATTCATCACTAGCAATAGGACTTGTAATCATTGGATTTTTAACAACTATTAGATTTGATGTGATGGGATTGCTATTTGGTGACATACTAGCTGTAAGTCAAAGCGATTTATTATTAATTTGGGGTGGCGGCATATTTATCTTAATAATTTTAAAAATTATTTGGAAACCTTTGTTTGCTTCAACAATAAATTATGATTTAGCCAAAGCAGAAGGAATGAACCCTGATAGATATAATGCGATATTTACAATTTTGATGGCAGCAATAATTGCTATTTCAATAAAAATAGTGGGTCTTCTCTTAATAACTGGAATGCTAATTATTCCAGCTGCGTTAGCAAGAAATATCTCTAATAACCCCGTACAAATGTCTCTTTTATCTACTATTGGGGGGTTATTATCAATTTTAATAGGATTGTTTTCTTCTTTGAAATTTAATACAGCATCTGGTCCTTCAATAATAACTGCAGCATTATTACTATTTTTAATTTCACTTATTAAAATAAAAAAATTTTCTGAATTGAAAAAATGAAAGTTAATTGATAAAATATAACATGGCTCAAACTCAAACTCTTTCTAAAAATCAAAAAATAATTCTAGATATTATCGAAAAAGCCAACGAACCTTTAAAAGCTTATTCAATTTTATTTAGTGTACAAAAAAAAGGCATTAAAGCGCCTCTACAAGTTTATAGAGCTTTAGAAAAATTAATTAAATTAGGAAAAATTCATAAAGTAGAAAGCAGAAATGCATTCATAGCCTGTAAAAGTTCTAATTGTGAAATATCAAAAGCTACCGCTTTTTCAATTTGTGAAACATGCGAAAAGGTAACTGAAATTAGCGACCAAAAACTTTCTAAATATTTAAAAAATTTTCATGACAAAACTGGCATGATCTATAAAAAATATAATTTAGAATTTTATGGTTTATGTACAACCTGTAAAAGAAATTAATTTAATACTGCGACAAATCTCAATTTTCAATATCTGTTAAATTATTTTAATCTTTAAAGGTGAAATTTATTATATCTATTATAACTGCGCTTTTTTTCTTAACCTCATTAAATGCTAAAGAAGTTAAAATGGGAAAAGCTGATTGGGATACAGGTTATTTTCAAGCAGAAATATATAAAAAAGCTCTTGAAAAAATGGGTTACAAAGTAACTGGACCAACAGTAATGAAGCCTCAAGTTTTTTATGTGGCAGCTGCTGCAGGTGATATGGATTTATGGGTTAATGGATGGTTTGATAATCATAATACCTATGTGACCGAAGCAATGGGAAAAGTTAAGCCAGTAGGATATGTTGTAGAAAAAGGTGGCTTACAAGGCTATCTAATAGATAAGAAAACAGCTGACAAATTCAATATAAAATCAATAATGGATATCAAAAATCATGCTAAAGAATTCGACACTAATGGCGATGGAAAAGCTGATTTAGTAGCATGTCACCCAGGGTGGGGATGCGAAAAGATAATTACAAAACATTTTGAAGAACTTGGTCTTGGGGATTTTATTAATCCATTAAAAGCTGATTATTCTGCATCTATGGCTGATACAATTTCAAGATACAAAAATGGAAAATCAATCTTATTTTATACTTGGACGCCAAACTGGACAGTTGGAACATTAAAATTAGGAGAAGATGTTGTTTGGATTGAGGCGCCTTACAGCGAAACAAAAGAAGTTAAAGTACCAAATGCAACGAAATCTAAATTAAATATGGGTTTTGGTGTAAATGATATCAGAGCTGCAGCAAATGTTGATTTTCTTAAAGCCAATCCAAAAGTTGAAAAAATGTTAAAAAAAGCCTCTATACCATTAGCAGATATCGCTGAGCAAAACCTTAAGATGAACGCCGGCGAAAAAAGTGAAAAAGCAATAAAGAAACATGCTGAAGATTGGATAAAGGCAAATCAAAGTACTTTTGATAGCTGGATTAACTAATTTAACATCAAAATAAATCTCAAATTAACCACTATTTACCTTAGTTTTTGAAATAAAACTCACCTTTTAGTTGTATTACGGTTACATTTAATAATTATACATGCTAGTTTTTTTAAAAAAATAAGGAGTATACATGAAACATTTTAAAATTATCGTTGCTTTGATTGCAGCTTTGTTCATAACAAAAGCAGTTAATGCTAACGAAATCAAAATGGCTAAAGCGAACTGGGATACTGGTTATTTCCAAGCTGAAATATACAAACAAGCTTTGGAAAAAATGGGCTACAAAGTAACTGAGCCTAAAGCAATTAAGCCTTCAGTATTTTACGTTGCAGCAGCAGCAGGAGATCTTGACCTATGGGTAAACGGATGGTTTGGAACTCACGATGGATATATCAAAGAAGCTAAAGGTAAAGTTAAAAAAGTTGGTTATGTAATGAAAAAAGGTGGCTTACAAGGTTACCTGATCGACAAAAAATCAGCTGACAGCCTTGGTATCAAAAGCGTAATGGATATTAAAAAACACGCAGCAAAATTTGACTCAAATGGTGACGGTAAAGCAGACATGGTAGCTTGCCCTCCAGGTTGGGGATGTGAGAAACAAATCACAAAACACTTTGCTGAACTAGGTTTAGGTGACTTTATAAATCCAGTAAAAGCTGACTACTCTGCTTCAATGGCTGACGTAGTGGCTAAATATAAAAACGGTAAGCCAGTATTATTTTATACTTGGACACCGAATTGGACAGTTGGTGCTTTAAAACTTGGACAAGATGTTGTTTGGATAGAAGTTCCTTACAGCGCTACAAAAAAAGTAGCAGTATCTAATGCAACAAAATCTAAAATAAATATGGGTTTTGGTGCTGATGATATACGTCCAGCAGCTAACTCTGATTTCTTAAAAGCTAATCCTAAAGTGAAAAAAATGCTTTCTAAAGCATCTATTCCACTAGCGGATATCGCAGCGCAAAATATGAAGATGAACGCTGGTGAGAAAAGCGAAAGAGCAATCAAGAAGCATGCTAAGGAGTGGATTAAAGCGAACCAAAGTACGTTCGACAGTTGGATAAAATAAGTTTTAGGTAAGTGAGCTTAAAACTTTCACCATCTGACTACGAAGTATACGTTCCGATAGCAGAATGGATTGAAAAACATATTAAGGAGTGGTTGTTCATGCAACGACCACTCTTTAAAAAGTTATCAGCTCCAATAGATTCAGTTTTAAACGGTTTAGACACATTATTTAACTTCATACCATTTCCAATAGTAATTCTTATTTTCATGGCTTTTGCTTTCAAAACCAATGGATTAAAATTTGCATTATTATCAGCAGTAAGTTTAATTTTTATCGACCTTGTTGATTTGTGGCAAGAAACAATGACAACTCTAGCGATGATTTTTACTGCAGTTATTTTCTGTATGATAATTGGAATACCTTTGGGAATTGTAGCATCACGAAGTAATTTATTTGAAACTATTTTAAGACCTATTCTTGATATAATGCAAACAATACCAAGTTTCGTTTATTTAATCCCTGTTGTAATGTTATTTGGTGTAGGTCTGACGCCGGGTGTAGTTGCAACTATTGTATTTGCTTTACCACCAATTGTTAGACTAACGAACTTAGGAATTAGACAAGTAGGTAAGGGCTTTAAAGAAGCTGGTGCTAGCCTAGGTTTATCAAGATTTTTAATATTAACTAAAATAGAAATTCCTTTAGCAATGAAGACTATTATGGCTGGGGTTAACCAAACATTAATGTTAGCTTTATCAATGGTAGTTATAGCTGCACTAATTGGAGCAGGGGGGTTAGGATTAACTGTATACGTTGCATTAGGTAGGTTAGATATTGGTGGAGCTGTTGTTGGAGGAACTGGTATTGTTATATTAGCAATTATTTTAGATAGAATAACCCAAAAAATTATTCCTCAAGATAACATTAAATCTAGATAATTTAATTAATTTTTCTCACAAAAAGAACAAAAATGATTGACGTCACAAACATAATCAATGCATATGCAGCTGTAGGAACCATAAACACAATATCATCAAATAACTGAGTTGCTACAAACACGGCTAACGTTCCATTTTGTAAACCGCATTCAAGAGAAATACATTTTCTCTGGGCAATTCCTGATGCCCAAAATTTAGCAATGTAATAACCTAAGAAAATCATAGTTAGATTTAGAATAAAAGCTATTAAACCTGCTCTAGTGATAAAACTAATTATTCTGTCCCATTCTTCAATCCAAATAGATATAAAAACAATTAAAAATAATATTACTGATAGCCTTTGAACTAATAAATTTTTGGATATTATAAACTCAGTCATTAAACTTCTAACAATCATTCCTAAAAGTACTGGCACAGTTACTACAAAAAACATTTTAAATGCAATATTTATCATTGAAATTTCTTTAACTATTTCAATACTTAAATAATTAGCTGAATTAAATACAATCAAAGGGACAGTAATTATACTTAGTAAGCTTACAACAGCAGTTAATGTTACTGATAAAGCAACATCTCCATCAGCAAACTTAGTTAATATATTTGACGTTACTCCACCTGGTGCTGCTGCAATAATCATAACACCCATAGCAATTTCTATGGGCAAAGAAATTAAACTTATTAAGATAATAGCTACTATAGGAAGAAGAATAACTTGTGATAAAAAGCCTATAAGAAAATCTTTAGCATTTTTTAATACTCTTAAAAAATCTTGAGTTGTTAAACCAAGTCCAAGACCGAACATAATAATAGCTAAACATATTGGTGCTATACTTTTTGCGATTTCCACTTAATTCCCCTCGATGTTATAATGTAACAAATATATATATAAAAAAAACCCAAAATGAAACAATCTTGGGTTGTACCAAGTTCAACTTATGTTAGATTCGTCTTATATGAGAATCTTAGCTTCAAGAATTAAAAATGCTAAAGAGCTAAAGTACGGTAAGCTAAAAACTAACCTATTAAAGCCAAAAAATAACCTTCAGTCAGACTTCTATTATCTTTTTAAGAAGAAAAATTTAATCAAAAAATAATTAATTAAAACATTTTTCCTATATACGGTGCGACATTATTGATAATGATAATTATTCTCATTCTCAGATAATTGAGAACCATTCGCAAAACTAACGAGGGAGATAAATGAGAAAAATAATAATAGCAGTTTCAGCAATATTTTTTGTTTTTGGAAATCTTTTAGCTAACGAAGTAAATATATTCAGTGCAAGACATTACGACTCAGACGTTCAATTGTATGAAAAATTTACAGCTAAAACAGGAATAAAAGTAAATGTTGTATCTGGTAAATCAGGCGCATTAGAGAAAAGAATAATCGCAGAGGGCGGCACAGCAGACTTATATATAACAGCTGATGCTGGTAGACTTGGTGCATTTGCAGCTAACTTACAAGGCGGCTTAACAAGTAACGCAATAAAGTCAGCAGTTCCGAGTAATTTTAGAACATCTAAATGGGTTGGAATAGCTAAAAGAGCAAGAATAGTTTATTTTTCTCCAGAGAGAGTTACAGGCGCAGAGTTAAGAGGTCTGACTTATGAAAGTTTAGCTGATCCAAAATGGAAAGGCAGATTAGTTATAAGAGCTTCTAACAATATTTATAACCAGTCACTGGTTGCTTCATTAATAAAAAATAATGGAAAAGGTAAAGTAGCAGAGTGGTCAAAAGGAATGGTTTCGAATATGGCTAGATCTCCAAAAGGTAATGACAGAGCACAAATACTAGCAGTAGCAGCAGGAGAAGCTGATATTGCAGTAGCTAATACATACTACTTAGCTCTTATGTTATCAGGTAAAAAAGGAGCTGAGCAACAAGCTGCAGCAAAAAAAGTAAAACCTTTTTTCCCTAATCAAGATGGTAGAGGAACACATATGAATATCAGTTGTGCAGGTTTAGTAAAAGGAGCTCCTAACAAAGCTAATGCAATTAAGCTTGTAGAGTTCTTACTAAGTCAAGAAGCGCAAAAGCATATTGTTAATAATACTTTTGAATATCCAATGATAGCAGGTGTTTCACCTCATCCATTAGTAGTTAATATGGGTTTAGATTTTAAACAAGATCTTAAAACTAAAGTCGTTAATTACGGAAAAAGACAAGCTGATGCATTAGAAGTAATGACAGCTGCAGGTTGGAAATAGTTGTTAATTAATTATTCATGGCGTTTAAAACACCATGAATATTTATTAAAGAATGAAAAATAAATTAAATACTTGTAAAAAGGGGTGCAAAACCTGTAATGATGATGCTAAGGATATGCAAAATCAGCTTCAAAATAGAGATCCAAAAGAATTAAATTTTGAAGAAGCAAAACAAATTTTCTTTCCACTTAAAGAGAAGATTAATTCAAAAAATAAATGACTAAATATAACTTCTGGTTTTTCAGTTCATTAGCTATTGCGTTACTAGTTGCAATGCCAATAATCACAGTATTTTTTAGTTTTTTTGCTGAAACAAGTAATTACCTTACAGTATTAAAAAATACTTTTCTATTTGATTATATAAATAATTCTTTAACTATTTTAATTTCAGTTTTGTTTATAACTCTTTTATTAGGTGTTATTTCAGCTTATTTTATCTCATTTTATGAATTTCCATTATGTAATTTTTTTAGTTGGGCTTTAATTTTAGCGTTTGCAATACCAGGATATATATTTGCTTTTTCAATAATTGCTTTTTTTGAAAATTATGGAACTGCATATACAATACTCACAAATATATTTGGTGAATACAATTATAACCCGCATATACCTAAATTAGATGGAATATTAGGATCAATTATGGCTATTAGTTTTTCTTTGTTTCCTTATGTATACGTATTAACAAGATCATCATTTTTCTTTCAATCAAACAATTATATAGAGGTGGGACAAAATTTAGGTTTATCTGAGAAAGAAACTCTATTTAAGATTATTTTACCTTCAGCAAGACCGGCAATTATTGCTGGTTTAGCCTTAGTAGCTATGGAATGCTTGTCCGATTTTGGAACAGTATCAATTTTTAGTGTTTCAACATTAACTACGGGAATTTATAACTCTTGGCTGTCTTTTGATGATTTAAATACAGCCAATCAAATTTCTTTCATACTACTATTATTTATTTTAATCCTTTTATCTATAGAAATTTATTCAAGAAAAGAGGCAAGGTATCATCAACCAGGAAGAGGCTTTAAACCAATAAATAAGATTAAACTTAGTGGGAAAAAATCTTTGCTAGCTTTTTCTTTTTGCTTTTTAGTTTTTTTTATAAGTTTTATCTTTCCAGTTTCACAGATGATCTATTGGACCTTGAAATTTCCAAAATATATCCAAGACATTAATATTTTGAAAATAAATTTAAATACAATGTATTTGGTAGGTCTTGCTAGTATAGTATTAGTTTCTATTTCATTATTTATCAATTATGGAAGCAGGATATCCAAAAGTAAAATTTTAAATTATTTAACCAACTTCTCAATTTCAGGATATGCAATTCCGGGTGTGATTTTAGCTGTAGCTTTTATAACTTTATTTAGCAATCTTAGTGAATTATTAAGTGAAAGCACAAATTTAGGAAGCACCAAAAAAATATTTATAGGATCTATTTTTGGTTTAGTTTTAGCGTACTTTATAAGATTTTTTTCTCTTTCTTTTAATGGAATTAAATCTAGTTATGAGAAAATAAATAATTCAATAGATGAAAGCGCGTATTTACTTGGGTATTCAAAAATTAAAACTTTTTCAAACATTCATGTTCCGTATTTAAAAAACAATATAATTTTAATAGTTGTGCTCATATCTTTAGAAATTATAAAAGAGTTACCAATTACTATGATATTAAGACCTTTCAATTTTGAGACTTTTGCTACACAAGCATATGTCTATGCTTCTCAAGATTTATTAGAAGCCGCAGCATTACCCTCTTTATTTCTTATAAGTTGGGCAACTATCCTCATAATATTTTCTTCAAAATATATACTTTCGCAAAAAAACTAATATAATCAAAAAATGTCAAATCAATTTTTTGAAATTAAAGCCGGTAATTTTGTTGCGAGTGAAAAAAACAAAGTTAATAATGTAAACCTTAAAATTGAAAAAAAAGGTGAAATTGTTTCTTTATTAGGTCCTTCTGGTGTTGGAAAAACAACAATATTAAGAACTATTGCTGGATTACAAAAACTGAGTTCTGGAGAAATTTTTTTAAAAGATAAATTAATATCCTCAGCAGATGTTCATGTAGAACCGGAGGAAAGAAATATAGCTTTATCATTTCAAGATAATTCTTTATTTCCAAATTATAAGGTAATTGACAATATAAATTTTGGAAAAAAAAGATCTAATGGCAACGGTTTTTCATATGAAGCAGATGACATAATTAAATTGCTTCATATTGAACCCATTCTAGAAAAATTTCCTCACCAAATAAGCGCTGGCGAAGCTCAACGAGTATCTTTAGCTAGATCATTAATGTCTAAACCAGATCTATTATTATTGGATGAGCCTTTTTCTAATATTGATCAAAGTCTTAAAGAAGAAATACAATATTCTGTTAAAAAACTACTTAAAAAAATTAATTTAACAACAATAATTGTTACTCACGATTCCTACGAAGCATTTTCTTTGGCAGATCGTTGTGGAATAATTCTTAATCAGGAACTTAAACAATATGATGTTCCTTACAATGTTCATCATGAACCAAATTCTTTAGAAGTTGCAAAATTTTTAAATAAGGGAGTTTTTGTAGATGTAAAAGTATTAACCAATGATTGCGCTGTACACAGTTTACAGCATAATGAGTTAGGTGAAATAAGAGGTAAATTACTAAAAAATTACCCCAAAGGAAAAAGTGTTAAACTTCTATTACAACCAGAAGATTTAGTACATGACGATCAAAGTAAATTAAAATTAGAGGTAGTTGATAGAAAGTTTAGAGGAACTAATTTTATTTACACGTTAAAGACGCAAAAAGGTGAACATATACCGGTTTTCGTACATTCTCATCATATTCACCAACATGAAAAATCCGAAAAGTTTGGTATTAAAACTCCCATTTTTATTGACCATTTAGTATGTTTTTAATTAAATAGGGCAATGAAATTTTCATTAGAAATTACATCAAAAACTGACTTATCAGTCTTACCTGGGTTAAAAGATGTTTATGTAACGATGCTTCCGGGAACCGACTATCGAGAAGTAGCTCGTAAAGCTGATGAGTTAGTTCGTTCTGGGTATAATCCAATACCACATTTCCCTGCTAGATCTGTAAAGGACTTAAAAGAGCTCAAAGACTATGTAAAAATGTGTAAAGATTCAGGCGTAAAACAAGCTTTAGTAATCGGCGGAGGGAGAGAACCTGTGGGTGAATACCACTGCTCGTTGCAATTACTTGAGACTGGATTATTCGAAGGAATGAAGATAGGAATTGCTGGACACCCTGAGGGTTCCCCTGATATATCCGATTCAGAATTAGAAAAAGCTATGAAAGAAAAAACTCCTTTTGCAGATTATATAGTAACGCAATGGCTTTTAGATCCAATGGTAATAGCTAATTTTATTTCAAAACAAACTCTTCCAGTTCATGTAGGAATTACTGGTCCCTTAAAAATAAGCAGCTTATTAAAGTTCGCGAGTATTGTTGGGGCAAAAAATTCTTTAAATTTTCTTAAATCTAATACAAAACAAGCTTTAGATTTATTGAAGCCTAGAGATCCTAACGAATTAATAAACAGCTTAAAGAAAGTAACAGAACACTTTCATATTTATACTTTTGGTGGTCTTAAGGAAACTAACAAATGGTTGGTAGCAAACAATTATGCCAAAGAAAAATAAAAAAGTAAAAAAAGTTAAATCAAAGAAAAAATTTAAATTAATATCTTTAAAACCTGAAAAAGTTAATTATGACAAAATCCGTCATGAAACGTCAGTTGATCAGTCTGATAGACAAGTTCCTTACAATCTTAGACAAAGCGGACCAACTAAAGTTGAAATGTTAATTTCTACAAGAGTAAGAAAATCTCCATATTGGCACTTGTCAATGAAAGCAGGTTGTTGGAGAGCTACTGTATACAATAGAATTTATCATCCAAGAGGTTACGTAAGACCTGAAAAAGGTGGAGCAATGGTTGAATATGCAGCAATTAAAAACCACGTAACAATGTGGAACGTTGCTGTTGAAAGACAAATAAGAGTTAAAGGACCAGATGCAGAAAAATTTGTTGATTATGTAATTACAAGAGATGCAACAAAAATCTCAACAATGAGAGGTCGTTATGTAATTTTATGTAATTATAAGGGTGGGGTTTTAAATGACCCTGTTTTGTTAAGAGTTGCTGATGATGAATTTTGGTTTAGTTTATCAGACTCCGATATTGGTCTTTATTTGCAGGGAGTAAATGCAGATAAAAGATTTAATGTTGAAATAGATGAAATAGATGCATGTCCAGTTCAGATCCAAGGTCCAAAATCGAAAGCTCTGATGAAAGATTTAGCAGGTGATCAAGTTGATTTTGATAATATGCCTTTCTATGGTTTAGCCGAAGCAAATATAGGTGGTCGCAGTTGTGTTATATCACAATCAGGTTTTTCAGGAGAAGCAGGTTATGAAATATATTTAAGAAATGCTACTTTATATGCTGAAGACATGTGGAATGCAGTTTTGAAAGCAGGAAAAAAACATAAACTTATGGTTATTGCACCTGCTCACCACAGACGTATCCAAGCTGGAATTCTTTCATGGGGACAAGATTTAGATCATGAAACTAATCCATTCCAATGTAATTTAGGTTATCAAGTTTCTTTATCTGGTAAAGGTGTATGGGAAAAGAAAACTGATTACATCGGCAAAGAAGCGTTAGAAAAAATGAGAGATCAATTAAGAAACGGTGATAAACCTTATAAGTTACAATTGGTTGGTTTAGAGCTCGGGGGTAAACCTATAGATGATTATGCTAATGATTTTTATTTAATTTCTAATAGTGATGGAGGTAAACCAGTTGGTTATGTAACATCTCCGTGGTACCATCCAGAAAAGGGAACAAATATAGCTATGGGATATGTTCCTTACGAAGGACATTTAAGTGCAACAGGTTTTCCGATAGGTAATTTAGGTAAAAAATATAAGGTGCACTTACCAAAGAAATACTCAAGTAAAGCAGTAGATGCTGTTGTAGTTAAAATTCCATTTACTCAGTCATTTAATGCTAATACTAGAGAAGTCTCTTAGAGCGCCCTTAGCTCAGTTGGATAGAGCATCGGTTTTCTAAACCGAGGGTCGTAGGTTCGAATCCTTCAGGGCGCGCCAGAAGAAAAATTTTAAAAAAAATCAAATTTAATATAAAATAAATTTATCATGAATGATAAGTTTATTAAAATTACATTCTTAACTTTTTCAGCAGTTTTACTTTCTTACACTTTTTATGAATCAGAGATAAAATATCTAGGTAAGGAGCGATCAGAGTACACCTTATATTATATTATTTGCTTATTACTACTAACACTTTCTATAATGGCATTTAAAATAAGAAAAGAATTATTTTTAAATATTACTGTAGTGTTTGTTTCAGTTTTTGTTTCGTTAAATATTATAAATATTTATTTGTACTTTTCGGACAACCAAATTATAACAAGTAAAACTGGACAATTAGAATATTATTTAAAAGAAAAAGTTAAAAACAATAAATTATCAATTACTTTGTCCAGCAAAAATGCTGTAAAAGATAATTCTGAACCATTTGCATTAGCCGATATATCTTTAAGAAAGACTATAATGTGTAATGAGAATGGATATTTTTCATATTTTAATAGCGATAGGTATGGTTTTAATAACAATGACAAATTTTGGGACTCAAATTCAATAGATTATCTTTTAGTAGGAGACTCTTTTACTCATGGCGCATGTGTTTATGAAAAAAATTCTATACCTGGAAATATGAGAAAAATATTTAATGAAAATGATGAGAATAAAACGATCTTAAACTTAGGATATTCTGGAAATGGCCCTCTCCGAGAATACGCAACTTTAAAAGAATATTTAAACACAAAAAAAACAAAAAGAATAATTTGGGTATTTTATGAAAATGATATCAATGACCTGATGCAAGAAACAAATAATAATATTCTGATGAATTATTTAAATAACAATAATTTCAGTCAAAACCTTCTCTCGAGACAAGATGAGATCGATAATAAATTAAAAGAAAAGTTTAATAATCTTTATACTCAAAAAAAAAAGGAGTATGAAAGAAGATATTTAAGTAAATTTTACTCCTTTTTAAGATTAAATTACTTAAAAAAGTTTATAAAAAAAAGAATTTATCCTGAAGAAAAAAAAATTAAATTTGTTAAACAATCTACTTATGAAGATTTTTATAAAATTATGTTTCTAACAAAGAAACTTGCTTCAGATAATAATATTAAACTGTATTTTGTAAAAATTCCTAATTATTCAAGATTTTTTTTTCCAAATAAGACAAAACATGATTTAGAACAATATTTTCAGCAAGACAGACAAAGCAAAAAAATAATAAACATTATTAACAAACTTAATATTCCATTAATTTATATTGATAAAAATAAATTAGAAACTAAGAAATTAATTAAAGATTTAGTTCCTTTCAGAACCAAAAATAGCCCTATGGGCCACTTTAATGAAGATGGTTATTCAGTAGTGGCCAATATAATTTTAAAAGAAATTAAAAAATTTGAGTCTCAATAATCTCTTTCATAAATGAAAAAAAAATTATACTTTGGAAGATTAAAATCAAGACAAATTTCTTTAATAAGAGAATTAAATTTTAAAAAATTTATAAAAAATAAAAAAATTGGAAACTTAAATCATAAAAAAAAATTAATATTAGAAATAGGAATTGGTATGGGTGAAAACTTAATCTATTTATCAAAAAAAAATACTCAAAGTAAAATAATTGGTGTAGATCCTTTTAAGAATGGGATGGTCAATGTATCAGATTATTGCATTAATAATAAAGTTAAAAACATTTATCTTTACCCCTATGTATTTCAAAAATTTTTTGTAAAGTTTAAAAATCTTCGCTTCAATAAAATATATATCTTATTTCCAGATCCATGGCCTAAAAAAAGACATCAGAAAAGGCGTATTATAGATGAAGATTTTTTGAGAAAAATTATTAAAATTTTAAAAAAAAATGGAAAAGTATTTTTTAGTACTGACAATATTGGTTATTTTGAAAATGTTAAAACTATTATTAAAAAAATTTCAAAAATAAAGATAAAAAGGATTAGAAGAGTTGTTACAATCAAAACTAAATATTATTGTAAAGCAGAAAAAAAAGGAAACAGAATTAATTCTCTTGTTTTTTTTCACAGTTAGTTATCAATCTTATTTAATCTTTTTTTTAATTTTGTAGGTAAATTTTTAAACCATTTTTTTTCACCACCAGACTTAGGTAGTATTTCACCATATTCTATCATTTGGCTTGGCTTTAGATCTAATATATAAATCCAAATATTATCTTTTTTTAATCTTGTATTTTTTAAAACTATCTCTCTTAAACCTGTTATTAATTTATTTATGACTTTAGCTGATCTACCAGATCTTATATGGCCATATATAAAAAATTCAGGTTTAGATACTAATTTACCACCCATGTAATGATCTCCTTTTTTTGAATTATTAAAAATTACTTGAGCAAAATATTTGTTTGCGCCGGTGGTCTTGTTATGAATTCTTGTAATCTTTTTTGCTAATTTTTCTTTTATAAAATTTGAAAGTTTTATATTAGATAAGTTTACAAAATATGTTGGCATTATAAATTATAACTTAGAACATTTCTAATTAAAGGGTTGTATATTGGTATATTTGGTTATTTTGTCCTATCAAATCTACATATTGTGGTAATTTAATCAGATTGAAATTAAGTAATAGATTATACATAATTTACTCTTTGAAATTTAATTTTCAAAATATTGTTAACAATAAAATGAGGGAATCATAAATATGATTAAATCAATTAAAACTTGGATTTTAGTTGGATTTGCATCTTTTTTACTTGTGGCTTGTGGCCAAAGTGGAGGTGGTGCTGGTTCAAAAAAATCTAAGACTTTAGACAATACTAAGAAAGCTGGTTTTGTAAAATGCGGAGTCTCACAAGGACTTCCAGGGTTTTCAAATGCTGATGAGGCAGGAAACTGGACCGGCATAGATGTGGACGTATGTAGAGCTGTTGCAGCTGCTGTATTAGGCGATGCTGATAAAGTTAAATATACACCATTAAGTGCAAAAGAAAGATTTACTGCATTAACTTCAGGTGAAATCGACGTACTTGCACGTAACACAACTTGGACATTATCAAGAGACGCTGACATTGGATTAACATTTGTTGGTGTAAACTTTTACGATGGTCAAGGTTTCATGGTTAGAAAAGCATCAGGAATCAATTCTGTAAATGATTTCAGAGACGGTATTTCTGCTTGTACAAACACAGGTACAACTACTGAGCTTAACATGAGAGACTTCTTCAATTCTAAAAACATTAAGTATGAACCAATTGCGTTTGAAAAAGCAGACGAAGTTGTTCAAGCTTATGATGCAGGAAGATGTGATACTTATACTACAGATAAATCTGGATTAGCTGCTCAAAGAACTAAGTTGAGCAACCCAAATGAGCATAAAGTATTACCAGAAACAATTTCAAAAGAACCATTGGGACCTGTTGTAAGACAAGGTGACTCTGTATGGGAAGATATTGTTAGATGGTCTCTAAACACTATGATCGAAGCAGAAGAGTACGGTGTTAATTCATCAAACGCTTCAAGCTTAAAAGACTCTGATAATCCAGCTATTAAAAGATTAGTTGGTGCTGAGGGTGAATTAGGCGCAGCTTTCGGTTTAGACAATGATTGGAGCTTAAGAATTATCGAGCAAGTTGGTAATTACGGTGAAAGCTATAAAAAACATATAGCAGACACAGGAATTTTACCTAATAGAGGTCCGAATGAGTTATGGACAAAAGGTGGAATTCTTTATGTACCACCAGCAAGATAATTGCTAATTAAATTAAAAAGGGCTGGATTTATCCGGCCCTTTTTTTTATTCTGCATAAAATGAATTTTAAAAATCTTAAGCTAAACCTAAGTAATAAAAATAAAGATTTAATACCTCAAATTTTAACAGTTTTATTTTTAATTTTAATTGTAATTTATTTTACTATTAACGCCCAAAGCAATATGGGCAATAGAGGAATTTCATTTGGATTTGGTTTTTTATCTCAAGAATCTTCTTTTGATATAACCTTTTCACTTATAGACTATGATGGATCTCATACGTATGCCAGAGCATTTTTGGTTGGTCTTTTAAATACAATCTTAGTTTCTGCAATTGGAATTTTCTTTGCTACGATTCTAGGTGTAACAATCGGTATAGCAAGACTTTCTCAAAATTATTTAGTAGCAAAATCAGCAGAATGGTATGTAGAAATATTTAGGAATATACCTTTAATACTTCAAATTTTTTTCTGGTACTTTGCTGCATTAAGGGCCTTACCTTTGACAGTAGACTCAATCAACTTTTATGACATTAGTTTTTTAAATGTAAAAGGGTGGTATGTTCCAAAATTTGTTTGGACTAACTTTTCTATATTCATTTACTCTATAATCTTTGCATTTATTTTAATTTACTTTTTAGCTAAATATGCACAAAATCAAAGAGAAAAGTATGGTAAGCAAATTCCAACACTGTATATATCAATTTTATTAATTATTGGTTTACCACTTTTAACATTTTTAATTGGTGGAGTAAGTTTATCATTTGAAATTCCTGAACTAACTCAATTATCTAAAACTGTTTTTGTATATCGTGGTGGGGTAAGTATTATCCCTGAATTAATTTCGTTAGCCTTAGCTTTATCAATGTACACAGCAACATTTATTGCTGAAAATGTCAGAGCAGGTATATTAGGTGTAAGCAAGGGTCAAAAAGAGGCCGCTGCCTCTATTGGATTAACTAAAGGACAAATTTTGAAACTTGTAGTAATGCCACAGGCTTTAAGAATTATAATTCCGCCTACTACTAACCAATATTTAAATTTGACCAAAAACTCATCTTTAGCGGCTGCTATAGCATATCCAGATATTGTTTTAGTGTTTGCTGGAACTGCATTAATGCAAACTGGACGAGCGATTGAAATCATTTCAATTACAATGCTTACCTATCTATCATTAAGCCTTTCTATTTCAGTATTTATGAATTGGTATAATAAAAAAATGGCTATAAAGGAAAAATGATGAACCTATCAATACTTAAATCTGACAAAAAAAATTTAAATTCCCTCATTGCTGCTGGAAGTGCTCTTATATTTATTGGTTTTATAGACATTATTTTAAGTTCTTTTTTTAGTACAAACATAACTGCATTTTTACCCAACAAAATAAGTTATTTAACTCCTTTATTATTTGGATTATTCGGTCTTTATTTAATAAGAATTGAATTTAGTGGAAATAAACTACTTGATAAGGTTAATACAAATTTTAATTCATCTAATTTTAATGCATTATTAACTCTTCTTGTAATATTTGCTCTTATAAAATACATCCCACCTTTATTAAATTGGTTTGTGTTTGATGCTAATTTTGCAGGTAATACAAAAGAAGATTGCACTAGTGGTGGAGCATGCTGGGTATTTGTCAAAGTATGGTTAAACAGATTTGTTTATGGACTTTACCCTGACACGGAACAATGGCGTATAAATACAGCTTTTTTAACACTATTTTTACTTGTCGGAGCTTCATTTTTTGTTCCTCAAAAGTTTAAAAAATACATAATTATCTTTTTATTATTCGTATATCCAATAATTGGTCTTAAACTTATATCAGGTGGAGATTTTGGCCTCAAATATGTTGAAACTGGTGCTTGGGGCGGACTTTCATTAACATTTATAGTTTCAGCATTTGCTTTGATACTTTGTTTTCCTATAGGAACAATTTTAGCATTAGGAAGAAGATCCAAGCTTCCTGCAATAAGATATACGTCTATAGGATTTATAGAGTTATGGAGAGGTGTTCCTTTAATCACAGTATTATTCATGTCAGCAGTAATGTTTCCAATGTTCTTACCGGATGGAACTTATGTAGATAAATTGATAAGAGTTTTAATTGCAATCACGTTATTTGAAGCCGCTTATATGGCTGAGGTTGTTAGAGGAGGTTTGCAAGCTTTACCTAAAGGGCAATACGAGGCAGCTAAATCACTAGGAATGGGTTATTGGAAAATGCATTTTTTAATAATTCTTCCTCAAGCTCTTAAATTAGTAATTCCAGGAATAGCCAATACATTTTTGGCATTAGTAAAAGATACTCCATTAATATTTGTTGTGGGTCTTTTAGAGCTTGCTGGTATGGTAAATCTAGCAAAAACTAATCCAAAATGGCTAGGAATGGCCATGGAAGGCTATGTATTTGCTGGTTTAGTATTTTGGGTAATATGTTATGTTATGAGTAGATATAGCCAGAATTTGGAGAAGAAACTAAAAACTGAAAGATAAATGAGTAAAATTATTGAATTAAAGAATGTAAATAAATGGTTTGATAAATTTCAAGCTTTAAAGGATATTAACCTGGAAGTTAATCAACAAGAGAAAATAGTAATTTGCGGACCATCAGGATCTGGTAAGTCAACTTTGATAAGATGTATTAACAGGCTTGAAGAACATCAAGATGGTCAAATCATTGTTGATGGAAAAGAAATTTCAGAAAATACAAAAGATCTTGAAAAAATTCGTGCAGAGGTAGGAATGGTTTTCCAACAGTTTAATTTATTTCCTCACTTATCAATTCTTGATAATTGTACTTTAGCCCCTATTTGGGTAAAAAAAATGCCAAAAAAAGATGCGGAAGCCTTAGCAATGAAAAACTTAGAAAGAGTTCAAATTGCTGACCAAGCAAAAAAATTTCCTGGACAATTATCAGGTGGTCAACAACAAAGATCTGCTTTAGCTAGAGCTTTATGCATGGAACCAAAAATTATGCTTTTCGATGAACCAACATCTGCACTTGACCCAGAAATGATTAAAGAAGTTTTAGATGCAATGGTTGATCTAGCTAAAGCAGGAATGACAATGATAGTTGTTACACATGAAATGGGTTTTGCAAAAGAGGTAGCGGATAATATGATTTTTATGGATGAAGGAAAAATCGTAGAAAAAGCTAAAACCAAAGATTTTTTTGAAAATCCAAAATCGGATAGAACCAAATTATTTTTAAGTCAAATATTATAACCATTTAGGTATTGGTAAGTTTTTACTTTTTAAAAACTCTTTATTGAAGATTTTACTAGCATACCTTCTACCATCATCACATAATATTGTTACAATTGTTTTACCCTTACCTAATTTTTTTGCTAATTTAATAGCACCAGCAATATTGATACCAGATGAGCCGCCTAAAATAATATTTTGTTTTTCAATTAAATTATATACAATATTTAAAGCTTCCACATCATCAGTTTGAAAAGCATCGTCTATAATTGCCTTTTCAAAATTTTTAGTAATTCTGCCAGTTCCTATCCCTTCAGTTATAGAACTACCTTCACTTTCTAATTTATTATTTTTTATGTAAGAATATAATGAAGAACCCATTGGATCGGATAGGGCTATTTTAATATTTTTATTTTTATTTTTTAAGCCAATTGATACACCAGCTAATGTACCACCGGTGCCTACTGCGCAAGTAAATCCATCCACTTTGCCTGCAGTTTGTGACCATATCTCATTTGCTGTCGTTTCTATATGGGCTTTGGTATTTACGATGTTATCAAATTGATTGCCCCAAACAACTCCAAATTTATGTTTTTTGGATAACTCGTCAGCAATTCTTTTTGACTGTTTAATATAATTTTTAGGATTTGAATAAGGAACTGCTTCAACTTCAATAAGTTCTGCTCCTAATTTTTTTAAAGTGTTCTTTTTTTCAATAGATTGCGTTTTTGGTATAACAATTTTTAAATCTAAACCAAATTCTTTGCAAACGACAGCTAGACCTATACCTGTATTTCCAGCGGTGCCCTCAACTATTATACCACCCTTTTCAATTTTTTTCTTTTCAAATGCATCTTTAACAATGTAAAGAGCCGCCCTATCTTTAACTGACTCTCCAGGATTAAAGTATTCTGCCTTGCCGTATATATTACAACCGGTTAATTCTGAAACTTGTTTTAATTTAATTAATGGTGTATTACCAATTTGATTTATAGTGTTTGTAAACTCCATATTAAAAATTATATGAAAAAAATATTAGTTTCAATTATTTTATACATTTTTTTAAGTACAAATTCTTTTGGCCATTTAGAACATTATTCCAAAGTAAAATATTTAGAATATGATTTATTTAGAAATAACGATCTAATTGGATCTCATAAATATGAATTTTTAAGAAATGATGAAAATTTGACCGTGAAAAGCGTTGTAAATTTTAAAATTACTAAACTCGGTATAGATTTGTATAAATATTTTGCGGAAAGTAGTGAAAATTATGAAAAAAACGTATTTTCATCTTTTAGTTCAAAAACTATTCAAAATAAAAAAGAAAAATACGTAAATATAAACTTAAATAAAGATAAAAATAAACTTTTTATTGATGGATCCTCATATAAAGGCGATGCAGATATAAACTTTATGGTTGGTACTTGGTGGAACCACGAAATTGTGAAAGCAAGAGCCCAAATTAGTGCAATTTCTGGAAGAATTATAGAGCAAAAAGTTAAATTTTTAGGAAAAAAACAAATTGAATTAAATGGAAAAGGTTATGAGGCGCTTCATTTTAAATTTTTATCATCTGATGAGACATTACCAGATAACAAAAAATTAAATACTGATATTTGGTATGATGCCAAAACATTAATTTGGTTAAAAGCAAGATTTGTAAAACAAGGAAATTGGGAGTACAGGTTAAAAAAACATAATTAATTTGTAATTTTAGCTGTTTTTTTTCTTAATATGTCAATAGTGTTTTTATGTTTTTTTTGCATTATAGACCCCTAAAATACTCAAAAAAAAATGAACCAAGTTGAACTTAGTTGTTGCATAAATACATAAATTAATGTTGAATATTTGAAATTGGGAGATGGGATGGAAGAAAATTTTAACCTACATTTAGGGAAAAAACTTAGAATGAGAAGATTATCTCTAGGTCTCACTCAAACAAAAGTAGCTGAAGCAATTAATGTTACATTCCAACAAATCCAAAAATATGAAAAAGGAACAAATGGTGTTAGCTCTAATAGATTAATGCAGCTTTCAAACTATTTAAAAGTTCCAATTACATATTTTTTTGAAGATTTTAGAAATTTTAACGATAATAAAAATTTACAAGATGATAGTGAAGATTTAAATTACTCATTTTTAAGTAAAACTTTTTCATCTTTATCTAAAACTCAAAAAGAAAAAATTCTTCAAATACTCAAAAATACAGTATCTTTGGAAAAGACTGGTTAATGGCTCCTCGGGCAGGACTCGAACCTGCGACCAATTGATTAACAGTCAACTGCTCTACCAACTGAGCTACCGAGGAATGAAAAAGACCATACTTTTTTTAAAATAATAAAACAACCAAATTTTTGGAGGCCACGCCCAGAATCGAACTGGGATAAAAGGATTTGCAATCCTCTGCGTAACCATTCCGCCACGTGGCCAATATTGCTTCTTTTAAATCATTTAATAGCTTCAATAAAGCAAAATCTAAGTCTTTTAGGTTTTTCTCCATTTGATATAAACTATATAAATCATAAAAATGGAATTTAAAAAATATAATCACCAAGAAGAAGAAAAAAAAATCTCAGATTTTTGGATAAAAAAGGGTTTATTTAAACCCAGAAAAAATAAATTTAAAAAAAAATTCTCCATAGTAATTCCACCACCTAATATCACTGGAAAATTACATATGGGCCATGCTTTAAATAACAGTTTACAGGATGTACTAGTGAGATTTAATCGCATGAAGGGACATGAAACACTGTGGCAACCAGGGACCGATCATGCTGGAATAGCAACGCAAGCAGTTGTCGAAAAAAATTTAGAAAAAAAGGGAATTAAAAAAAATGATTTAGGTAGGGAAAAATTTATAGAAAAAGTATGGGCCTGGAAAGAAGAGTCTGGGGGAATAATTTTAGACCAACTTAAAAAATTAGGATGTTCATGTGATTGGTCTAGGACCAGATTTACAATGGATAAGGATTTATCCAAAGCAGTGATTAAAGTATTTGTTGATCTTTATAAGAATAAATTAATTTACAAAGATAAAAAACTTGTTAATTGGGATACAAAGCTTCAAACTGCTATTTCAGACTTAGAAGTTGTTCAAAAAGAGGTGCAATCACAACTATACTATATTAATTATCAACTGGAAAATTCCGATGTAAAAATTACTATCGCTACAACTAGACCAGAAACTATGATGGGTGATACAGCTATCGCAGTAAATCCAAAGGATAAAAGATATACCAATTTGATCGGAAGAACAGTCATTATTCCAATAGTAAATAGAAAAATAAAAATAATTTCAGATAATTATGCAGACCCTAATCAAGGCTCTGGTGCAGTAAAAATAACACCAGCTCATGATTTTAATGATTATGATGTAGGAAAAAGAAACAAATTAGAAACAATCAATGTTTTTGAGAAAAACGGTAAAATAAACAAAAATGGTATTAAAGAATATATTGGTCTAGATAGATTTGAGGCAAGAAAACTTTTAATTTCTAAATTAAAAGAAATCGGTAGTCTTGTAAAAACTGAGTCAATAAAAAATAAAGTTCCTTACGGAGATAGATCAAATACTATTATAGAACCACTTTTAACTGAGCAATGGTTTGTGGATGCAAAAAAATTATCCAAAAAACCAATTAAAATTGTTAGTAAAGGGAAAACTTCTTTCTTTCCGAATAACTGGACTAAAACCTTTTTTCAGTGGATGAAAGATATAGAACCATGGTGTATATCTCGTCAGATTTGGTGGGGACATAGAATTCCAGCTTGGTACGATAATAACAATAATCTTTTTGTAGCAGAAAATAAATCAGATGCTTTAAGTCAGGCTAAGAAAAAAAATAAAAACAAAGAGTTTGTTTTAAGACAAGAGACGGATGTTTTAGATACCTGGTTTTCATCTGCTTTATGGCCTTTTGCCACTTTAGGTTGGCCAGTAAAAACTTCAGAATTAAAAAAATTTTATCCTACATCGGTACTAGTGACAGGTTTTGATATAATATTTTTTTGGGTAGCAAGAATGCTTATGATGGGAAATTATTTTAACAATAAAACTCCATTTAATAAAGTATACGTTCATGCATTAGTCAGAGATGAAAAAGGACAAAAAATGTCTAAGTCTAAAGGTAACGTAATTGATCCTCTCGAACTTATCAATGAATATGGAGCAGATAGTTTAAGATTTACTTTAATTTCTATGGCGTCTCCTGGCAGAGATGTAAAATTATCAAAAGACAGAGTAATAGGAAATAGAAACTTTATTACAAAAATATGGAGCGCAAACAATTTTTTAAAATTAAATAATTGTAAATTAAATAAAAAAATTAATTTATTAACTATTAAACTTCCAGTCAACCAATGGATTTTTAATGAGTATATAAAAGCTAAAGATTTAATAGCGAGAAGCATAGAGGTTTTTAGATTTGATGAAGCGGCAAAACACGCATATCAATTTGTATGGCATTCGTATTGTGATTGGTATTTAGAATTTTTAAAACCAATTTTCATTTCAAAAAATAAATCTGATATAAAAGAAGCTAAAGTTTTCTCTGCTTTTATGATGGCTAATATCTTAAAAATTTTGCATCCTTTTATACCTTTTTTTACTGAGGCAGTTTGGACAAAAAATAAATTTAACATATCTTTTAAAAACAACCTTATATCATCGGACTGGCCTAATTATAAAATGATAACTAAATTCAATAAAAATCAAAAAGATATAAATAATTTAATTGAAATAATATCAAATATTAGATCAACAAAAGCTGAATTAAAAATTACACCTAAATTATTTTGCGATATTTCCTTTATAGATGAGTCGAAAAAGCTAAAAGAATTAATTAATAAAAATTTAGATTTATTAAAACAAGTAGGTAGGGTAAATCAAATCGTTAAGACCCAAGGAAATGCTAAAAATTCAATTGATATCTTAGTTTTAAAGGAAAAAATCTCTCTAGGTTTCAATGAAAATTTAAATTTAACCTCTCAGAAAGATAGAATTTTGCAAAAAATTGAAAGTATTAATAATAAAATATCCAACTTGAAAAATAAGCTTGATAATAAGGCTTATTTGAAAAATGCTCCTAAAGATATAGTTAATAATGATAAAAACCTTATCAAAGAATTAACTATTGAAGATGAAAAATTAAGAAGTATTGTATCAAGTATTAATTAAATATGTCAAAAATAAACAAAAAAAAATTACCCAGTCGGCATACTTCGTTAGGTCCTGATAGAGCTCCGCATCGATCATTTTATTATGCGATGGGAGAAACTGAACAAGATGTTGCCAAGCCATTTGTTGGTGTAGTATCAACTTGGAATGAAGCTGCTCCATGCAATACAGCGCTAATGAGACAAGCTCAGTCAGTAAAAAAAGGTGTAAAACAATTTGGGGGAACACCCAGAGAGTTTTGTACAATTACAGTTACTGATGGTATAGCCATGGGACATGAGGGAATGAAATCATCGTTAATTTCTAGAGAAATTATTGCTGACTCAGCAGAACTTACTGTAAGAGGTCACTGTTATGACGCTTTAGTTGGTATTGCTGGATGTGATAAATCGTTACCAGGATTAATGATGTCAATGCTAAGACTAAACGTACCTAGTGTTTTTATTTATGGTGGTTCAATCCTTCCAGGTAAATATAAAGGAAAAGATGTAACGGTGGTTGATGTTTTTGAAGCTGTAGGCAAACATTCCTCAGGCAAAATGTCTTTAGATGAACTTAGGGAACTTGAACTAGTTGCATGTCCAAGTGCCGGTGCATGTGGTGGTCAATTCACTGCCAATACAATGGCATGTGTTTCAGAAGCTATTGGTCTTGCTTTGCCTTATTCAGCAGGCACCCCAGCGCCATATGAAGAGAGAGACAAGTATGCCTTTGAAAGCGGTCGAACTGTTATGAATTTACTAGAAAAAAATATAAAACCTAGAGATATAGTTACGAAAAAATCTTTAGAGAATGCTGCTACTATTGTTGCTGCAACTGGTGGTTCAACTAATGCAGCTCTACATTTACCAGCTTTAGCAAATGAAATTGGTGTAAAGTTTGATTTGATGGATGTAGCAAAAATTTTTAAAAAAACACCGTATCTTGCAGATTTAAAACCTGGCGGAAAATATGTAGCTAAAGATATGTGGGAAGCTGGTGGCGTACCAATGTTGTTAAAAACTTTATTTGATGGTGGATTTATACATGGAGACTGTATGACAGTTACGGGAAAAACGGTGAAAGAAAATCTCAAAGATGTAAAATTTAATGTTAATCAAAAAGTGCTAAGAGAATTTGATAATCCTTTATCTCCAGATGGAGGCGTGGTTGGTTTAAAAGGAAATTTGGCACCAGATGGCGCGATAGTCAAAATAGCTGGTCTTAAAAAATTACAATTTACAGGTAAAGCTAGATGTTTTGATAATGAGGAAGACGCAATGAAAGCAGTACAATCAAAAAAATATAATGATGGCGATGTGATTATAATTAGATATGAAGGACCTCGAGGCGGCCCTGGTATGAGAGAAATGCTTTCAACAACTGGAGCAATATATGGTCAAGGCAAAGGTGAAAAAGTTGCATTAATTACAGACGGGAGATTTTCAGGTGCCACAAGGGGATTTTGTGTAGGTCATGTAGGTCCTGAAGCAGCATTAGGAGGTCCAATAGCATTACTTAAAAATGGCGATGTAATTGATATCGATGCAAAAAAAGGTGAAATTAATGTTAGATTAACTAAAGCACAGTTATCAGTAAGAAAGAAAAAATGGAAAGCAAAAAAATCCTCATTCGGATCAGGTACTTTATGGAAGTATGCGCAAACAGTTGGGCCTGCTTATTTAGGTGCACCTACACACCCAGGCAAGAAAAAAGAAGTTAAAGAATATTCAAAAATTTAATGAAGATTAGACCAGTTATTTTATGTGGTGGAGCAGGGACCAGACTATGGCCTAATGAAATTAGAAATCAAGCTAAACAGTTTATTGATTTTGGAGGATGGACACTATTAGGAAAAACATTGGACAGAATTAAGTCACCAATATTTGATGCTCCAATAATAAGCACAAATTCAAAATATCTTAAAGAAGTAAAAAAACACTTAAAAAAGAAAAATTTAAAAAAATACAGTATAATTTTAGAACCGATTAAAAAAAACACGGCTCCAGCTATTCTCTCAGCTGCCTTAATACAAGATATTCCAAATAAACAACCGATAATTTTTTTATCTGCAGATCATTTAATAGAAAATTCAAAGAAATTTAACCGAAAAATGAAGCAAAACATTAAAAATTTAAGCGAAAATAATATTTTCATTTTTGGCATAAAACCTAATACACCATCAGATCAATATGGATATTTTACAACCTCAAAATCAAAAGGAGGGAAAAATAAAGTAAATAGATTTATAGAAAAACCAAAAATAAAAAAAGCTAAGCAACTTATAAGGCAAGGTGGATATTGGAATTCAGGTATGTTTTTAATTAGGAAAGACTCAGTCATAAATAATTTTAAAAAATACCAAAAAAAAATGTTTTTTAATACATCTCAAGCTGTTCAAAAAGCAAAAATTAAAAAAAATACTTATTATTTAAGTAAAAAAAAATTTAATAAAAATTCATCAAAATCTTTTGATTTCGCTATTTTAGAACAAACAAAAGATATCAGAGCAATTAAACTTGATATAGTTTGGTCAGACATGGGTAGTTGGAAAGAAATTCTTTTAATGTTTAATAAGAATAAAAAAAAATACTACAAAAGAAATAATACTTTTTTTAGACCTTGGGGTGGTTATACTAACTTATATAAAGGAAACAATTTTTTAATAAAAGAATTATTTATTAAACCAAAAGGAATTTTAAGTTTACAAAAACATTTTCATAGATCAGAACATTGGGTTATAACAAAAGGAAATCCAAAGATTGTATTAAATAAAAAATTTTATTTTAAAAAAAAGAACGATACAATTTTTATTCCCAAGGGAGCAGTTCATAGAATTCAAAATTCAGATAAAAAATTAGCAAAGGTTATGGAAGCTCAATTAGGTTCAATTCTTAAAGAAAGTGATATAGTTAGATTTGAGGATATTTACGGTAGAGCTAGTTAATTATAAGTTCAATTGGTGTATGATCAGACGGTTTTAATTTTGACCTGGGTTTTTTATTTATATTAATTGATGAAATATTTTCTATTAAATTATTAGATAACAAAAAATGATCAATTCTCATTCCATAATTTTTTTGCCAAGATCCAGCGAAATAATCCCAAAACGTATATTCTTGTTTTTTCTTATTTTTAATTCGATAAACATCAACAAAACCAACATTTAATAATTCTCTAAATTTTTTTCTAATTTCTAATTTTCCTAAAGCGTCGTTCTCGTATCTTTTAAAATCATATACATCTATTTCTTCTGGAATAATATTAAAGTCACCGGCAATAATAATATTTGAACCCAATGAAATCTTTTTCTTAACTTGTGCTATGAATTTTTTTAACCAATTTTTTTTATATTCATATTTTTCTGTATTAATAGGATTTCCATTAGGTACATATATGTTTATAATTTCTATCTTTTTTTTCTTTAATTGGATTTCACCATTTATAACCCTAGCTTGTTTTTTTTCATCTTTTATAAAATCTTTTGAAATATTTTTTATAGGTAATTTTGAAATTATTGCCACGCCGTTATAGCTTTTTTGACCAAAAATATAAGAGTTATAACCAACATTTTCAAAATTCTCATAAGGAAAATTTTCATCTTGAGTTTTAGTTTCTTGAAGAAGAAGTATGTCTGGTTTGTCGTCTTTTATATAATTTGTAATATTGTCTATTCTTGCTCTTACAGAATTTACATTCCACGAGATAATTTTCATTAGACAGAAAATGACAAACCACAACCGCAGGAAGCCGTAGCTTTAGGATTGTTTATCACAAATGACTCACCAATCATTTCAACTTTAAAATCAATAATTGAACCATTGATAATGTCCAATGAGGTCTTATCAATTAATGCATTTTCAAACTCTACATCATCATCTTTTTTCGAGTCGTCAAAACTAAAACTATACTTAAATCCAGAGCACCCACCACCTTTAACAGAAATTCTAAAATACTTTTTAGACTTAGATTCACTAGTTATTTTTTGGATTTGATCTTTAGCTTTATCTGTAAATACAATTTTTTTTGTCATTATTATGTAGTATATATTTTAATATAGTTTTATGCAAAGTAATACAATCTCAAATTTATCGATCTCTATCAAATCTAAAGGAAGATTCTATTTTGAAAATAAGAGTAAGTTGAGGTCACCATACCAACGAGATAGAGATAGAATACTACACTCCACAGCTTTCAGAAGACTAAAACATAAAACCCAAGTATTTGTTAATACAACAGGAGACCATTACAGAACAAGAATTACACATTCTCTTGAAGTATCTCAGATAGCCAGAACTCTCGCAAAATATTTTAACCTAAACGAGGATTTAGCTGAAACATTAAGTTTAGCACATGATCTAGGCCACACACCCTTTGGCCATGCTGGTGAAGAAGCTTTAAATGAATGCATGAAAAGAAACGGTGGTTTTGACCATAATATACAAACTGTAAGAATAGTAACGCTTCTTGAAAACAGATATTATAATTTTAAGGGGTTAAATTTATCAATTGAAACTTTAGATGGACTTGTTAAGCACAATGGCCCCGTAAAAAACAAAATAAAATATAATAAGATTTTAGGAAAAAACTTTTTCAAACAAAAAATTAATTTTAATAACAGCCCTAGTTTAGAAGCACAGATAGCCTCTATTTCGGATGATATAGCTTACAATAGTCATGATTTGGAGGATGGGTTAAAGGCAAATTTGTTCAAATTAAATGATATTAAAAGAATTCCGATTTTAAATGTTTTATTAAAAAAACACATTAATAAAATAAAAAAATATCCTCATGATATTGTTTTAAGACAAATAGTAAGAGAAATAATTGATGAAATGGTAAGAGATGTCATTTTCAATACACAAAAAAATATTAAAAAAAATAGAATAAAATCAGTAAAGGACATTTATAAATCAAAATACCCTCTAGTTTGTTTTTCTAATAAGATGAAAAAATTTGATACAAACATCAAAAAATTTTTAAAAAAAAATATGTACTATAATAAAAATGTTATCCACAAAACTAATTTAGGGAAAAAAATTGTAAAAAAATTGTTTTTTATAATTAAAAAAAACCCAAAAAAATATATTAAATTTGATAAATCAAACAATGCTGATATAGAAAGATCAATATGTGATTTTATAGCTGGAATGACTGATAGATATGCAATAAATCTATATAATAAAATAAAATGAACATTTTTGAAAATTATCTTAAATCCATACTAGAAAATATTAATCATCATTACAAAGAATTAGGCATCAATAAGATAGAAAACTATAAAGGGATTAATTTAGAAAAGCCTCCATCAAATTTTGATTGTGATATCTCAAGTAATGTAGTTTTAATTTTAGCCAAACAAAACAAATGCAACCCTATTACATTGGGAAATAATATAAAAAAACTGTTAGAAAAAAACATAAAAGACTTTAAAGACATAGAAATCGCTGGCCCTGGTTTTTTAAATATTTCCCTTAAAAATGATGCAATAACTTTAATTATAAATAATATTTTAAAAAAAAATGAAAAGTTTGGATCTCAGAAAGACAGCAAAAATTACAACATAGAATTCGTCTCTGCGAACCCTACAGGTCCTATGCATGTAGGTCATTGTAGAGGGGCAGTATTTGGTGACACATTATCAAATCTTTTGAAGTTTAATGGCAATAAAGTAACTAAAGAATATTATATTAATGATTATGGAGGTCAGATTAGAAATTTTTTAAAATCTGTTTATTTAAGAATAAGGGAAATTAAATACAACGAAAAATTTCCAAATGACAAATCATTATATCCCGGGGAATATATTAGCGAGATTGCTGATAGCATACAGAAGAAAAGAAAATCTGAATTTAAAAACTTTGATGATGAATATGAATTTTTGCACAAGGAAGCTTTAAATCTTTCGATGAAAATGATCAAATCTGATTTAAGCATGCTTGGAATATCTCACGATAATTTTATTTCAGAAAAATCAATAGTCGAGTCTAAAACACTGGATAAAGCAATTAATCTCTTAAAAAAAACAAATTACGTCGATGAAGGTTATTTAGATCCTCCAAAAGGTGAAGAAATAAAAAATTGGAAAAAGACTAAAAGACTTTTATTTAAGTCAACTTTATTTGGTGATGATTCTGATCGGGCTTTACAGAAAAATGATGGATCATGGACATACTTTGCAAATGATATAGCTTATCACTTTAATAAAGTTTCAAGAAATTACGATAAATTAATTAATATTTTGGGAGCAGATCACACGGGTTATATTAAAAGAATTGAAAGTGCTGTTAAAGCACTTTCTCAAAATAAAACAATATTAGAATGTAAAGTTTGTCAACTTGTAAAATTATTTAAAAATGGAGAGCCTTTTAAGATGTCCAAAAGAGCTGGAGATTTTATCTCAGTAAATGATTTATTATCAGAAGTAAATAAAGACTCAATAAGATTTATGATGCTGAATAGAAGTAACGACGTTGAACTAGATTTTGATTTCGATAAAGTTTTAGAAAAAAGTAAAGACAATCCTGTATATTACGTTCAGTATTGCCATGCTAGAATCCAATCACTATTAAGATCAACCAATAATACATCACTCAAGAAAAAGATTGTAAAAATAGATAAAGATTTTAATAAGTATGAAAGAGAAATTTTGAGAAAAATCTTTGAATGGCCAAAAATAGTTAGAATTTCATCAAATAAATGTGAGCCACATCGAATACCTTTTTATCTGTATGAGTTAGCTACTTTGTTCCATTCATATTGGAGCAAAGGAAATGAAGACGAAAAATATAAATTTATAAAAAATGGAAAAATATCTAATAATAATATTTTGACCATCATAAGTCTTTTGCTTCTGGTACTAAAAAATGGGATGGGTATTTTAAATGTTTCCTTACCTGATAAAATGTAATGATAAATAATATACTTAGGTTTTTAATACTTTTAATAATACTTTCTTTTTTTATTTTCTCATTTAATTATTATGTTTCTGACACAAACATGGATACAGTTAAAAATAATAGAGAAAATTTAGAGTCCAAAATACTTGAAAGTTCATCTGCTTTACCACTTTTACCAAATGATACAAATGATGTAATCGAATTTAACTCTGGATTTGAGAATTCAAATAAACAAAATTTTAAAAGAAGTTTTTGGGAACTTTTTAAATAAAAATGATCAAAAAAGCTATCATAATAAGTTTAAGTGGTTACAAACTTAAAAAAGTAGAAATAAATATTTTAAAAAAATACCGGCCTTGGGGTGTAATTCTTTTTAGAAGAAATATAAAAGATTTTTTCCAGCTAAAAAAATTAATCTTATCAATTAGGAAAGTTTCTAGAGATAAAAAGTACCCAATCCTTATAGATGAAGAGGGTGGCGATGTTTCTAGGTTACAAAATATTTTCAGTAATAAAGATTTTTCACAAAAGTATTTTGGAGAAATTTTTGATTTAAATCAAAAAATTGGTACTAATATTTATAAATACTATATTAATGAGATTTGCAATAATTTAAAATTTTTAGGAGTAAATATTAATACTATTCCAGTAATGGATAAACTCTATAAGTTTACACATAAATTTTTAAAAAATAGAGTTTATTCTTCAAAAATAAAAACAATTAAAACACTCTCAGATATTTGTATAAATGTTTGTAAATCAAATAAAATAGTAAATGTTATCAAACATATTCCTGGACATGGTTTAGCAAAGATGGACTCACATAAAAAGCTGCCAGTGGTTAACAAGGACTTTGAATACCTAATTAAAAATGATTTTAAATGTTTTAAAAACACTAAAGCATTTTTTGCTATGACTGCTCACATTTTATATAAAAAAATTGATAGCAAAAATTGTGCAACACATTCACCAATAATAATTAAAAAAATCATTAGAAAGCAAATTGGTTTTAAAGGGATAATCATATCAGATGATATAAGTATGAAATCACTAAAACATAATATTACAATAAATGCTTTAAAAGCTTTAAAAGCTGGTTGCAACCTAGCTCTATATTGTCGAGGGAGATCTACAGAATCATTAAAATTGCTAAAAAAAATTCCACCTATAGATGAATTTACCAGAAAAAAAACTTCAGAATTTTATAAATTTTTAAGATAAGATTTGATATGGAGTCGAAGATAAATAATTCATTCTCTATTGATATACCAAATTATAGCGGTCCTTTAGAAGCTCTTCTAGACTTAGCTAAGAACCAAAAAGTAGACCTAGCAAATATATCAATTACTAAATTGGCTGATCAGTTTTTAGAATTCGTTAAGAACAATGAAAACTTGAATTTAGAAACGGCATCTGAATTTTTATTAATGGCTACTTGGCTGGCTTATTTAAAATCAAAATTGCTATTGCCAGAAGATGAAGACGATGATTTTAAAGCTTTTGAAGTTGCTGAACGTTTAAAACTTCAACTAAAAAAACTTGAACTAATAAGACTACTTTCAGATCAACTGCTTAAAAGAAAGAGAATAGGTAAAGATATATTTTTCAGGGGAATGCGTGGAGGAATAAAATCTATTTATACCCCGGTTTATGATGTAAGTTTGTATGAATTATTAAAGACTTACGCAAATATTAATACTCAAAAATCATTTCAAAGAGTAAATATTCCTAAGTTACCAGTTTTGACCACTGAGCAAGGTATCAATAATATTAAAAACCAACTAGATAATTTAAATAATTGGAAAAATATCTTAGATTTAATACCCGAGAGCTATAAAGAAAATGCTCAAAAAAAGAGAACCGGTTTGTCAGGCATATTTGCTGCTAGTTTAGAACTCACTAAAGAGGGCATTATCAACATAATGCAAAAAAAAACTTTTGATGATATCTTAATTAAAAAAATTAATGAAAAAAAAGAACAATAATATAATTAAATTTCCCAGCTCAACTTCTAAAGCAGAAAGAAAAGTTGAAGCAATTTTATTTGCAGCTGCAGAGCCTTTAGATTTAGAAACTATTGAAAAAAGATTACAAAATGTATCAAATATAAAAAAAATATTAGAAAAAATTCAAAACGAATATAAATCAAGAGGTATAAATTTAGTTTGTATTAGAAACAAATGGTCATTTAGAACAGCATCAGATCTTTCAAATACCATGGCATTACAAAAATCAACACAAAAAAAATTATCAAAAGCTACAATAGAAACATTATCAATAATTGTTTATCATCAACCTGTTACCAGGTCTGAAATTGAACAAATACGAGGAGTGGCATTTGGTTCAAATACAATTGAAATATTGATGGAGTTAGATTGGGTTAGACCTGCAGGGCGAAAAAATATTCCTGGAAAACCAATTCAATATGTAACAACTGAAAATTTTTTAAATCATTTTAATATTCAAAAATTGTCCGATTTACCAACAGTTGATGAACTAGGAACTGCCGGGTTAATTGATACTTCAGCTGTTAATTCTTCAATATTTGGTACTAGCAAGTTTTTTTCAGAACAGTCATCTAAAACTAAAGAGGATATATACTCAGATATTGAAAGTGTCATAGATGATAGTGAAAAATTGACTGAATAAAGTTATTTATTTAGTTTAAATTATTGTATATAACATAGTCATGAGTATCGGTTTTTGGCAAATTGCAATTGTAGTTGTACTAGTAGTCCTTTTATTTGGGCGAGGAAAAATCTCTGATTTAATGGGAGATGTTGCAAAAGGTATTAAGAGTTTTAAAAAAGGTATTTCAGAAAATCCAGACTCATCAAACAAAGACACGGAAGACAAAAATAATTCTAATAGTAATTAATTTAAATGCCACAGATTGGTTGGTTTGAATTACTTGTAATAATAATAGTTGCAATTCTTGTAATTGGGCCAAAAGATTTCCCGATTGTTTTAAAGAAAATAGGCTCATGGGTAGGGTCTATTAAAAGATATTTTTCTGATGTTCAAAAAAATGTCAACGAAATTACAAATTTAGAAGAAGACAACAACAAGAAAGACAAATCTAATGAGTAAAAAACAAGCAAGTCAAAATTCTTTTGTCAGTCATTTGTCTGAGTTAAGATCAAGATTAGTAAAATCATTCATTTTTTTAATTATATCATTTATCATTTGTTATTTTTTTTCCGAAGAAATATATAGATTTTTAGTTAAACCTTACTCTGATGCAGTTTTAGAAAACAATCTTGACCGAAGATTAATATTTACTGCCTTACATGAAGCATTTTTAACTTATCTTAAAGTTGCATTTTTCGCATCAATTTTTATTACAAGTCCAATATTTTTAAGTCAAATTTGGAAATTTATCGCTCCAGGATTATATGCAAATGAAAAAAAAGCTTTGCTACCTTATTTAATCGCTACACCTATACTTTTTGTTTTTGGTGGAATGCTTGTTTATTATTTCATAATGCCTTTAGCGATAAAATTTTTCCTTGGGTTTGAAAGCATTCAAGACTCAGGCTCATTGGCAATACAATTAGAGGCAAAAGTAAATGAATACTTATCTCTAGTCATGCGTTTAATTTTTGCATTTGGAATAAGTTTTCAACTTCCAGTGGTTTTAAGCTTATTGGCAAGAATCGGGGTTGTAGACTCAAAGTACCTTAAAGAAAGAAGAAAGTATTTTGTAGTTATTATTTTTGCAGCTGCCGCCATCTTAACACCTCCAGACCCAATTACTCAAATAGGTTTAGCATTACCTTTATTATTGTTATATGAATTATCTATTGTAACTGTAAGGTTAATAGAAAAAAAGGATAATGCATAATTTAAAAGAAATAAGAAAAAATACTGGACTTTTTGAAAAAAAAATTAAAGAAAGAAATTCGACTGTTGATTTAAAGTCTCTTATTAAGCATGATAAAGAAAACAGAGAATTAATACAAAAAAAAGAAAAATTAGAACAGGAAAAAAAATTATTATCAAAAAAAAAAGATCCTAAAAATTTTGATAAATCAAAAACTTTAACAAACCAAATTGAAAAATTAGAAAATTCTCAAAAAGAAATACAAGATAAAATTAACGCTATACTCTCCTCAATTCCTAATTTTGCTTTAGACGATGTTCCGATCGGTAAGGATGAAAAATCAAACAAAATTATAAAAAAATCTACTGAAATTAAAAAATTTGATTTTAAAGTTAAGTCACATATTGAATTGAGTAAAAATTACATGGATTTTGAAACTGCTACAAAATTATCTGGTTCTAGATTTGTTGTGTTAAAAGATAAACTGGCACTTTTAGAAAGAGCACTAATAAACTTTATGATAGATATTCATACAAAAAAGTTTGGATATGTTGAAATATCACCTCCTTTAATAGTCAATGAAAAAATTATGTTTGGCACAGGTCAATTACCTAAATTTGAAAAAGATCAATATGAAATTTTTTCTGGGAAAGACGAAGAGCGAAAATTCTTGATACCCACTGCAGAAGTTCCTTTATCTAATTTATTTAATAATTCTACAATAGATCAAAAAAAACTTCCTTTAAGATTTGTTGCAGGAACTCCTTGTTTTAGGCGTGAGGCCGGTAGTTACGGTAAAGATACCAAAGGTATAATGAGACAACATCAATTTTATAAAGTTGAATTGGTTAGCTTAGTAGAACCCAGTAAATGCGAAGCTGAACTTAATAGAATGTTAAACTGCGCTGAAGAAATATTGAAGATGTTAGAATTACCATATCAAATAGTTCTTTTATCTTCTGGCGATATGGGTTTTAGTGCAGAAAAAACTTTTGATATAGAAACTTGGATACCTTCTGAAAATAAATTTCGAGAAATTTCTAGCTGTTCTTCATGTGGCATGTTTCAAGCTAGAAGAATGAAAACTAAGTTCAAATCAGGCAATTCATCTGATTTTGTTGGCACTCTTAATGGTTCAGGACTTGCGACTGGCCGATTAATGATAGCTTTGATGGAATATTATCAAAATTCTGACGGTTCTATAACAATACCGGCACCATTAAAAAAATACATGGATAATATAGAAAAAATTTAATTATAATTTTCTTGTTTAAAAATGTCTTTTAATATAATTATTCACATAATATGAATTCTTCAGGATTTGCACAATTTATACCTCTAATACTTATATTTGTAATTTTTTACTTTTTTTTAATTAGACCTCAACAAAAAAGAGTGAAAGATCACAGAGCTATGGTTCAAGGCTTAAAAAGGGGAGATGAAGTTATTACATCAGGAGGAATAATTGGAATTGTTGATAAAGTTCATAATGATGACAAAATTGACGTAGTATTATGTGACAACGTAAAAGTTCAAGTTATAAAGTCCACTATAACAAGCTTATTAAAAAAAGAAGCTCCAAAAAAATAAAAGGTCTTTGTGCTTAATTTCACAAAAATAAAAATAATTATAATATATTTTATTTTGTTTTTGTTAACGTCCTTTGCATCACTTAATCTTTTTTATGATGAAAATCCTATTTTAAAAAAAAAGGTAAATTTAGGTTTAGATTTACAGGGAGGCTCTTATTTACTGCTGGAAATTGACACCAAACCTTTAATAAAAGAAAGATTACAAGACAAGGTAATTGAAATTAAAAAATTTTTAAAAAAAAATAACTTTAAATATAATTCTTTTCTAATAAACGAGAATTTGATAAGTTTTAAAATTGAAAATGATAATAATAAAAAATTTCAAAATTTATTCTTTTCAACCAAAGATAATACAATTAACCAATATATTGATCAGTACCGAACACATCAATTTGATTTGGAAATTAAAAATGGTAATTACCTTATAAAGTTTTCAAAATACGGTTTATTAACTTTAAATAATTCTGCAGTTAATCAATCTATAGAAATAGTAAGAAGAAGAATAGATGATTTAGGCACAAAAGAACCAACCATTATACAAAGGGGTGAAAAAAGAATTGTAGTTGAACTTCCAGGTTTAAAAGATCCTTCTAGAATAAAAGATTTATTGGGAAAAACAGCCCAATTAAATTTTAGATTAATAACAGATAAAAAAGATGACTTCGGATCAGAAAAAATGACCTCAGAAAATGGTGAAGAAGTTATTGTAAATAAAAAAATTATTATGAGTGGTGAAAATCTTATTGACGCCCAGCCAAGAGTAGATAATCAATCTAGTAGCCCAATGGTCGCTTTTACTTTAGATAGGTATGGTGCTCAAAAATTTGGTAAAGTAACGACAAATAATATCGGCAAACGATTAGCAATTGTATTAGATAACAAAATCATTAGCGCTCCAGTTATAAGAGAGTCTATAACCGGAGGTAGTGGAACTATTTCAGGAAATTTTTCATTTCAGGAAGTTACAGATTTAGCTCTTTTATTAAGATCTGGAGCTTTGCCTACACCAATCAATATTGTTGAGGAGAGAACAGTCGGACCAGATTTAGGTAAAGACTCAATTATTTCTGGAGCAATTTCTTTGATAATCGGATTTGTGCTTGTAGTTTTATATATGTTTTATAAGTATAGGATTTTTGGATTAATAGCCAACATCTCTTTAGTTTCAAATTTATTAATGCTTGTAGGTGTTTTAACTATCTTAGAAGCGACTTTAACACTCCCAGGAATCGCTGGAATAATTTTAACAGTAGGAATGGCAGTCGATGCAAATGTTTTAATTTTTGAGAGAATTAAAGAAGAACTACGAACAGAAAAATCAATAATTCACGCTTTTGATATGGGTTACAGTAGAGCTAAAATTACAGTTTTAGACGCAAACATTACTACTTTGCTAGCTACTGTAATTTTATTTATTTTTGGAACTGGGCCAGTAAAAGGATTTGCCGTTACTTTAGGAATAGGAATAATAACAACACTTTTTTCAGCATATTTTATAGCTAGGCATTTAACCTCCTCTTTTGTTTTAAGAAATAGGGAGAATATTAGGTTATGAAGTACAATTTTAATTTTATAAATTATTTTAAGAAATTTAATTTCATATCACTGATATTAGTTTTATTGAGTTTATTTTTCGTACTTTTTAAAGGTCTTAACTACGGAATAGATTTTAAAGGCGGAACACTTATTGAAGTAAGAATTCAAAATGATGATATAAGAGTTTCTGATATTAGAGACTCTCTTAATAAGTTGAATTTAGGTGATGTAAATGTAAAAAATTTTGGAGAAAAAAGTGATTTTCTAATAAAAATTGAAAAAAAATTAAATAATAATGACTCTTTGATATCTGAAATTAAAACTTCCCTTGATCAAGATCTCAATGAAGAAGTAAATTACAGAAGAGTTGAAAGTGTTGGGCCAAAAGTAAGCGCAGAGTTGCTGAAATCGGGTATTATTTCTATAGGTTTAGCTCTATTGATGATGTTATTTTATATTTGGTTTAGATTTGAATGGCAGTTTAGCTTGGGTTCTATTATTGCTTTATTTCATGATGTAATAATTACCTTAGGAATATTTTCAATTTTATCTATTGAAATAAACTTATCAATAGTAGCAGCTGTATTAACTATAGTCGGTTATTCTATGAATGACACAGTTGTAATTTATGATCGCATTAGAGAAAATTTATCTAAATTTAATAAGCTTGAAATTGATCAAGTTTCCAATTTATCAGTTAATGAAACTTTATCTAGAACCTTAATAACTTCAGTAACAACTTTATTAGCTTTGTTTTCAATTTTCATACTTGGTGGTGAAATACTAAAAGGTTTCTCTTTTGCTATGATTTTGGGTGTAATAATTGGAACCTATTCCTCAATCTTTGTAGCATCTCCTGTTCTAAGGTATCTAAAAGTTTCATCGAAGACGCTTGAAAAAAAAGAAGATAAAATTGTACCTTAATTAATAAAGATTCTGAGCAGCTACCATCGTTAAAAGCATTGGAATTGACAAAAGAGTGTTAACTCTAGATGTTAACATCGCTTTCTTAGCTGCAATTGGCTTTTCTTCCGCTGAGGCATCTACGATACCTAAAGCTTTTTTTTGATTAGGCCAAATAATAAACCATACATTATACGCCATTATAATTCCTAACCACATGCCTATACCAATAGCTGTATTTTTTCCACCTCCACTACCAATTCCTAAAGTCATTGACTCATGTAAGTATCCATTAAGATAAGCTACAATTAATCCAGTTAATATTGTTGCGAACGCCGCCCATCTAAACCAAAACAAAACTTTTGGAGCAATAACTTTGCTTATAGCTGGTTTTTGTTCATCTGGAATGTTAGGCATGCTAGGAATCTGAACAAAATTTAAATACCAAAGTAGGCCTATCCACATTATTCCAGCTAAAACATGTAAATACCTAAATAGCCAACTAAAAAAGTATTGATCAAAAGCAAACCCATCTCCGCCAAAATACAATCCTAGAAATAGTAAAATTGCTATAACAAGTGAAAGATGAACTGTTTTTGATAAAGATTGTAAAATACTAACCATTATGAATTATAACATAAAAATCATAAAAATAGCAATTATGCAGTTTTTTTCATTTTCGGAGTGCTTAAAATGTCCTTTAAAAATTGCCCAGTGAAACTACTTTTTTCAGTTGAGACTTTTTCAGGGGTGCCTTGAGCTATAATTTCACCACCTGATTCTCCACCTTCCGGACCCATATCTATTATATGATCAGCTGTTTTTATCACATCTAAATTGTGTTCAATTACAACAACTGTATTTCCAGTATTTACAAATGCTTGCAAAATATCGAGAAGTTTTTTTATATCATGCGAGTGAAGACCTGTAGTTGGTTCATCTAAAATATATAAAGTTCTTCCCGTTGATCTTTTTGATAGTTCTTTAGCCAGTTTAATTCTTTGTGCTTCACCTCCAGACAAAGTGGTAGCTTGTTGTCCTATTTTCATATATCCAAGACCGACATGTTTTAAAGTTATAAGTTTTGATCTAATTGATTGTATATTTTCAAAAAAATCACAACCTTCCTCTACTGTCATATCTAAAATGTCAGCTATGTTTTTATTTTTAAATCTAATTTCTAAAGTCTCTCTATTATACCTCGCTCCTTTGCATGTATCACATGGAATAAACACATCAGGTAAAAAATGCATTTCATAAGTTAATACACCATCGCCTTCGCAAGTTTCACATCTTCCACCTTTAACATTGAATGAGAATCTTCCAACTTTATAACCTCTAGCTTTAGACTCGGGTAAGTTTGCAAACCAATCTCTTATTGGTCCAAAAGCTCCTGTATAAGTTGCTGGATTAGATCTTGGCGTCCTACCAATAGGTGATTGATCAATATCTATAATTTTATCAATTAATTCAGTTCCTTTATAATTTTTAAAAGATTTTGGTAACTTTCTTGATTTATTATTATTTAAAATTAAATTTAAGGCATTATAAAGAGTGTGCAAAACTAAAGTAGACTTCCCACTACCTGACACTCCTGTTACGCAAGTAAAAGTTCCTATAGGAATTTTTAAGTCAACATTTTTAAGATTATTACCTGTTGCTCCATTTATTTCTAAGTAGCGACCATTTTTGGCTATACGTCTTTTTTTTGGAATGGTGATATTTTTTTCACCAGATAAATATGTTCCTGTAATACTTTGCTTTTCTTGAATAATATTTTTAATTTGTCCTTCTGCAATAATTTTACCACCATGAAGTCCTGCTTCGGGACCTATATCTATTATATGATCTGCACTTTCCATTGTTTCAATATCATGTTCAACAACGATAACTGTATTTCCCAAATCTCTTAGTTTCTTTAAAGCAGTAATTAATTTTTTATTATCACGCTGGTGCAATCCTATAGATGGTTCATCCAAAACATATAATACACCAGTTAATCCAGATCCTATTTGTGATGCCAATCTTATTCGTTGAGACTCGCCTCCTGATAAAGTACCAGACTCTCTTGAAAGAGTAAGATAGTTTAGACCTACATTTAGCAAAAATGTAAGTCTTTCATTTATCTCTTTTAGAATGTGTTGAGCAATTTTGTTTTGTTTATCATTTAAAAAGGTTGGTAATTTATCAAACCATTTTTTTGCATCTTCAATAGATTTGTGAGTTATCTGACTTATATTTAAATCATTAATTTTAACGCATAAAGCTTCATCTTTTAGTCTTAACCCCTTACATTTATCGCAATTAGACTCAGATTGATATTGTGATATCTCTTCTCTTTTCCACTCACTATCAGTTTCTAAATACCTTCTTTCTAAATTATTAATAACACCTTCAAATGGTTTTTTTGTTGTATATGTTTCATAATTATCATCATAAGAAAATTTGATTTCTTCATCATCAGACCCGTACAAAATAATTTCCTGAATTTTTTTTGGAATTTTTTTCCATTTATCTGTTAAAGAAAATTTATAGTGCTTAGCCAATGAAGCCAAAGTTTGAGCATAATACAAACTTGAACTTTTAGACCAAGGTACAATAGCTCCATCTTGTAGTGATTTGCTATCATCTTGTACAACTAATTTTGGATCAACGTTAAGATTACTACCAATACCCTCACATTCTTCACAGGCACCGTACGGTGAGTTAAAAGAAAATAATCTAGGTTCAATTTCTTCAATAGTAAAACCACTTTCAGGACATGAAAATTTTGAAGAGAAAGTAATAGACTCAATTTTTCTAAACTTTTTAGGCAAACTTTCATTTTCATATTCAACATTTAGTAGTCCATTTGACAAATTTAAGGCTGTTTCAACACTATCGGCAAGCCTGTTCCCTATTGAAGAGCTGAGCACTACTCTGTCTACAATAATAGATATATCGTGTTTTACCTTTTTATTTAAATTTGGAAAGTCATTAATTTGGTAGTATTTTCCATCTACTTTAATTTTTTGAAAACCCCTTTTTTTATAGTTTAAGATTTCTTTTTTATATTCACCTTTTCTTCCTCGGACAATTGGCGCAAGTAAATGGATAGTGCTACTCTTTGGAAGAGTCTTTATTTTGTCAACCATTTCACTGACTGATTGAGAAACAATTGGCTTTCCCGTAAATGGAGAATAAGGTACGCCAGCTCTAGCAAAAAGAACTCTCATATAATCATAGATCTCAGTTACAGTAGCAACAGTTGATCTAGGATTTTTCGATGTGTTTTTTTGTTCAATTGAAATAGCTGGACTCAAACCTTCAATAAAATCTACATTTGGTTTTTTCATTTTATCTAAGAATTGACGTGCATATGCAGATAAGCTTTCGACATATCTTCTTTGTCCTTCCGCATAAATTGTGTCAAAAGCTAAAGAAGATTTTCCTGATCCAGATAAACCAGTTATCACAACTAATTTGTCTTTTGGAATTTCTAAAGAAACATTTTTTAAGTTATGTTCTTTTGCGCCTTTTATAACGATTTTTTTAAGCATTTTTTGTTAACACAATTAATAATGAGCTTATAAATAACATACATTTATGATATAATTTTTAACAATATAATTAGAAATCAACAAGTATTCAAAAAATTTATATGGCCGGAAGTCTAAATAAAGTTCAATTAATAGGCAGATTAGGGGCAGATCCTGAGATTAAACAAATGGTTAACGGCAAAAACGTCGCAAGACTAAGTATTGCTACAAGCCAATCATGGAAAGATAAGAATTCAGGAGAAAGAAAAGAAAAGACTGAATGGCATAGAATAGTAATTTTTAATGAAGGCCTTGTAGGGGTAGTACAACAATATCTTAAAAAGGGAGCTAACGTTTATATTGAGGGACAATTAAGTACTCGAAAGTGGAAAGATGAAAGCACAGGTCAAGACAAATATTCCACCGAAGTAATATTGCAGGGATATAATTCAAACCTAACAATGTTAGATGGAAGAAATAAAAATGAAAATTCCAACTTAGTCTCTGAGAATAAAAGCTCTTTACCTGATGAAAATTTGAGTCAAGACAAAAACGATTTAGACGACGAAATTCCGTTTTAAATCATGGAAAAAGAAAACATCAAACAAAATAATAATTCAAAACCTATATTAGTAAGAAATGAAATGAGTTCATCATATCTTTCTTATGCAATGAGTGTAATTGTTAGCCGGGCGTTGCCTGATGTACGAGACGGATTAAAACCTGTTCATAGAAGAATAATCTTTGCAATGTATAAAGGTGGTTATGACTGGTCAAAGAATTTTAGAAAATCTGCTAGAATTGTAGGGGATGTAATTGGTAAATATCACCCTCATGGTGACCAAGCTGTTTACGATGCATTAGTCAGATTAGTTCAAGATTTTTCTATGAGCTTACCACTTTTAAAAGGACAAGGTAATTTTGGATCTATAGATGGAGATCCTCCAGCTGCGATGAGATATACTGAAACAAAGTTAGGAAGAATTTCTCAATACTTAACAGAGGATTTAGAAAAAAATACAGTTTCTTTTAGAAATAATTATGATGAGACTGAAAAAGAACCCACGGTATTACCCTCTCAATATCCAAACTTATTAGTGAATGGAGCTGGAGGAATAGCTGTGGGTATGGCAACAAGTATTCCGCCACATAATTTAGGTGAGGTTATTAATGCTACAAACGCATTTATAGAAAACCAAAATATTACAATTTCTCAACTTATGAAATATGTGCCTGGTCCAGATTTTCCAACCGGTGGACTTATAATTGGAAAAGATTTTATTAAACAAGGCTATAATAAAGGCCGCGGCTCATTTAAAATAAGAGGTGAAATTGAATTCGAGGAAAAGAAAAACGGAAGATCAATTTTAGTCATCAAATCTATTCCTTATCAAGTAAATAAATCCATTTTAAATGAGAAAATTGCTTTATTAGCCAGAGATAAGAAAATAGAAGGAATTAGTGACATCCGAGATGAGTCTAATAGAGAGGGAATAAGGATAGTAATTGAACTAAGAAGAGGTGTTGAACCAGAAACAATCAGAAGACAATTATACAAGCTGACCAATATTGAGAGTTCTTTTGGTTTTAATTCTTTAGCATTAGTAGATAACAAACCGAAGTTACTTAATTTAAAAGAATTTATTTCTGAATTTATAAAATTTAGAGAAACAACTGTCCTTAAAAGAGTAAAGTTTGATTTAAAAAAAGCAGAGGAGAGAGCACATATTTTAATAGGACTTGCAACTGCAGTAGAAAATATTGATGCAGTAATTAAGATAATTAAAAATTCAAAAAATAACGAAGAAGCTAAAAAAAATTTATTAAGCAAAAAATGGAAAATAAAAAAAAGTTCGAAATTAATATCTACTATAGAAAAGAAAAAAAATGTTCAATCTTATTCTTTAACAAATGAACAAGTTATAGCAATTTTAGAATTAAGATTGCAAAAATTAACTGCTTTTGGAATATCTGAAATTGAAACAGAAATAAGTAAGCTCGCAAAACTTATTATTGATTTAAACAAAATTCTCAATTCAAAAAAAGAGTTATATAATTTAATTAAAAATGAACTAAATAATATTAAAGATAAGTATGCAGTTCCTAGACGAACTAAAATTATTGATGCAGTTTTAAATTATAATATTGAAGAAACTATTCAAAAAGAGTCCGTTGTAATTAATATTACCAATAAAGGTTACATTAAACGTAGTCCCCTTACATCTCTCAAAGCTCAAAAAAGAGGAGGAAAGGGTAAAACAGGTATTACGACCAGAGAAGAAGATTTTGTTGTTCAAATTTTTACAGCTAATACTCATACACCCATGCTTTTCTTTTCAACTCAAGGACTGGTTTATAAAATTAAGGCATATAAAATTCCTGAGGGAACTTCTTCTTCAAAAGGCAAATCTATATTTAATATTTTACCTCTTAAAAATCATCATTCTATAAGTTCAATAATGCCATTACCAGAAGATGAAAATGAGTGGAAAAACCTTCAAATTATTTTTGTAACTTCAAAAGGAAACATTAGAAAAAATTCATTAGAAGATTTTATAAATATAAATGCATCTGGTAAAATTGCTATGAAATTATCTGAGAATGATAAAATTATTGGTGTTAAAATATGTAGCGAGGATCAAGATATATTATTGAGTACTAAATACGGCAAATGCATACGATTTATGTCAAAAAAATTAAGACTTTTTAAGGGAAGATCGTCAAAAGGGATTAGAGGCATGCAACTTACTGATGGAGACGAGATAATTTCTTTATCGATTCTTGATAATAGTAAAATTGATAACAAAAAAATTAATAAAGATCCTAAAATTAAAAAAGGTTTGGAAAAATATATTCTTTCAGTATCAGAAAATGGTTATGGAAAAAGATCATCTTATTTTGATTACAGGGTTACAAATAGAGGAGGAAAAGGAATTATTGGTATAATTAACTCATCTAGAAATGGAAACATTGCTTGCAGTTTGGTAGTTGGAGAAGAAGATGAAATAATTTTATCTACTGATAAGGGTAGTATAATGAGGTGTGCAGTCAAAGAGATACGAGTTGCTGGAAGAAATACGCAAGGGGTTAGAATAAAAAAACTTAAAGGTGAAGAAAAGGTTGTCTCGGTTATTAAAATAGAAGATAATATTCATTAATGAGAAACACTGCCATTTACCCAGGAACATTTGATCCAATTACATTTGGTCATATAGATGTAATTAAAAAGTCTCTAAAAATCTTCGATAAAGTTGTGGTAGCAGCTGCAGAAAATATAAATAAAGATTATCTTTTTACTATAGATGAAAGAGTTGAAATTATTAAGGATTCTTTGTTTAAAGATTTAAAACTAAGTAGAAATAGGATTTTAGTTATACCTTTTAATACTTTAACAATTAATTTGTGTAAAAAATACAAGGCAAATGTCATTATAAGAGGTCTTAGAGCTGTATCAGATTTTGAGTATGAGTTTCAATTAGCTGGAATGAACAAAAAATTAAATGAAAAAATTGAAACTATATTCATGATGTCTGACGTTGAAAATCAAATTATCTCATCAAAATTTGTTAAAGAAATAGCTAGATTAGATGGAAAAATTGACAGGTTTTTAACAAAATCTATAGTAAAAAAATTAAAAAATAAATTAGAATGAAAAAAAAATATATATTAGTATTATTTTTCTTTTTAATTTTTAATAAACTTTATTCGGAGGAAATTATGATAATGGAACTTAAAGATGGTGTTGTGGAGCTAGAACTTTATTCAGACATTGCACCTAATCATGTCGAAAGATTTAAAGATCTAGCCAAAAAAGGATTGTACGATGGAGTTGTTTTCCATAGAGTTATTGAGGGTTTTATGGCGCAAACTGGAGATGTTAAATTTGGAAATTCTAATTCAAAAGATTTCAATTTATCTTTGGCTGGCACAGGCGGCTCTGACATGCCAGATTTAAAATCAGAGTTTTCTGATATACCACACGATAGAGGCGTACTTTCAGCAGCAAGATCAGCAGATCCTAATAGTGCTAATAGTCAATTTTTTATTTGTTTTCAACCAGCTCCTCATTTAGATAGACAATACACTGTTTTTGGAAAAGTAATAAAGGGAATGGAGTTTATAGATAAAATTAAAAAAGGAGAAGGTCCTAACGGTTCTGTTAGAAGTCCTGATAAAATTATTAGTTTAAAGTTAAAATAACTTTAGATGAAAAATAAAGAGTTTTCTTTTAGTGTAATTAACAAATATAAAAAAGCTAGGCTAGGTAAGATTAAAACATCTCGAGGTATTATAGATACACCTGCATTCATGCCTGTAGGTACTCTTGGTACCGTTAAGGGTTTGTTTGTGGAAGATATCAAGAAAACTGGATCTCAAATTATTTTAGGAAATACTTACCACTTAATGTTAAGACCTGGCTCCAAAATTTTAGATAAATTTGGAGGTCTTCACAAATTTATGAACTGGGATAAACCGATATTAACAGACTCTGGTGGCTTTCAAATAATGTCACTATCAAAATTAAATAAAATTGATCAAGACATTGGAGCGACTTTCAGATCTCACATTGATGGTAAAAAAATAGTATTGAGTCCCGAGCAAAGTATAAAAATTCAAAAATCAATAAACTCGGATATTTTAATGGTTTTGGATGAGTGTCCAAAATTAACAAATAATAGAGAGAAATTAAAAAGAGCTATTGAAACTTCAACAAAATGGGCCAAAAGATGTAAAGTTGAATTTGGAAATAACAAAAAAAAAGCTCTATTTGGAATAATACAAGGAGGTTTGTATAAAGATTTAAGATTTGAGAGCTTACAAAAATTATTAGATATAAACTTCGATGGGTACGCGATTGGAGGTTTAGCAGTAGGTGAGACTCAACAAGAAATGTTTGAAACGGTAAAAAATATTACAGACAAAATGCCAGAAAATAAACCGAGGTATTTAATGGGTGTAGGAACACCTTCAGATATCTTAGGCGCGATAAACGAAGGTGTAGATATGTTTGACTGTGTTATGCCAACAAGATCAGGTAGAACAGGTTTAGCATTTACTTGGAAGGGCAAAATAAATCTTAAGAACTCTATGTATAAAAATGATAAATCTCCATTGGATGAAAAGTGCGCGCTGAGAAACTTAAATAAATATTCAAAAAGCTATTTAAATCATTTAATTAAGACAAACGAGTTATTAGCGTCTATGTTGATTTCTTTGCATAACATTAATTTTTATCAACAATTTATGAGAGAAATAAGAAAAAGTATTAAGAGTCGCACGTTCTCTAAATTTTATAACAAATATATCAAATTATTTAATTAATAAATCTTATTGAATTTTTAACCATTTATATGTAAAAGAAATTTCTTTGGGCCCTTAGCTCAGTTGGTAGAGCACCTCCCTTTTAAGGAGGGTGTCGATGGTTCGAGTCCATCAGGGCTCACCAAATCAGCTTTATGCTGATATTGGTGGATATTTAATAATTACTTCTCTAATCCAATTTTCTAAATTTTCTATTCTTTTTTCGCTTGATGGATGCGTACTTAAAAAAACAGGTGGTTCTTTACCCCTGTTTCTTTCTGCCATTCTTTTCCACAGCTTAACAGACTCTCTAATATCATATCCTGATAAAGATGAAAAAATTAATCCCAAATAATCTGCTTCAGTTTCTTGTTTTCGACCAAATGGATTCATTATACCTATTCTGTAAATATCCATACCCGTTGTACTACCAACTTGATTTCTAGCTTGACTTACTGCACCTCCAGTAAAAATATCTGCAACTGCAGTGCCTATATTAATTGTCATTGCTTGACTTGCTCTCTCGACAGAGTGTCTGGCAACAGCATGTGCTATTTCGTGACCCATGACTATTGAAAGAGCGTCTGTATTTTTTGTTACTTTTAGCAGACCTGTATAAACTGCAATTTTACCACCTGGCATACACCAAGCGTTTACAATTTTATCATTATCAACCAATACATAGTCCCATCCAAAGTTAGCAGTAGGATCTCTTTCTCCTTTTTTCAAAAAAAAAGCACTTACAGCGTTTTCCATTTTTTTTCCTATTTCTTTAATTTCTCTCAATTGAGATCCTTTAGTAATTAATTTGGTTTTACTCCTAAAATTTTCATATGCAGCTGCAGCTTGACGATTTATTGTAGCTTCAGGAATAATACTAAGTTGCTTTCTTTCAGTGATGGGTACGGTTGCGCACGAAGGCATTAATAGCGAGCAACAACCACTACCAAATAAGCCAAGAAATTTCCTTCTATTTATGTTATATTTCATATGACTCATGATTTTAAATAATAAATTATTAATTGCAATTTTTATATTAATATTAATATTTATAATATACTCAAGTTATAACTAATGGCTCAAAAAGGAAAAAAAACATCAATTTTATCAAGATTAAGAAATAATTTTTTTGCTGGAGCAGTAGTTCTTATTCCAATAGGAATAACTCTTTATTTGTCTTTGTTTATAATCAAAGTATCATCAAATATTCTCCCTAAAGAATTAAATCCTAATAACTATTTACCTTTTGAGATACCTGGTATTGAAATTATAATTGCAGTCATCATAATTACATTTATAGGTTGGTTATCGTTATCTTTTCTAGGTAAAAAAATATTTGAATTAATCAATAGGATTTTAAAAAGAATTCCGATTTTAAGAACTATTTATTCTGCAATTAACCAAATGACAGAAAGTTTAACTAAAAGTGATAACAAACAAAAAAGTGTAGTTTTGCTTGAATATCCCAAAAAAGATGTTTGGGCAGTTGGATTTGCTACAAAAGAAAATAAAGGTATTATAAATGATAAAATTGGAAATGAACTTGTAAATGTTTTTGTGCCTACCACTCCAAATCCAACAAGTGGTTTTTTATTAATGGTTCCTAAAAAAAATCTAATCTTTTTAGATATAAGTTTTGAACAAGCATCCAAATTTATTGTATCCGCTGGTACATCGGATATTGATTAATCATCTTTAGAGTAAATAATTTCCGCTCTATCGTGTAATTTTACTAAAAAATCAAATCTATCTAAATTTTCATTCTCTATTTTTTTTAAGTAATTTTCAGCATAAATAAAGAGATCGCTATGATCTATCGGATCAGCGATTCTAAAGAATTTACTTCCACTTTGTTGGTAACCAATAATATCTCCGAAACCTCTCATTTTCATATCTTCCTCTGCAATGAAAAATCCATCACTAGACTTTTTCAAAATTTTTATTCTTTGAATACTATTTTTTGATAAATTATCTTTAAATAATAATATACATTTGCCTTGCTTTTGACCTCTACCAACTCTCCCACGTAGTTGGTGTAACTGAGCCAAACCAAACTTATTAGCATTTTCAATAATTATTAAATTTGCATCCGGAAAATCAATTCCAACTTCTATAACCGTTGTTGAAACCAATATTTTAGTTTTTTTGTTAAGAAATTTTTCTAATACTAAGTTTTTTTTATCCTGTTTTAATTCTCCATGCAATATATTTGTTTCGTTTGGAAATTGTTTTTTTAACCAGTCAAATCTTTTATTAACAGACGAATAATCTAAGATCTGAGAGTCTTTAATTAAAGGACACACCCAAAAAACTTGATTATTTTGAGATAAATTTTTTTTTATTATCTTTATTAATTCTTCAATTTTTTTTTCTGGCTTAGAGTAAGTTAAAATTGGAAGTCTATTTTTTGGTTTTTCTATAAGTCTGGAAACATCCATATCACCATAAATTGTTAACATCATTGTTCTAGGTATTGGAGTAGCTGACATTAACAAAACATCACAATTTTTCCCCCCTTTGTTAGCCAATGACATTCTTTGTTTTACTCCAAATTTATGTTGCTCATCTATTATGATGTAACCCAGGTTTTTAAAATCTATTTTTTTTTGAAATAATGCGTGTGTTCCTATTAAAAAGTCGATTTCACCAATTTTTAACTCTTCAAGAATTTTTTTTCTTAACTTCGTTTCAGTTTTACCAGTCAAAAGTTCTATTTTAATTTTAGTACCATTAAATATTTTTTTTGCCAAATTAAAATGTTGTTTAGCTAGTATTGCTGTTGGAGCCATTAAAGCTGTTTGATAACCAATCTCTAAAGTATTTGCTGCTGTTAGAAATGAAACAATAGTTTTTCCCGAACCAACGTCACCTTGAAGTATTCGAAACATTTTTTTTTCAGATTTTAAATCATCATTTATTTCATTAACAACTTCTTCCTGATTTTTTGTTAGTTTAAAATTTAAATTATTTAATATCTTATTAGATAGTGAATTCTTAAAAATTTTACTTTCTTTTATAATTTTTTTAAATTTTTTTCGATTTTTAGAGAGAACTATTAAATTTGATAAAATTTCATCTAAAGCCAGTCTACGTAAATATTTATTATTTTCTACATCACTATTATTCAAATTATGTATTTTTACAATAGATTCATTCCATGAACAAAAACCAAATTTTTCTAATATATCTTTATCATGCCATTCTTCTAAATTGGGAAGATTATTTATAACTTTTTCAATAATTTTTCTATAGGATTTTTCATTAAGACCCTCGGTTAATGAATATTTTGGAATATTTTTTTTTACATAGTCAATTTTATCTACGGACGTAACATAACTCGGATTCGTCATTTGATATTTGTTTCTATAAAAATTAATTTTTCCACTTATTAAAACAAATTTATTGATTGGCAAGACAGATCTTATATAACCCTCTCTACTATTAAAAAATACAATATCAATTTTACCAAATTCATCTGAACAAATGACTTTATTTGGCAAATTTCTAACTCTTGGAAAATTATATTTTAAAACTTTTACTTTAATAGTTTGAATTTTACCTACTTCTAATCTATCAAGAGTTACCATGTCTGATCTATCCGTTGATGAGTAAGGAAAATGCCACAATAAATCATTAATTTTTTCTATTCTTTTATTTTTTAAATATTTGCTTAGTTTCGGGCCAACCCCTTTTAAAAAAGATATATTTTTAAAAAGATCATCTTTATTTTTAAAAATCGTCATAGTTAATATATAATACATTAATTAAATGATTGAATTAGAAACTTTAAGGAAAAAAATAATCTACAGAGCAAATTATCGCGGTACCAAAGAGATGGACATTTTACTTAGTAAATTTGTTGATAAATATATTAACACTTTTTCGAAGAAGGAACTTGAGGACCTGTATGATTTTTTAAATTTGGAAGACGAAATTATTTATAATTATTATCAAACAAAAAAAATTAATAAAAAGATAAAAATAAATAAAGTAGTAGAAACTTTTAGCAAATTTAAACTATAATGGCGGAGAGGGTGGGATTCGAACCCACGAACGAGTTGCCCCGTTGCTGGTTTTCAAGACCAGTGCTTTCAACCGCTCAGCCACCTCTCCTTTAAGAAACAGTACAAACTAATACTATTATTAGTAAAAAATAACAATAATCTTATTTATTTTGCAAATACTAGTTTAAATAAAATATTTATGATAACTAACAAAATGGCTAAATTCTTAATTAAATTTATTTTATTATTTCATTTTTTGACATTTAATTCTTTTCTTAATGCAACGGAACACAACTTTGCAGTATGGCTAGAGAATTTTAAAAATGTAGCTAGAAGTGAGGGTGTATCAGAAAATACTATTAATGATACACTAAAAAATATTAAATTTTTACCTAAAGTAATTGAGTATGATAGATTTCAGCCAGAATTTTATGAGGACACGCACACATATATAAGCAAAAGAGCTAATAACAACAAAGTTAAAAAAGGTTTAATTTTATATTCAAAAGAAAAAAGATTAATTAATAAAATTGAAAGTAAGTTCTTAGTAGAAAAAGAATTACTTTTAGCGCTTATGGGTATAGAAACAAATTTTGGAAAATATCTCGGAAAAATGGATATCCTGTCATCTCTAGCAACATTAAGCTTTGATAAAAGAAGAAGTGCTTTTTTTACAGAAGAATTGTTAACATTGTTAAAATTAATAGATAAAAATATAATTCAGAAGGATATTTTATTTGGATCATGGGCTGGAGCTTTTGGAAACTTTCAATTTATGCCCTCTACTATAAAAAATTATGCAATCGATTATAACAATAATTCTAATATTGAATTAAAAAAAATTGACGATTCATTTGCATCTGCTGCTAATTATATTAAAAAAATAGGATGGCAGACTAACTCACCATGTTTCGTCAACATTAATCTAAATAACACTGTTCCAGATAAATATCTAAACACTTCCGCAAGAAAATTAAAAAACAAAAGAAAAGTTAAGTACCTAAAAAAATATTTACAAAATCCAGAGAAATATTCTTCTTACGATAATATGACAGCAGCTATAATTACTCCAGATAAAGACATTATACCTGGATCAAAAAAACTTAAACCAGCATATTTAGTCTTTAATAACTATGAGTTAATACTGAAATGGAATAGGTCACTAAGATTTGCTTTAGCTGTGTGTACATTAAAAGATAAATTTAAAAATGAGATATAATTATTTTTTAATATTTCTTCTCTTGTGTTCTTGCACATCTACAAGTGTGAATAAATATGAAAAACCTGTCTTAAACTCTAAAGGATTTGCATACATTTATACTCTCAATGACTATGAAAATAAATTTATTAAAAAGAAAATTAATTCAGATGAAATGATAATTGCTCATAATAAAGTAAAAAGGGGTTCTTTATTAAAGATCACAAACCCTAATAATGGAAAAAATATAATATTAAAAAATTCTTTTAGACTGGATTATCCCGATTTTTATAAAGTTTTAATTACAAAAACTGTTTCAAGTCAAATTGGTTTAAATGAAAATTTCCCATATGTAGAAGTAGAAGAGCTTAAAAAGAATAAGTCTTTTATTGCAAAAAAAGCTGAAACGCATGAAGAAGAAAAGCAATTAGGCGTAAAAGCTCCCGTTGAAAAAGTGAAAATAAATAATATTAGCAAAACAAAAATAAAAATGTCTAGCAAACAACCTAAATTTGTTATTATTTTAGGCAATTTTTATTCACAAGAGTCTGCTAAACTTTTGATAAAGAGGGTCAAAACTGAGTCGTTATCACTAAGAAATAAGAAAATCTCTATTGACAAAAAAAATAAACATAATTTTGAGGTTTTTTTAGGCCCATATAAGACTATTAAAATGATTAAAAATGATTACATTGCTTTAAAACAGATAAATTTTGATGAGGTAGATATAAAAATACATGAATAAATATTTAATAAAAATATTAACATTATACTTTTTTCTAACAATAAATCTTAACTCAAATCCAAAGGTAGACGTTAAGACTGCTATTTTATTAGATTACGACTCTAATAAAATTATTTATGAGCTAGAACCTGATATGAGTATTTATCCTGCATCTATGACTAAAATCATGACTTCAATAATTGTTTTTGATTTATTAGAACAAGAAAAACTATCTTTAGATGATAAATTTTTAATTTCTGAAAAAGCTTGGAGACTATCTCAAAGTGGATACTCATCGATGTTTTTAATGATAAATGACGAGGTTTCAGTAGAAAATCTTTTAAAAGGAATAATTATAGCATCTGGTAATGATGCCTGCATTGCAATAGCCGAAGGAATTGCCGGTACAGAGGAAAATTTTGCTGATATGATGAACGAGAAAGCTAGTGAAATTGGCATGACTAACACGAATTTCGCAAACTCATCTGGTATAAATCATCCTGATAATTACTCTACAGTTCGAGATATAGCTATCATGTCACAATATTTAATAAAAAATCATCCTGAATATTACGAACTTTTCAAAGAAAAAACATTTACTTGGGATAGAACAGGTGGTGATCCAATTACTCAAGGTAATAGAAATCCATTATTATATAAAAGAGTTGGAGTAGATGGCATCAAAACAGGTTATCTAGCAGTAGAAAAATATTCATTGGCTAGCACAATGAAAAGAGATCAGCGAAGACTTATTGCTGTAGCAAGTGGTTTTCAAACAAAAAATTTAAGATCCAGTGGCTCTTTAAAAATATTAAGTTGGGGATTTAGAAATACTGACACATTTGAAATTTCTAAGAAAAATGAAACAATATTTCCTGTAAAAACTTGGCTTGGAAAAAAAACAGATATAGAAGGGATAACAAAAGAGGATGTTTTTTTAACACTTAAGAAAAAAGAGGCAAGAAACTTAAAAGTTTTTTTAAAATATAATGGTCCCATAAAGGCACCAATTAGCAAAGACCAGGAAATAGCAAATATAGAAATATTTGTGAAAGACAATTTAATTAAAAAGGTTCCTGTTTATGCTGCTGAAAATGTAAAAAAGGTAAATGTATTTAAGAGCTTATTTATGTCATTGAACTATTTGATTTGGGGAGATGTATAAAAAGAGTTTTTTTATTGTTTTCGAAGGTATTGAGGGTAGTGGAAAATCTTATCAAGCTAAGATTTTATTTAAAAAATTAAGAAAATTTACCAATAACGTGATTTTAACAAGAGAACCAGGTGGTACTAAAAGCGCTGAAATAATTAGAAAAATTATTCTTAAAGATTACTTTGAAAAAAATAAAAAGATAAAGTTTGATAAATATACAGACACATTATTATATCTTGCAGCGAGAAATGAGCATCTAAAAAATAAAATAATACCAGCTTTAAAAAATAAAAAAATTATTATTTGTGATAGATTTATAGACTCAACATTAGCGTATCAAGTTTATGGAAAAAGAGTATCGTTAAATTTTATTAATAATATTCACAAAAAAATACTTGGAAAAATTAAACCAAACATAACAATTGTTTTAAAGGTCAAAAAGCAATCATTTTTAAGCAGGTTAAAAAAAAGAAGATCTAGAAATAGATATGATAATTTTCCTGTCAAATTTTATATTAAAGCTCAAAACGCCTTTTTGAAAATATCTAAAAATAAAAAAGATCATATAATTTTAGAATCTTCAAAAAATACACCTGAACTCCAAAAAAAAATATTTGGAATTATTAAAAAAAAAATAGGCCTTAAATGATTGAAAAAAAATTATATGGTATAGAAAAGTATTTATC
>CACNIK010000003.1 GCA_902620525.1 uncultured Pelagibacteraceae bacterium | reverse complement strand
AACGTTACAAAATTCTTCAATAAATAACTTTAATCGTTTTGTTATATTTGATGATGTAGAATATTTAAGTGGTAACTGTGTAAATGCTCTTCTTAAAACAATTGAAGAACCGTCTATTACAAATTATTTTATTTTAATAAATAATCAAAGACAAAATATTCTAGAAACTTTAAAGTCAAGATCAATTGAATTTATATTCTTTTTAAGTAATTCTTCAAAGATTGACATTATAAAAAAGTTGCTGCTGGATCACAAAATAGAAGATAAGATTGCTATAAAAAATTCAAAATTAACGCCAGGAAACTATTTGAGGTATAACAAGATACTTTTAGACGATAAAATTAATATCAATGATGATTTAATTTCAAATTTAAAGAAATTATTTAAATTAAATAAACTTAAAAAAGATGAAGATTATTTGAGTTTTGCAATATATTTAGTAGATCAGTATTATTTTAATTTATCTAGAAATAGTACAAAAGTTGATACTATAAATAATAAAAGAATTAAAATTATTAGAAAAATACATGATTCAAGTAAATTAAATTTAAATCACACAAACTTGCTTGTGGAAATAGAAAACTATATTTAGTGGATACAAAAAAATATTATATAACTACACCAATTTATTATCCATCAGGCAAACCTCATATGGGCCATGCTTATTCAAGTATAGTTGCAGATGTTATTGCTCGCTATAAAAGATTAGAAGGATACAAAGTTTATTTTTTAACAGGTACTGATGAACACGGTTTAAAAATTCAGAGAGAAGCAGAAAAAAATAAAAAAGATACTCAAAAATTTTGTGACGAATTATCTGAAAAATTTAAAGAGTTAACAAAAATTTTAAATCTTTCAAACAATGATTTTATAAGGACTACTGAAAAGAGACATCATAAGTCGGTAGAAGATTTATGGAATAAATTAGTTCAATCTGGTGATATTTATTTAGATAAATATAAAGGTTGGTATTCAGTTTCTGATGAAGCTTACTATGATGATGATGAAATTGAAGAAAAGGATGGTTTGAAAATATCAAAATTATCTGGTTCAAAAGTCGAGTGGGTAGAAGAGGAGTCATATTTTTTTAAACTTTCTGCATGGAATAAAAAATTATTAGATGTTTATAAATCTAATCCTTCTTTCATTCTTCCTATTGCAAGAAAAAATGAGGTTGTAAAATTTGTTGAGAAGGGACTTAAAGATTTATCTGTAAGCAGAACATCTTTTTCGTGGGGCATACCAGTGCCTAAAAATAACAAGCATATTATTTATGTATGGCTAGACGCTCTAACTAATTATTTAAGTGCACTTAATTATCCAGACGTTTCTTCTGATTTATATAAAAACTATTGGCCTGCTGATTTACATATTATAGGTAAGGATATCCTGAGATTTCATGCAATTTACTGGCCTGCATTTTTAATGGCTGCCAAATTACCTTTACCTAAAAGAATATTTGGTCATGGATGGATACTTTCTGATGAAAAAAAAATGTCAAAATCACTTGGAAACATTCTCGATCCATTGGACATAATTAAAAATTATGGGATTGATCAACTTAGATATTATTTAATCAAAGAAGTTTCATTAGGAAATGATGGAAATGTATCGTTGGAAAATTTGAAAAATTGTATAAATAATGATTTAGCAAATAATTATGGAAATTTATGTCAAAGAGTTTTTGCTTTTTTAAAAAAAAATTGTAACAATAAAATTCCTAAAAGTAACTCTGTTACAAATGAAGGAAAATCATTAACAACTAAACTAAAAAAAGACATAAAAAGATTAAATAAATTTATTGATAAACAAGATCTAAACAACTACATAAAACAGGTTATAGAATACTCTTTTGACTCCAATAAATATTTTAATGACTCTGAGCCTTGGTCACTCAAAAAAACTGATGTTAAAAAAATGAATTCTATTTTATATTCAATTGTTGAACAAATTAAAAACATAAGTATTCTTTTATTACCTATAATGCCAATAAGCGCTAACAAAATTCTTGATATAATAAATGTAAAAAAAGAACTTAGAAATATAGACGAAATAGATAGTAACAAATCCTTAAATCATGATAAAGAATTAGGAAATATTGAAATTTTATTTAAAAAGGTAGAATAATGATTATCGACTCACATTGTCATCTTGATTATGAGCCCATGTTTTCAAACTTGGATAATGTAATAAAAAGGGCGGATCAATCTAATGTTAAAATTATGTTAACTATATCTGTGGCTGACAAAAAGTATAATAATATTATAGAAATCACGAATAAGTATAAAAACGTCTATGGTACTTACGGGATTCATCCACATGAAGCCAAAAATCACAGCAAAATTAACAAAGACATAATTTTACAAAGATTAAATATTAGTAAGAAAATAATTGGAATAGGAGAAACTGGTTTAGATTTTTATTATAATCATTCAGACAAAGATGAGCAAATAAGATTATTTGAAGAACATATTAAAGCTTCTATTTCAAGCAAACTACCGCTAGTAATTCATTCAAGGGATGCAGAGGATCTTACTTATGATATTTTATCAAAATATTCAAAAAAAGATAAGTTGAAGATTTTGATGCACTGTTTTACTGGAACAAAAAAGTTTGCAGATAAACTTCTAGGATTAGATGCCTTTTTTTCGGCTAGTGGCATTATAACATTTAAAAAGTCCAATGATCTCAAAGAAACATTTAAGTCAATACCTCTTAATAAAATATTAATTGAAACAGATTCTCCATATTTATCTCCTGAACCTTTGAGAGGAAAATCAAATGAGCCATCAAATGTAGTTCTGACCGCTAAATATCTCTCAAAACTGAAAGAAATTGAATTCGATGATCTTTGTGAAGGTACAACAAATAATTTTTTTAAACTTTTTGGTAAGTTAAGTTGAAGAATAAGTTTACAATCTTGGGCTGTGGAAGCTCTTTGGGCGCTCCTTGGATTACAAACTATTGGGGTAAATTAAACAAAAAAAATAGAAAAAACATAAGAACTAGATGTTGTGCCCATATTCAGTATCAAGATATTTCAATTCTTATCGATACATCTCCAGATATAAAAGAGCAAATTAAAAGAAATAATATAAAAAATATCGATGCTGTTATTTATACACATGAACACGCTGATCAAACTGTAGGAATATTTGAGTTAAGGCCTTTCTTTTGGAAAAATAAAAAAAAAATTCCTATATATGGAAGTAAACGAACAACAAAATTACTCAAACAGAAATACACATTCTGCTTTTCTCCTAGATCTGGATATAAACCAATAATGAGTGCTAACACTTTTAACGATCAATTCACTATAAAAAAAAATGATAAATTGTTAAAAATACAGGCTATAGAATTACAGCATGGGATGATAAAGGCAAATGGCTTTATTTTTAACAAAATTGCTTATCTAAGTGATTGCAACAAGATACCAAATAAATCTTTTAACCAATTAAAAAATTTAAATTATCTCATTATAGATTGTCTAAGAAAAAATCCACATCCATCACATTTCCACTTTGATGAAACAATTAAAATTGCAAAAAAACTTGCTCCCAAAAAAACAATTCTTACTAATTTACATGTTGATCTCGATTATCAAAGCTTAAGGAAAAAGTTACCAGAAAATATTATTCCAGCATACGACGGATTATCTTTTAACTTTTAATTTCTTTATTGATTGCGTTTATAAATTTTCTTGAGCTAGGTTTGGTAAAGGATGCAAAAGTATCGGCTACTTTACCATCTTTTCCAATAATAATTTTGTGAAAATTCCATTTTGGTATTGCTGCTATACCGTGGTTTTTTTTAGCCCATTTAAAGAAATCATGGGCATTATTTCCAATAACATCTACTTTTTCAGACATCGGAAAAGTTATACCAAAGTTAGCCTCACAAAATTTTTTAATTTCAGCGTTATTTTTTGGTTCTTGCTTAAAATTATTTGTAGGGATACCTATAACTACAAGCTCATTTTTATATTCTGTGTATAATTTTTGTAAATCCTTGTATTGAGGTGTATAACCACATCTACTAGCAACATTTACTACGACAATTACTTTATTATCATAGTCCTTTAAATTTATTTGATTTCCATCTAATCCTCTAAAGTTAAAATCATATGCTAGTTTATGATAGTCAGCAGATAAATTAGAAAAAAAACTAAAGATCATAATTGTGAATATTATTTTTCTTATCATATCATTTAATTGCTTTATAAAATGCTTTAAAAGGTAAAAGTATACAATCTTTTCTATTCATATATTTATCTTTCAACAAATAAGTCAAATTATTAAATTTTTTTGGCACTTTTTTACTAAAATTTAAATATTTACTTAAATTTTTTTTTAAATCACCCAAGTTAGTATTTTTTGCTATATTTGCCAATGTGCTCGCAGAAGCTTGACAAAAAATACATGCTTCAGTTTCATATCTTAATTCCTGAATAATATTTTTTTTTAATGAAATTTCTATGGATATTTTGTCGCCACAAATTGAATTTTTGAGATTAGTTTTATAAGAATATTTGTTCTTTAAACCATAAAATTTAGTATTAGAAGCGATTTTCAATAATCTTTTATCGATCATTTTTTACTAGCAAGTAATAACAAGAAGTAACCACATAAAGTAGACAATAATGAACCTGTAAGTACACCAATCTTTACACCGTCACTAAATTCTAAGTTATTTGCAAAGGCAAGATTGCCCACGAATAAACTCATAGTAAAACCGATACCTGTCAATATTGAGACAGCATAAAGTGACGTCCAGTTTGAGTTGTTCGGTTTATCTGCAAATTTAAAGTATATAGATAAATAGGAAAATAGAAATACTCCGATTTGTTTTCCAAAAAATAATCCACAAACTATTCCTAAAGGTACTGGATTTAACAATGTTGCAAAAGATAATCCCTCTAAAGAAACCCCTGCGTTCGCAAAAGCAAATATTGGCATAATTCCAAATGCTACGTAAGGGGAAATTGCATGTTCCAGCTTTAATAGTAAAGAGTTTTTCTCTTTTTTAGTATCGTGAGGAATAGTTAAAGCTAATAAAACTCCCGCAATCGTCGCATGAATTCCTGATTGATGTGTAAATTCCCATAAAAATATCCCAACTATTAAATAAGGAATAAATGATCTTACATTTAGTCTATTTAAAATTACTAGTAATATCATCGCAACAGCCATTAGTATTAAGTAAGTTATTTGTATATTACCTGAATAAAAGAAAGCTATTATTATTATTGCTCCAAGATCATCAATAATTGCTAAAGCAGTTAGAAAAACTTTTAAAGATATAGGAACTCTTTTTCCAAGTAATGATAATACACCTAATGAAAAGGCGATATCAGTTGCTGATGGTATTGCCCAACCGTTAAGTCTTGTGCTGTCATCAATATTTATTATTATATAAATAGCAGCTGGAACTACCATTCCACCAACAGCTCCAATAATTGGCAACATTGCCTGTTTCGGATTTGAAAGTTCACCTTTAACAAATTCTCTTTTAATTTCTAAAGACACCAAGAAAAAAAAGATAGCCATCAAAACATCATTAATCCAATGAAGAACACTTAATTTTAATCCAAAATCTTCAGTTCCAAGTGTAAAATAACTTTCTAATATTTTAAAATAATTTTCACCTAAACTGCTATTACTAATAAACAAAGCTATCACCGCTGCAAAGAGTAGAACCAAACCTGATGCTGACTCAAGTTTAAAGAAATATTTAAAAGGTTTTGAAATATATTGGATCATTTAGTTATTTCTTACTAATATAACAAAAATCTTTCAATTGCCAAAAAGTCATATATAACCTATATAAATAGACTTTCGGAGCGTAGCGCAGCCTGGTAGCGCATCTGGTTTGGGACCAGAGGGTCGAAGGTTCAAATCCTTCCGCTCCGACCAAAATCATATGAATATTAAAAAAGTAGTTGTAATAGGATCTGGAACAATGGGGAGTGGAATAGCCGCTCATTTATGCAATGCTAATATACCAGTTATATTATTAGATTTAAAAACTGAAATTTCTGAAAAAGCTAAAGAAAGAATTCTAAAATCTAGACCGCCGTTATTATTTGAAAAAGATAAAATTAAAAATTTGAAGGTTGGCAATATTACTGATGATTTTGAAAATGTTTCTGATGCAGACTGGATTGTGGAGGCAGTTGTTGAAAGAATTGATATAAAACATGATATTTACAAAAAAATTTTTGATAAAAGAAAAAAAGACTCAATTGTTTCATCAAATACATCAACTATTCCTTTAAAAGTATTATCAGAAAAATTAAAAGCAGAAGACAAAAAAGATTTTTGTATTACACACTTTTTCAATCCGGTTAGATATATGGGATTACTAGAAATAGTTAGAGATAAGCTGAACGATCAAAATAAAATTAATTATTTAAAAGATTTTAGTGAAGAAAAATTAGGTAAAGGTGTAATTGTTTGTGGTGATACTCCTGGTTTTTTAGGAAACAGAATAGGAGTATACGCTATGCAAGTAGCGATGACAGAAGCGGTTAATATGGATCTTTCTATTGAAGAAGCTGATGCTGTATTTGGTAGGCCTATGGGTATACCTAAAACAGGAGTTTTTGCTTTATATGATTTAATAGGTATTGATCTAATGTCAGATGTTCTTAAAAGTTTTCAAAAAGAATTACCTAAAGAGGATAAATTTCAAAAAGTTGTTTCTGGTTTACCGATTATCAAAAAACTAATTGAAACTGGTTATACAGGTAGAAAAGGTAAGGGAGGGTTTTATAGGATGAATAAGTCTGAGAATAAAAAGACTCTTGAAGCTCTTAATTTAAATAAAAATGAATACTTTCCAGTTAAAAAGATAGATTTAAAAATAGATAAGATAAACCTTTTAGAATTAATTAACAGAAATGATAAGTATGGTAAATATGCATGGTCAGTAATTTCAAAAATAATCTTGTACTCATCCTCACTGGTGCCAGCTATAACTGATGAATATAATGACATAGATGAAGCTTTGAGACTGGGTTTTAATTGGTCTATGGGTCCGTTTGAAATGTTAGAGTCAATAGGATTAAAAAATTTCTTTTCAAAAATTGGAGATATTAATCACAATGAATTTTTAAAAGATTTAAAAGAAAAAAAAGTAGAAAGTTTCTATGACGAACGACAAAAATATACCAACTTACAAACATTAGGAAAGATTAAAAAAACAGTCATTAAATTAGATAAAAATGATTCAGCAGAAATATTTAGATTTAAAGATTTTAATATTGTCGAGTTTAATACTAAAGCAAATGCTTTAGATAATGATTCAATGGATGCTTTGAAAAAGGCTACAGATAAACCTCTAATTATAATAAATGAAAGTATGCAATTTTCTGCAGGTGTAAATCTAAATTATGTAATGGAATTTATAAAGAATAACGATATAAAGTCTGTTGAAAAATTTATTAAATATTTTCAAGAAACTTGCAAGCATCTTAAATATTGTAAATACCCAGTTATATCTGCTCCGTCAGGTTTAGCTCTAGGCGGTGGAGAAGAAGTCGTGTTACAAAGTAATTATGTAGTTACACATACTAATATAGTAATGGGTTTAGTTGAAACAATTGTTGGTTTAGTGCCTGCTGGAGGTGGTTGTAAAGAACTACTCTGGAGATGGTGTCAAACCAATGAGTCCAAAACAGATCCAGATTATGCACCATTAAAAGTTTTTGATATAATTGGTTATGCTAAAACTGCTTCTTCGCCTCAAGAAGCAAAACCATTGTTATTTTTGGATAAAAATCATGATGTTATAATTAATAGAAATGAACTATTACCTGCGGCAAGAAAATTACTCAATAATAGTGTAGATATGTCTCCATCCAAGGAATGTAAATTTAAATTATCGGGTAAAAATGCTAGAGAAAAAATGCACAAAATACTTGAAGCATTATATAATGACAAAAAGATTCTAGATCACGGTATGGAAGTTGGTAAAGAATTAGCATATGTTTTAAGTGGTGGAGATACAGATATAAGTAAAGAAGTTACAGAAGATCAAATGTATAACTTGGAATTAAACAGCTTTATGAAATTAGTAGAAAATAAAAAAACACAAGAAAGAATTGTCCATACATTAAAAACAGGGAAACCATTAATTAATTAAATGACTACATATAATGCTCCAATTGAAGATATGATGTTTCTTTTTGATAATCTTAAAGATAATAAGAATTATAAAGAAATTGATAAATTTAAAGAAATAAGCTCTGACTTAGTAAAAGATGTTTTAGATCAAGCAGCTAAAATAAATCAAGAAATTGTACACCCTCTAGCCAAAATAGGCGATGACAGTCCATGTGTTTATGAAAATGGAGTCGTAAGATCTCCGCCAGGTTATAAAGAAGCTTATAAAAAATTTATTACTGACGGATGGACATCTTTATCTTGTGATCCAAAGTATGGTGGACAAGGAATGCCAAAGACTGTCAGTACTTTTTTTGAAGAAATGTTATCTTCAGCAAGTTTGTCATTTAAATTATATAGTGAATTAAGTATTGGAGCTTATAATTGCATTCTTCATCATGCAGATAATAAGATTAAGGATAAGTTTCTACCAAAAATAGTTGAGGGTAAATGGAGTGGGACTATGTGTTTAACCGAGTCTCAATGTGGAACTGATTTAGGTTTAATAAAAACAAAAGCAATTAAAAATTCAGATGGATCATTTTCTTTAACTGGACAGAAAATATTTATTACATCTGGTGATCACGACTTAACAGAAAATATCATACATTTAGTTTTAGCTAAAATTCCAGGTGCACCTGCTGGCACTAAGGGAATAAGTTTATTTTTAGTTCCAAAGTTTAATGTTGATGAAAATGGTTCAGTTGGATCAAGAAATGGTGTTAGCACTTTATCTATTGAAACTAAAATGGGAATAAAAGGTTCACCAACTTGTGTTCTTAATTTTGATAATGCTAAGGGTTTTTTAATTGGTAAGGAAAATAAAGGATTGAGTTCAATGTTTACAATGATGAATTTAGAGAGAATTATTGTCGGTATACAGGGATTAGGGATTGCTGAAACGGCTTATCAAAATTCACTTGCTTATACTAGAGAAAGAAAACAAGGTAAATCTAACGATAACAAAAATGGCGAAACAGATTTAATAATTAAACATGCAGATATCAGAAGAAGTTTAATGAACATGAAATCAATAATTGAAGGTCAAAGATCTCTGGCTTTCTGGTTGTCCCAACAAGTTGATGTAAGTTTAAATCATTCAAATGAAAACGTTAGAAAAGAAGCAGACGATATGGTCTCCTTAATGACACCTGTAGTAAAATCTTTTTTTTCAGATATGGGTATGGAGATAACAAACGAAGCAATACAAATATTTGGTGGTTATGGTTACACAAGGGACCAGGGTATTGAACAACTATATAGAGATAATAGAATTACACCAATTTACGAGGGAACAAATTCTGTTCAAGCAATTGATTTAGTATTCAGAAAAGTACTTACTAATCGAACGTTAGAAAAATTTATATCCTTACTTCAAAATGAAATTAAAGATTATAATGGGAATGTTGAATTAAAAAGACTTTCCAACATTCTTAAAGAAAAGATAAAACTTTTATTAGACTTCTCGAAATGGCTAGACAATAAGTTAAAAAATCAAAAAAATGATGTTAGTGCAGCATGCAATGACTTTTTGAAGGTTCTTGGTTATGTTGCTTTAGGTTTTTCTTGGCTTAAAATGACTAAAGTAAGCATTGACAATTCTAGTAAAAACAAAAACTTTTATGAAGAAAAGATTAATACAGCAAAATACTTTTTTGATAAAATTCTACCTAGAATAGACAGTCATTATCATTCAGCAATAACTGGTAGTGAAAGCTTGATGAAAGCAAAATTTAACTGAAAATGAATGTTTACGAAAAAAATTTAGAGAAAAATAAAGCAAATTTCGTTCCCTTAACACCACTTACTTTTTTAGTTAGAGCAAAAGAAATCTACCCAAATTATGAAGCAGTAATTTATGAGGACAGAAATTACACATGGTCAGAGGTTTATAAAAGATGTGTAAAATTTGCCAGCGCGCTTTCAAATATTGGTATAAAAAAGGGGGACACTGTTTCTTTTTTAGCTTTTAATACACCTGAAATATTTGAAGCACATTATTCTGTGCCCATGACTGGAGCAGTTTTAAATACAATTAATATTCGTTTAGATGCAAAAACGATTTCATATATTTTGGAACACGGAGAAGCAAAAGTTTTAGTTGTAGATCGCCAGCTTCATGTAGAAGTAAAAAAAGCCTTAAGCACTTTAAAAAGAAAGATTACCATTATTGATATTAACGATAAGCATGCAGATCAGTCAAAGTGTGAAAAGATTGGTGATAGAGAATATGAAGAATTTCTGAAAACTGGGGATGAGAATTTTCAATGGAAAATGCCTGAGGATGAATGGCAAGCTCTTTCATTAAGTTATACTTCAGGTACAACAGGAAATCCTAAAGGAGTAGTATATCATCATAGAGGCTCTTACTTAATGTCCACTGGTAGTGCTACTGCTTGGAACATGCCCAATAGATTAAATTTTTTAACTATTGTGCCTATGTTTCATTGTAATGGATGGGGTTATCCATGGACTGTACCAATGTTAATAGGTCGAACTATTTGTTTGAGAAATATTGACGTTAAAAAAATTTTTGAGTTGATAGATAAATATAATGTTACACATTTTGGAGGTGCTCCTATAGTTTTAAATATGATAACGGGCGCTTCCGAAAAAGACAGGAAAAAATTAAAACAAAAAGTTTATGTTTTAACTGCCGGTGCGCCACCTCCAAGTATCATTTTTAAAAAAATGAAGAGTCTTGGTTTCGAAGTAATGCACGTATATGGATTAACAGAAACATACGGTCACGTAACACAATGTGCTTGGAATGATTCTTGGGATGAGCTTAATGAAGAAAAACAAAATGAAATTAAAGCTAGACAAGGTGTTCGATATCCAAATACTGAAGGTGTAGCCATAATGAATCCTGAAACCATGAAAGAAGTACCTAAAGACGGTAAGACTATTGGTGAGATAATGATCAAAGGCAATGTGGTAATGAAAGGATATTTTAAGGATAAAGACGCAACGGATAAAGCTATGAAGGGTGGTTGGTTTCACACTGGGGATTTAGCTGTAATGCATCCTGATGGATATGTAAAAATTCAAGATAGATCTAAAGATATAATTATTTCTGGTGGTGAAAATATTTCATCTATAGAAATTGAAAATACTTTAGCAAAACATCCATCCGTATCTATCGCAGCTGTTGTTGCAAAACCTGATGAGAAGTGGGGTGAGGTACCATGCGCATTCATAGAAATGGTAAAAGATAAACCGGTCACAGAAAAAGAACTAATCTCTTTTTGCAAAGAAACTTTAGCAGGATTTAAAGTTCCAAAAAAAGTGGAATTTTGCGATCTACCAAAAACCTCTACAGGAAAGATACAAAAATTTGAGTTAAGAAAAAAAGCTAAAGAATTAAACTAATTTAATTATAATAATGGAAAAAATTTCAATTAATCTTAAATGGAGACTTGATGGTGGAGAATTATCACCAGGCAAATATTCAAATAAACATCAAATAAAATTTAACGATGAGATCGTTATTAATGGTGATGCGGCTCCAGACTGGAACGGAAACAAACAAAATAGTAATCCAGAACAAGCACTTGCAGCAGCTTTAAGTAGTTGTCATATGATGACTTTTTTAGCTCTTGCTGCCAAAATGCATTGGCCAGTAATGGGTTATACAGATAACGCAATAGCTACTTTAGGAAAAAATTCCAAAGGCAAAATGTCGGTAACAAATATTGAATTAAATCCAAAAATAGCATTTTCAAAAGAATTTTCTGTAGATGAAAACAAAATGAAAGAGGTACAAGAGAGAGCTCATCGATATTGTTTTATAGCTAACTCTTTGTCAGATGAAGTAAAGGTAAAGATTAATTAACACATGAATTATAGAAAAAATAGCAAAGTTTTAGAAACTTATTTAAACGAAAATGGAGTAATACGTTTTAACTTAAATAGCCCAGAGAATTTAAATGCTCTTTCTGAAAATATGATGAATTCATTACAAAATGCTTTAGACAAGGCAAGTATTAATAAAAATGTAAGAGTAATAATAATTTCAGGAGAAGGATTAACATTTTCATCTGGACATGACTTAAAAGAGCTAAAAGCTGCAAGAAAAGGTGCAGATAAAGGAAAAAAATATTTTTTAAAGATAATGAAAAAATGCTCAAAAATGATGCAAACAATAATTAAATGCCCAAAACCAATAATTGCAGAGGTTGCTGGAACAGCTACAGCCGCTGGGTGTCAATTGGTTGCAAGTTGTGATTTAGCATACGCAAGTAGTTCAGCTAAATTTGCAACGCCTGGAGTAAATATAGGTCTATTTTGTTCCACGCCCATGGTTGCTATTTCGAGAAACTTATCCAACAAACATTCTATGGAAATGCTTTTAACTGGAGAATTAATTTCATCAGATAAAGCTGCTAAAATTGGTTTAATCAATGATGTTATCGAAATAAATGAACTTAAAGACTTTGTATTAGATAAAGCCAAAAAAATTTCAAAAAAATCCTCAGTAACTTTAAAAATTGGTAAAGAAGCTTTTTACAAGCAATTAGATATGAAACTTTCCGATGCTTATGATTATGCTTCAAAGGTAATGGTTCAAAATATGCTTAAACTGGATGCAAAAGAGGGTATCGATGCTTTTATTGATAAACGAGAACCTAACTGGAAAGATAAATAATTTTTTAAAGGCTTTGAATTGATTACAGAAATTAAAAAGAAAAAAATATTTTCAAATGATGTTGGGTATCCTTTTGACAAAAAAAAACCGACTATTATTCTATTACACGGCAGTGGCCAATCTCATGTTGTTTGGTCTTTAACCGATCAATTTTTGGCTGATAAAGGTTTTAATGTATTTACTTTAGATCTTCCAGGACATGGCAATTCCGAAGGACCTTGTTTGAAATCAATAGAAGAAATATCAAATTGGATAAATGATTTTGTCGATCATGTTGGTATTGAAAAATCTATATTGATTGCTCATTCTCAAGGATGTTTAGAGGCTCTTGAATTCGCAAAAAGCTATCCAAAAAAAATTGAAAAAATAGTTTTCATCGCAGGGTCCTATTCTATACCTGTTAACAAAAGTTTAATTGATCTAGCTTTATCTGGTGATATGGAAGCCATAAATTTAATGATGAAATGGGGATATGGATCTTCAAAACAATTTATTGGAGGAAATCCATTACAAAAAATACTTAATTCCTCCAGAGAGGTAAGAGAGGTTCTGGCTGTAGACTTGATTGCTTGTAATAATTACAAAAATGGCGCTGATGCGGTAAAAAGCATAACGTGTCCAACGTTTTTTATTTTTGGTGAAATTGATAAGATGATTAAATTAGAATCAGGAGAAAAATTTGCAAAAATGATTGACAAATCTAAAGTTCATATAATTAAAGATTGTGGTCATATGATAATTTTAGAAAATGCGTTTGAGATGAGAGAAAAGATTTTAGAATTTTTAAACAAATGAAGAATTTTTACATTAGTAAATCACGAAGAGTTAGGTCTACACCTTTTACAAAAAAAATAGAAGAACAGGGTGTCAAAAGCTACACAGTTTACAACCATATGTTATTGCCAACCTCTTTTTCTAATGTTGATGAAGAATATTTGCATTTAAAAAAAGATGTTCAACTTTGGGATGTTTCAGTGCAAAGAGAAATAGAAATTTCAGGTAAAGACGCACATCAACTAGTGCAATTAATGACATGTAGAGATCTTTCTAAATCAAAAGTAGGCAGTTGTTATTATGTACCATTAATTGACTCAAATGGTGGGATAATAAATGATCCTTTAATTTATAAGTTAGAGGATAATATTTGGAGAGTATGTATAGCTGACTCAGATGTTCTTTTGTATGCCAAAGGAATTGCAGCAGGAAAAAAACTAAATGTAAAAATATTTGAGGCAAATATTGATACTTTAGCTGTACAAGGTCCAAAATCATTTAAATTAATGGAGGATGTGTTTGGAAAAGAAATTAGCGAGTTAAAATTTTTTAAATATAATTTTTTTAAATTTAAAAATAATAAGTTTTTAATTTCTAGATCAGGGTTTTCTAAACAAGGAGGTTATGAAATTCATGTAGAAAATGTAAAAGCTGGTTTAGAACTATATGATTATTTCTTCGAGGTAGGAAAAAAATATAATATTAAACCAGGAGCACCTAATCATGCTGAAAGAATTGAAGGAGGCTTATTGTCATATGGAAACGATATGCTTATAAGCGATAATCCGTTTGAATGTGGTTTTGAAAAACTAGTACATCTAAACGACAATGTAGAATTTATAGGAAAAGACAGTTTAAAAAAAATTTTGAAAAATGGTATTAAAAGAAAACTAATGGGTGTAAAGATTAATTCAGATACATTAAACTTAAACAGCGTAGATTTGTTTAATAAAAAAAAACAAAAAATAGGTAATTTGAGATCTGCAGCTTTTTCTCCAACTTTCAAGAAGATAGTCGGAATAGCTATGATTAACAAAGAATATTGTAAAAATAATGAGATTTTTAATATCAATTTAAATGATAATTTAGTAGATGGTGAAATTTGTGAATTGCCAATAATTTAATATGAAAAAAGCAAAAATTTATATTCCATCTAAAACAGCGACTCAATCAGGTTTGGGGAAAGAAGATAATTGGATTTTGGAGTTTGAATCTAAAGACACAAGTATAAATCCTTTAATGGGGTGGGAATCTTCAAATGATACCATGGGAGAGGTAAAACTTAAATTTTCGACAAAAGATAAAGCAATAGAATATGCTAAAAATAACAATATTTCTTACAAAGTCATTGAGCCTAATAAAAGAAAATTTATTATCAAATCTTATGCGGAGAATTTTACTAAGAATTAATTATGTGGCGTAGTTTTTTTACAGATAAAAAATGGCTTTTGTGGTCCTGGGGTGGTTTCGCTTTTATAATACTATCTCTTTTAGCTCAGACTTATATAGATGTTAAAATAAACGAGTGGTATAAGGGATTTTATGACCTTCTACAAAAAGCCCCAGAACGTGAATTATCAGAATTTTATGACGGTATTTACTTATTTATGAAATTGGCTATCCCTTACGTCATTATTTATACAGTTACCAATTATTTTACTAGACTTTGGGCTTTTAGATGGCGAGAGGCTATGACATTTTCTTATATGCCATATTGGAGAGCAGTGGATGCTAAAGTAGAAGGCGCCTCTCAAAGAATCCAAGAAGATGCCATGAATTTTGCCAAAATAGTTGAGAGTTTAGGCTTACAAATAGTAAGAGCTATTATGCTTTTGATAGCTTTTATTCCCATTCTATGGGGCTTATCCTCAAATGTAGTAATACCATTTTTTAAAGATATCACTGGATCTCTGGTTTGGGTTTCTTTAACAGCTAGTTTGGGAGGTTTAGTAATAAGTTGGTTAGTTGGAATTAAACTTCCAGGTTTAGAATATAACAATCAAAAAGTTGAAGCAGCCTTTAGAAAAGAACTTGTTTATGGTGAAGATGATAGAAAAAATTACGTCCAAGCACCAACAATTTTTCAATTATTTACCGGAATAAAATTTAATTATCACAGACTATTTTTACATTATGGCTATTTCGATCTTTGGATAATTATGTACAACCAAACAATGATAATAGTTCCTTATCTTTTAATGGGACCTGGATTATTTACTGGTGCAATGACATTAGGTGTTTTAATTCAAACCTCATCAGCTTTCAGAGAGGTTCAAAGTAGTTTTTCTTTATTTTTACAAAACTGGACAAGAATAACTGAATTAAGATCTATATATAAACGTCTAAATGAATTCGAGACTGCGATTAATTTTGGAAATAAGTTGAGAAAACCTCGAAAATCTGATGTAAGAGCTTAATGGAGCTCTATATAAAGTTAATTGATGTTCTTTTCCCTGTCTTCTTTATTATTGGAGTAGGTTATTATCTTGGTAAAAAAGATCCAAATTTTGACACAACTTTCATAACAAATTTCGCCGGAAATATTGGTACACCAGCTATGATTTTTTATACGATTACAACAACCGGTGTAACTCTTGATGTATTTATAGAATATTTTATTTATGCTGTAATAATAATTGCGGGATTCGCAGTTGTCGGTTTCATATTTTTATTTATTCTTAAAAAAGATACTATTACAGAATTACCGCCATTAATTTTACCAAATACTGGAAACATGGGCGTTCCTATATGTCTTTTTGCTTATGGTACAGAAGGACTAGGTGTGGCATCTGCAATTGCATCTGTAATTATTTTATTTCACTTCACTATCGGTGTTTTATTAGCGAAAAAAAGTTTTTCATTAGATATTTTAGTAAAAAACGTTCCTATCTATGGAATTATTATTGCGGTTCTTTTTCTTTACTTTGAATGGGAAGTTCCAGGTTATATCGAGAACACTACATTTTTATTAACTTATACAACAATATTTTTAGTTTTAATGTCGTTGGGTATCGCATTAACAAGACTTAAAGTTGTTTCTTGGACACACGCATCTATACTTGGTGCGGTTAGGGTAGTTATTGGTCCAATCATAGGATTTGCTCTTATCAAATTTTTAGGACTTACTGGTTTTGCTGCTGGGGTTCTCTTAATTCAATCTTCTATGCCTAGTGCGGTTTTAACATATTTAGTTGGTTCAATGTATTCCGAAAAGAGGGCAGTAGACAACGTAGCTAGTGTTATAGTTACCTCTACGATAATGTCATTTATATCAGCACCTATTATAGTTTATATAAGTCTACGTTTTTTTCAATAAATACAATGATATATAATATATTATTAAAGTAAAATATTAGTATATAAGTAAATAATATTTACCTTAATGTAATAATATTAATAAAAACATTGGTATTATTGACATATTTACATGAGATTTTAAGAAAAAAAAATTATATTTAGTAAAATCCATCAAATCAGAGCTTAAAAATACACTTAAAACCAATGATTTTTAGGTCTTCTAGAAGTGGCTAATAGCGCGAATTCTAGAGCAATGCATAAAAGGAATATAGCGTTTAAAAGGCCATAGATAGCATTTTTTTTGCGATTTTATATTCTATGGTACAACTAAGCCGCGAGTAAGCAAAAAAAGCAACCAAAGATTGAGAATTATGCTAAAACGCTTGTCAAACAACAATTCTAGAGCGTTATACCCTCCTTTTTTAGCAGTTTTCTCTTAGTTTTAATACCACCTTTACCTGAATATCCTCCAAGTGAACCGTCTGACTTAATCACTCTATGACAAGGAATTTTGGGAGCATAAGGGTTTTTACCTACTGCATTGCCCACAGCACGAGCTGAGTAGGGGCTTTTAATGGCTACAGCTACCTCTTTATAGGTTTTGACCTTGCCTTTAGGTATTTTAAGCAAATACTTCCAAACTTTAATCTGAAAATCAGTGCCTTTCAGCTTCATTTTGATATTTTGAACTTGTTTTGCTAGAGTGGTGGGGACCAACCAGCATAATAGTCCACGCAGGCCTATTATCCTTAAGTTTAAGGCTATGTTTATCGGTGTTTTTTCTGAAACCAATGTATCCAGGACCTCTCCAAAAAGTACCTTTATTAGTAGTTTCCCAATAACCGCCTTTTAAAATGATTGTTATATAAGACCAGTAATGATCGTGTAAATCTCCTCGATCTTCCTTGAGTATCTTATGTACTAAAATATTGAATGGAAACCATTTAGGCCTTTTTCTAAATAAAATATAATACCTAATCATAAATGGTTCTGCTTTATCGTAATCTGGCCAACTTGGCCCTCTATCTAAAATAACTCTTTTCCTACTCTTGAACATGATTTAATCAATTAATAAGGCTATAATTAATAATATTCCCACTACTAGAATAGCTATTCCTGTTGTTAAAGTTAAATTTCTACTTTTGTTTTTTAGTTTTTCCCAACGATACATTAAAAAAAATGCAACGATCGGTACTGATAATCCTAAAATAATATATTTAAGCATTAAATTATTTTAACTTATTTGCTTGACTTCTAAAATGAGTTATTATATTACTAATGATAATTAATTGTTATCAATAGTAATGATATGAATGAACTGACAACGGACATAAAAACTTTACATGAGGAAACATTAAATAACCTTAAAACCTCTAAGGCCAGTAATACTTTGAGGGCTTATCGATCTGATTTTAAAGATTTTGCAGCTTTCTGTGCTAAACACGCCTTTAAATCAATGCCCTCTGATCCCAAAATTGTATCTTTATACCTAACTCATTTATCAAAAAAATCTAAAATTAGCACGTTAAGGCGAAGATTGGTGTCTATAGGCGTTGTTCATAAATTAAAAGGTCATTATTTAGATACTAAACATCCAGTAATAATTGAAAATTTAATGGGTATAAAAAGATTAAAAGGGAGCAAACAAACAGGTAAAAAACCTATATTAATCAATCATTTAAAACAAATAATTAATGTAATAGATGAACAAGATATAGAGGAAATTGTAAAACTAAGGAATAAAGCATTGATACTAATAGGATTTGGAGGCGGTTTTAGACGTACAGAGTTAATATCTATTGACTATGAAGATCTTGAATTCGTTGATGAAGGTGTAAAAATAGTTCTTAGAAGGTCTAAAACAGATCAATTTGGAGAAGGTATGATGAAAGGTCTTCCCTACTTTTCAAAAGAAACTTATTGCCCAGTAACAAATCTTAAAAATTGGCTAAAAATTTCAAAAATAAAAACTGGGCCCGTTTTTAGAAGATTTGCTAAAGGTTCTGCATTAACAAAAAATCGACTAACAGATCAGTCAGTGGTTCTTATAATAAAAGATTGTTTGAAAGTAGCTGGTATTGCAAATGACAATTTCTCCGCTCATAGTCTAAGATCTGGTTTTGCTACTGTAGCTGCAGAAGCTGGAGCAGACGAGAGAAGTATAATGGCGATGACAGGACATAAAACAACACAAATGGTCAGAAGATACATTAGAGAAGCTAATATATTCAAAAACAATGCATTAAATAAAGTAAAAATATGATTAAAGATTTAGAGTTCTTATTTAAAAAAGTATTTTTTTCTGAGAGTTACTTATTAAAGAAGAGATTAAAAAGAGCTATTAATAAAGGTTATGAAAAAGAGCTTTTAATTATAGACAAATTAGCAGATAAATCTAAAGACGCTTTAGATGTTGGTGTTTACAGAGGTGTATATTCATATAAATTATCTCAGAATTTTAAAAATATACATTCATTTGAGCCTAATCCCCTTCTCTTTCCCTATTTAAAAAATAATTTAATTAAAATAATTTCAAATGTAAAATTATATAATCTAGCGTTATCAAATGAAAACGGCGTAACAGAACTCAAGCTGCCTTTAAGAACAAAATCAATTTTCAAGGACAACATCGAAGAATTATTCAAATTAGGAGCAGCAACTATGCACCCAAATAATAAGATTGATAATTATAAAAAAGTACCAATTAAAATGAAAAAATTAGATGATATAGAAATAGGGAATAAAATTGGACTTATAAAAATTGATGTCGAAGGACATGAAAGAAATGTACTACAAGGAGGAATAGAAACTATAAAAAATAATAAGCCAGTTCTACTTGTGGAAATTGAGGAAAGACATACGAAAATTCCAATAACAGAAACTATAAATTTTATAAAATTAATTGGTTATAAAGGATTTATTTCAAAAGAGAATGATTTAATTGAGATAGACAAAGTGAGAGACTTAAAGAAAGAAAACAATTTTTTTTTTCTACCATTAGATCACAAGCTAATCCAATCTTCAGGCCAGTAATCCTTATTTTTAACATTAAGAAACGTAAAAAAATTTGATTTGGGTCTAACAACAATTTTATCAATATTTTTTGATAACCATGTTCCCCACCAATTAAAAGCTGAAGGAATAACAGCATAATGTTTACATTTTGTCATTAAGTAAAGATCTAAATGCATTTTTTCTACTTGGTCTAATATATTTGAATTATCTACAAATTTTACATTATAATTTTTAAAGACATCTTTAAGATTTTCAAAATTGTTACTCCATAAATAAAATGATGGTGATTTAAGCTTCTTTTTAAAATACTCTATTGCATTAAATATAAATGAGACCTGTTCATCTAAAAAAATTTTCGACTTATTTCGATCTAAATTTGTAATATTTCTAAATTTTTCAGTAAATCTATTTTGTCTAAGACAAAGAGAAACTGACTCATTATTAACAATGTCATCAAAGTATTTATTTTTTTGAAATTCAAGTTTTTTTTTAGGAGTGAATATATTTAACAAATCTTTTTTATATTTCGAAAAATACTTTTCCGATTCAAAATAACCTTCCATATATAAAGTATCTTTGTAAGACTGATTTGTATTAATTATATTAAATTCAGTTTCTTTATTTTGCTGATATTTTTCTAATATAAAGGATTTTTTTTTGAAAAAAGGATCAATCTTTTTTGTAATTTTTCTTCTAAAATATCCACTTATATTCGTAAAATTATCTTTAGAGGAAATAATGTCATCTGGTATTTCAAAACCATCTAAGGCGTAAGTATAAATATTTTTTCTAGACTTATAAGAGGATAAATTATCAAAATAAAACTTTCTTTTTAATAGTTTAGATGTAGCGTAACCCGCAGCAAACATAAACATTTGATTACCTAAATTATTTGATAATCTAATAATTAATTTTTCTTCCATTGTTTATAATATTCTTAATCCTTTTAATCGACATATCTAAATTCTTTTTTGGAATAATGAACTCGTAATTATTTAATTTTGGTTTAAATTCATGAAAGGCATTTTTATATCTGTAAAAATCTTTTTTATTTTTGATATCACAATTAAATAGATCTAATACTTTAGTATTTTGTACAGCTGCTATTGAAGTTATCATACCATGAAAAGATATAACTAATTTAGCATTGCCAATTAGATTAAAAAAATTTTCTCCTTTTATATTTGGAAAATGAGTAATATTTTGTAAATTTTTATTTGCTAATATTTTTTTAATTAAACTATTTGTATCTTCATCATTTATGTCATTGGTAATAAAAATTTTGTGTGTCTTATTTTCCAACTCTTCTATTATTTTAAAAAAATCATTCAGATGCCAGTCTAATGTACTAAATTTATATTTATTGAAATGAATCAAATAATATTCTTTTTTAAGCTCTCCTAATTCTTTTTTTTTAAAAGAAGCTAAATTATAATTAGTTTTATTCTCGTTCAAGGTTAAATTCATATGAAGATCATTAATTGATTTTCTGATTTTTTTAGTTCCTCTATCGTTAATTACAAATCTTTCCAAAAACTTTCTTAAGAATAGTGACGGACGATAATAGTTTAAATTGTTTACGCAAATACCGTAAAATTTTATTCTTTTAAAATAAAAAAATAAAGGTAATAAAAATAAAAAATTGCTAGGCTTAAAAATATATGTTTTTTTTATGTTTGTGATCGTAAAAAAATATAAGATTTTAAGTTTATCGAAAAAGTTGGTTTTTTCAGTTATTATGTGAAACTTAACATTCTTGTTTAAAAACAAAAATTTCATTTCAGAATTATAGTGTGATAAAAAAATAATTATTTGCCTATTTAAATTTTTATTTATAATATTTTGTATCGCGTTATAGGCATGGATTAAATCACCGATCTTATCATTTTTGAAGATGATAATATTTTCATTCATTATGCCATATATGTTTGTTTTTACTTTTAACGTCAAAAGTTTTATTTATTATAAAATCAGCTACTAATGTAGAATTAAAATATTTTAGATATTTATTCCTACCTTTTTTTCCTATCTTTTTTCTTAACCTTTCATCTTGGGATATTTTGCTTATCTTCTCAGATAAGTCATTTAAATTTTTATAAAAAACCATTTCATCTTTTTCAAAAAAATCTTGATAACCGGTTCTCTCATCAATTAAAGTTACTAATCCATTGCCAATTATTTGCGTAATCCTATCACTAGAATAATATTTTATTGGCTCTCCCCTGCTTAAGTTTAAACCCATTTTTGAATTTGATATAGTTTTAAAATAATGATCAGCCCAAATAGGTTGTACTTTATCAATACCATAAACATCAAATTTAACATTTTTAGTTTTGTCTATAAGTCTTCTTACAAATAAAGCCCTGTCGTCAAATTTACCTGATTTTAAAGTTCCTCTATGAACTCCGTGACTTAGAGCAAAAAAAACATCCATGTTACAATTTTTGTTGTAATTTTTTAAGGTTTCAAAGGAACTGTCGGATGGATTTGGAATAAAATAATTTCTAGTTTTTTTTGATAAAAAATTTAAAACATCTGGACTAGTAGTTAAAAAATTTGCTTCCATAAAATCTGATTTATCTAAAATACGACTTTTATTTCTTTGAAAATCTGGTCCATTTTTATTTAGCGGATCGAGAAACCATTGGGACATTTTAAGGTTTGGATAATCATCTTTTAATTCACCTAATGTTTCTGGAGAAACAAGATCTGCATGACCAAATATAATTACATCAGGCTTAAAGTTGTAACAGGTTTTTTTTAATTTATTATTTAAACTTTTAGAGCCAGATAAATCTCTGTAATTTTTGTAATATTTTTGAATATCTCTATCACTAAATTCTAGAATGCTATGTCCAAGTCTTATTAGACCATTATTTATTCTTCTGCCTGTATTAAAAAATAATCTTCCATCGTGTCTTTCATTAAAATTAGTTACATGAAGAATTCTTAAAGAAACATTTTTCTTCACATTAAATAATTTTAAATATTTAAATTTTTCATCACGATAGTTATCCATTAGTGAAGAAACAAATTTATGAGTTAGATAAAAATTACTAATTGATTTTTTTTGTAATTCTAATCTTCTTACTTTATTTTTGATTAAAAAATCAATATTTTTGTATAAAGAACTTACATTAAGTTCCTTTAATATTAGTCCATTTGTAATTGTTTCGGGTAAACCACCTCTGTTACTTATAATTACAGCACAGCCAGCTGATGAAGCTTCTAAACTCGTCCTTCCAAAAGGTTCTTCCCATCTTGAACAAACAACAGCGATACTTGTTTTTTTATATATATCGATAACTTTTTTGTGCGGAATGAAACCATAATTTCTCAAATTTTTATGATAAAACTCTATTTTATCTCTTTGTTCATCTCCAGCAACGTTTGCTTTCCAATCTGGATATTTTTTTAATATTTTTAAAACTGCCTTACCAAATATATCATATCCCTTTGATTTATTTAATTTTCCAACAAACGTTATTTCTTTTCTTTTGTTTTTTGGAATTATATTTATTTTCTTAGCAGATTGAAAAACTACCAATAATTTCTCACTATTAACAAACTTATTTTGCATACCTTCTAAAAATCTTTTTTTTGACCAATTACTATTAAAAATTATTTTATAACAAATTTTTAACAAATTTTTTCTTTCAGTTATTGATTTTGATCCCGACATAGTTAGTGGATCATTGTGGAAGTATAAAACAAGATTTTTCTTACCTAAAGAATTAACAATTTCAGATAAATAGTTAGGTCTATTATGAACTTCAATTAAATCAGATGGATTTTCTTTTTCATTTAATATAAATTTTTCTACATATTGTTTGCTTTTACTCTTAAATCTGAAGTTTGATAATGGTATATTGCTATATTTTATAGGGAACTTTTTTTTATAATTAGTATTTCCATAAACAATTAAATTTTTTTTATATTTGCTTAAAGCAGCAGTATCTTTAACAAACAATGAAACAGCACCAGGATAACTTGGTGAAAAATTTTCTTTATACGGTAGTAAAATTGAAATTTTCATTTATACAACTTTTTAATCTTATTTCTAATTAACCTATTCTTCTTTATATAATATTCTCTCGAAATTGCTTTACTTTTTGTCTTATATTTTTCTTTATATATTAACTTCCATTTACGACCTCTGGTAAACTTAGCTCCTTTTCCAATATTATGTAGCCTGATTCTATTTTGTAAATTTTTTGTATAACCTACATAAGTTAAGCTATTTTTATTTGTGGATTTGAGCATATATACATAGTAGCTCATACTTTTTTATTTAATGCCAAGATGAGTATATTTAATATTTAAATAATCCTTTATCGCCATGGAGCCCCCTTCTCTGCCGTATCCAGTCTGTTTAATACCCCCAAAAGGAGCTTCTGCTACTGCCACAACAGGAGTGTTAACAGCAACGCAACCTGTTTCCATTAACTCTGATGCTTTATGGGCTTTTTCTAAATTATTTGTATATATGTAACTGCACAACCCCAAATCGTTATTATTTGCTCTATTGATAACTTCGTCAAAATCTTTGAATGAAAGAATAGGAACAAGTGGGCCAAACGGCTCTTCCTTCATAATCGTAAAGTTATCTTTTACATTATCAAATATTGTTGGTTCATAAAAAAAACCTTTATTAAATCCTTGTGGTCTTCTTCCACCTAGTAATACGTTGGCACCTTCTTTTTTTGTTTTCTCCACTAATTTCTCAATTCCATCTAATCGCTGTTTTGTGGTCATAGGACCTAGTGAAACATTTTTATCCATGCCATTGCCAATTTTAAGTTTTTTTGTTTTTTTAATCATTAAATTTGTAAAGTCATTTTTTTTAGTTTCATGAATATAGAATCTACTTGGAGAAATACACACTTGACCATTATTTCTAAATTTAGCTGAAATTGCCATATCAGTAACTGAATTTAAATCTACATCATCAAATACTATAAATGGTGAATGGCCACTTAGTTCCATTGTAACTCTTTGAACTTTATCTGCCGCTTGTTTTAAAATTAATTTTCCAACTCTAGTTGAACCAGTAATGGATATCTTTTTTATAATATTTGATTTTATTAATTCAGAAGAAATATCCGCAGGGTCCCCAGATAATAAATTTATTACACCCGGAGGTACACCAGCTTCATAACAAATATCAATAAGTTGCATAACACTGCCTGGTGTTATTACATCTGGTTTGACAATAACAGAACATCCAGCGGCTAAAGCGGTTGATATTTTTCTAGAGGCTAAAACAATTGGAAAATTCCAAGGAACTAAAGCAGCTACAACTCCAACAGGTTGATAATATACATGAATACGAGTATTTGAAAATCTACTTTGATTAATTTCACCAAAAATTCTTTTTGTTTCCTCGGAGTTCCATTCAAAAATATCAGCAGCACCTCCAACTTCACCTGGTGCTTCTGAAATTGGTTTTCCAACTTCTAAAGTTAACCACTTAGATAGAATATCTTTTTTTTTTCTAATTAAATCTGAGATGTTTCTTAAAATTTTAGATCTTTCCCATGGAGAAGTATTTTTCCATACCTCTAACCCTTTTTCAGCAGATTTAAGTGCCAATTGTATATCTTTGCTATTTGCTTTTGATGCTTTTCCTAAAACTTCTTCTGTAGCAGGATTTATAACTTCATAAGTTTCATTACTTGATGAACTTTGCCATTTTCCGTTAATAAATTGTCCAAATTTCTCATACATAGTTTTAAGTACCAAAGAATAGTTTTCAAATTATGGCGGTCCCAAGGGGAATCGAACCCCTCTTTCATGGATGAAAACCATGTGTCCTAACCGATAGACGATGGGACCTTTTTTTTGTGAGTCTTATTAACAGAAATATCATCGATAATAAACTCTACATTTTTTTCACCCCTCCATTCATTCAAACTCAATTTTCCCACAATGTTGAAGGTATTTTTCTTATTATTAAGCAAAAATTGACCAAGATCAGTATCATAAGAGTTAAAAGTGATAGTTTTAATTGTTGAACCATCTTTTGATAATAAAATTGACTTAACATGATTTTGACCGACAATTAATGATTTTAAAACTTTAACGTTTTCTATAATAAATTTTGGCTCAGGATTACCAGCTCCAAAAGGTGACAATTTTTCAACTTTTTTATAAAAATCAAAATTAAGTGCTGAAGCAGAGATTAAGCTATCTAAATAAATTTCATTTTTTCCTGACCTCTTATTATTTTTTTTATTAAACATTTTAGTTATGAAATCTTTGAACTTTTTAATTTTATTCTCTTCAATTGAAAAGCCGCCTGCCATTTTATGTCCACCTCCTTTCATTAAGATTTTATTTTGTATTGCGGCCAAAATAACTGCTCCAATATCAAAACCTAAAACTGATCTAGCAGAAGCTTTACCAATATTATCTTTTAAAGAAATTATTATAGTTGGTTTATTAAATTTATCTTTAATACGTGAAGCAATAATACCAATTACACCTTCATGCCAGTTTTTTCCGTATAAAACTAGAACCGGATCGTTAATATCATCATTAACCGTATTCAAAACTACATTAAGAAGATCTGTTTCAAGTTTTTTTCTATCTAAATTAAATTGCTCTAACTCAGTAGCTATTTGAAAACTCTCTTTTGGATTTTTGTTAAGTAACAAATTAGCACCATGTGAACATTTTCCAACTCTACCTCCAGCATTAATTCTAGGTCCAATTATATAACCTAAATGATAAGTTGAGGCTTTTGTTTCAATTTTACACAAATCAATCAATGTCTTTAAACCTAAATTTTTTTTAGAATTAATTACTTTAAGACCTTGTTTTACAATGGCTCTATTTAGCCCAATTAAAGGAACTACATCACAAACCGTTCCCAATGAAACTAAATCTAAAAAATCTAATAAATTTGGTTCCTTAATTTTTTTTTCTAAAAACCATCCTTGTTTTCTTAAAGCGGAATTTATTGCAATTAAAGTCATAAAGCACACACCTGCAGCACATAAATAATTAAGTTTTGACTCGTCATCAAATCTATTTGGATTAATTATAGAGTGTGCTTTGGGTAAATTTAATTCAGATTGGTGGTGATCTAACACAATAACATCAACTTTATTTTCATTTGCAAAATCAATTGCATCAAATGACATTGTTCCACAATCAACAGTTATTATTAGATCGACTTTTTTATTAATTAAATTTTGAAAACTTCTTATTGATGGACCATATCCTTCAGACCTTCTATCTGGAATATATATTTCAAAATCTTGTTTTATTGTTTTGAAATAATTTCCAATTATAGCTGTAGAACTCGCACCATCAACATCATAATCACCAAATATTCCAATCCGCTCGTTTTCATTAATTGCCTTTAATAATCTTAGTGTTGTTTTTTCCATATCCCTTAAAGTGTTAGGATTCGGTACATGATTTTTAATCGATGGTTCTAAAAAAGATTTAATAGAATCTTTTTTTATATTTCTAATTGATAGAAGTTTTGCTGTAATTTCATCTAAAAAAAAATTTTCCTTTAAATATTCAACATAAGTTGAATCAAATATTTTATATCTCCAATTTTTCCCTGATAGTGATAATTCATTCATTTTTTTGGATGAAAATTTTTGACTTTTTTGAGGATTTTAAAATCTTTATGTAAAGCAAACGTAGATACTTCATACTTATCCCCCAAATCCTTAATTCCATCAACAATATCGCCGTTAGTAATCGCTGAAGCACAAAATATAACATCCCCTTTTATCATGTCGTCTATATTATATTTTTTCTTCTCATCTTTAATGCCTAATTTTTTTGCTCTTCTAAGTTCTTGATCATCTAAAACTAATCTTGTTTGTATTTGTCCATCCATACATGATAATGCGGCGGCTGCTAGAACTCCCTCAGGTCCTCCACCAATACCTAAATAAATATCGACGTTTGTATTAGGATCAGCAACAGATATTGCGCCTAATACATCACCATCAGATATAAATTTTATGTTTACATTTAAGTTTTCTAAGCTTTTAATAATTTTATCGTGTCTTGGTCTTTTTAAGACACAGGCAGTGATCTTATCAACCTTCTTTTTTTTTGCTTCAGATAAAAGTTTAATATTTTTTTCAACACTATTGTCTAGATCTAAAAGATTCTTAGGAAGATTTGGACCAACTGCTATCTTTTCCATATAAGTATCTGGAGCTGAGAATAAATTCCCCTTTTCACAAACTGCTAACATTGAAAATGCATTAGGTAAATTTTTAGCAACAAAATTAGTTCCTTCAAGCGGATCTAAGGCAATATCAAGCTCCAAACCATTTTTTGTTCCAACTTTTTCTCCTATATATAGCATTGGTGCTTCATCCATTTCACCTTCACCAATTACTACCTCACCTTTCATATCTATTAAATTAAGTTCGTTTCTCATCATGTCAACAGAACCCTTGTCTGCTGCATTTTTATTTTCTTTACCTATAAAGGGAAATGCACCTATCGCAGCTTTTTCAGTAGTTCTTACAAATTTATTAAAATAATCTTTATCTATAGACATTAGCCATTTTCAATTCTTAATAATTTTGGTTTTTTAATTATATAAGACTTTTTGGCTAAAGTTTTCAATGTTTTTTGAATATCACTGTCTTTTGATCTGTGAGTAATTATAACTATCGAAGATTTTTTTTTATTTTTATAAGGATTTTGTAAAACTCTTTTTATTGATACTTTATTATTAGAAAATATTTTAGTCACATCAGATAATACACCATATTTATCTTTTACATTAAGTCTTATGTATGATGAAAAAAATAAGTCTTCTATTTTACCACTAGAGAAATTTTTTCTTTTTTTATTTGATATAGCGAATGGAAATTTTATATTTCCTCTTAATATAGATGAAATGTCAGATACTAAAGCTGAAGTTGTTGCAGATGGCCCGGCACCCTCCCCTTGTATAATATTTTTTCCAATAGGATTTCCCTCAACAATTACTGCATTTAAAACTCCATTTACACTTGCAATGTATGAAGATTTTTTAACCAAAGTAGGATGTACTCGTTGAAATATTTTGTTATTTAAGATTTCAGAAAATCCCATTAATTTAATATTATAACCTAATCTTTTGGCATTAGTTGTGTCTTCTTCATCAATATCTTTTATTCCTTCAACATGTATGTTTTTATTAATAAAAGAATTAAAGCTTAAAGATGACAATATTTTTACTTTAGAAGCCACGTCATCACCATTGATATCAGAAGATGGGTTGGACTCCGCATAACCGAGTTTTATAGCTTTATTAATTGTTTCGCTAAAAGTTGCTTTATTTATTTCCATTGATGATAAAACATAATTTGAAGTACCATTTAAAATTCCATATATACGATTTATTTTATTTGCAATTAGACCTTCTTTGATTGATCTAATAATAGGCACACCTCCACAAACAGATGCTTCGAATTCTAAATTTACTTTATTTTTTTCAGCAATCATTGACAATTTATCACCATATTTTGAAATTAACGCTTTATTAGCTGTGACTACATGTTTTTTATTTTTTAAAGCACTAAACACAAGTTTTTTTGCTGGTCCTTCTGCCCCGCCTATTAACTCAACTATTATATCTACTTCTTTCTTTTTTAAGATGTAATTAAAATTATTTACCCACTGACTTTTTTTAAATTTAATATTTCTTTTTTTATTTTTATTTTTTGCAGAAACATACAGAATTTTAAAACTAGAATTGTTCTTATTAGATATATAATTCTTGTTTTTATTTAGAAAATTAAATAGGTAACATCCGATATTTCCTAGTCCCACAATTGCAATATTATATAATTTTTTTTTGTTCATAATTATTCTCTTAATGAGATATTAGGATAATCTTTTTCATTACTTTCTTTAATTAAATATTTAGCTATTGAATCAATATCACATTTTTCAAGCTTTAGACAAATATCTGTAGAATTATTTGAAGACGTAGTATCAATCTCAATCTTTTTCTTAGTATTTACTTCTTTTTTAGCGATTTGCGAATTTTGTTCTAATTTTTTTTGTTTTTTTTTAACTTCTATTTTTTTTTCTTTAATTTCTTCTTTAGAAAGCTTTTTTACTATTTTTTTATTTTTGTTTTTGATGACTTTAATATTACGTTCTTCATTAGCTAAATTTAAATCTACTAAATTAAAGCTAGCCTGCTTATCTTTAGTAATAATTTGAACCTCTAATGACAAATTTTCTTCAAAATATTGTTCTGCTTCAGCTTTGTTCACGCATTTGTGATCTCCACAAATAAGAATAGTTTGTGGTTTGGTGCATGAAAATAATAAGATAAAAAACGTAATAAGTACAAATCTCATTTTAAACCAGAAGATTCTTTAAAATTATACATAATATTCATATTTTGTATTGCTTGACCAGCAGCACCTTTAATTAAATTATCTATAGATGAAAAAATAACAATTTTGTTTTTAAGTCTTGTTTGACAAACAGAAATTTCACAATTATTAGTTTCTATGACATTGCCTGTACCAATTTGTGTGTTTGGTTTATGAATTTTTATAAAAAAATTATTCTTATAATAGGCTTTTAAAGTATTTACTATTTTATTTATAGAAATATTACTCTTTTTATTAATATAAATTGACGAAAGAATTCCTCTAAAGCTAGGTATCAGGTGAGGGTTAAATGTAAAAAAAATATTTTTTGATATTCTTTTTAATTCCTGATCAATTTCTGCGATATGTCTATGATTCTTAACTGCATAGGCATATGTAGATAAGTAAAAATTTTTAAATTTAAATTTCGATTTGTAATTTTTTCCAGCGCCAGAATAACCTGATTTTGAATCAATTGTTATATTATTTAACTCAACAATCTTTTTTTTTAGTAATGGAACTAAAGGAATTTGTATTGATGTAGGATAGCAACCAGGGTTTGCAATTATTCTATAATTTTTAATTTTTTTCTTTTGAAGCTCAGTAATTGAATATATTGACTTTTTAATTAATTTTTCAGCTTTATGCTTTTTGAAATAAGTATTTTTATATATTTTTGCGTTTTGCAATCTAAAATCAGCTGATAAGTCTATAAATTTTAAGTTTTGATACTTGTTATATAATTTTTTTACTAGTATTTGAGCCTCACCATTTGGTAATGATAAAAAGAGTAGATCAACATTGTTCCAATTTACACTATTGATTTTAGAAATTTTTGGTAGTTTTTTTTTTATTCTTTTATCAATACTCGCTATTTGTTTTCCAATATTTTTTTGAGCACACAAATTAACAATTTTTATATTAGGATGCTTTGTTAATAAAAAAACAAGATCCAGTCCAACATAACCAGTGGCTCCAGCAACAACAACATTAATACAATTTTTAGTCATAAATAACTTATATCACCAAATTAAAATTTTTAAATTTAAATGATTATCTTTTAGAAAATTGGAAACTTCTACGAGCTTTTCTATGACCGTATTTTTTTCTTTCAACAACTCTGGAGTCCCTAGTTGTTAGTTTGTCCTTTTTTAATTCTTTTTTCAAATTTTCATCGTGAGAAATAAGAGCGCGAGATATACCTAAAATTATTGCACCTGCTTGACCAGATAAACCCCCGCCCTTTACTGAGCATTTTACATCGTAATTGTTGAGTACATTTGTAATTTCAAGAGGTCTAGTCACTATAAGTTGATGCACAGGTCTTTTAAAATAGTCTCCCATTAACTTACCATTAACAAAGATTTTTCCTGAACCTTTTTTTACCCATACTTTAGCTATAGATTTTTTTCTTCTGCCTGTTGAATATTTACTGTCTTTAAAATCAAGTTTCAGTTTTTTATTTTTTTCTTTATTTATCTGTGTATTTTCCATTAATTTTTAATAAGATTTTTTTTGTTGAGTTTGCTGATATCGATTAATTTTGGATTTTGATTTTGATGTGGGTGAGTTAATCCTTTGTAAATTTTTAATTTTGTCATCTGTTTTTTTGCTAATGGACCACCTGGAAGCATTCTTTTCACTGCAAGTTTCAATATATCTTGTGATTTATTTTTTTCAGACAATGTTGATGGTGTTGATACTTTTATTCCTCCTGGATGACCTGTATGTCTGTAATACTTTTTGTTTGTAAATTTTTTTCCAGTAAATTTAATTTTGTCAATATTAGTAACAACCACAAAATCTCCGTTATCAATATGTGGGTTGTAGGTTGTTTTATTCTTTCCTCTTAACACTTTTGAGATAAATGCAGCAAGTCTTCCAACTGCAGCGTTTTCAGCGTTTATAAGATACCAATCTTGTTTAATTTCTTTTTTTTTTATAAATGGAGTCATTTTAAACGCGATAACTACTAATAAAAAAACAAAAAGTCAATTTTTTTATGATAATTTATGATTAAGATTTAGAACAGTATATACTAAGATTACGCTAGTAATTTGATGTAATGATGCCAGATAAAGATTTAACCCACTTATAAGTGTAAAAATCCCTAAAATAACCTGGATAATTAAAAATAAGAATACTGCAAAATAATCAGGTAAAAATTTTTTTTCTTTTTTCAAATATAATTGTACACTAATAAACAAGGCAAATAATAAAATTAAATAAGCAGTTGTTCTATGTAAAAACTGTACAAAACTTTGATTGTTAAACAAATTTATAAAATTAGAGTCAACTAATTTTAAGTCATCCGGAAAATATGAAAGATTCATTTTTGGCCAAGTTTGATAAATTAAGCCAGCATCCAAACCTGATACAAATGCTCCAATTATTATTTGGAACAGGATAAATATAAAAAAAATTTTTGGCAATATTGGTTTTAAATTGAAAAATTTTTTTTTAATATTATTTTTATAATTTAAGTAATTCCATATTAAAAAAGATATAATAACAAATGCTAAAAAAAGGTGTAAAGATAATCTATAATGACTGACAGATACGTTTGAGGTCAATCCACTTTCAACCATATACCAACCTATAACACCCTGTAATAAAATTAAAAAAAATATAAAATAAAAGATTATTAATGATTTTTTATTAAAAACTTTAGCAAATGTAAAAATTATTAATGGTATTAGGTAAACTAAACCTATTACTCTACCAAATAATCTATGAAAATATTCCCAATAAAAAATTACTTTGAATTCTTCTAAAGTCATTAAAGGATTAACAAGTTTAAATTGTGGGATTTCTTTGTATAAATTAAAATAAACTATCCAAGTTTCTTTTGTTAATGGAGGTAAAACCCCCTTAAACAATTCCCATTCTGTTATTGACAAACCAGAGTCAGTAAGTCTAGTTAATCCACCGACCATAATCATTGAAAATACTAATATTATCATTGATAGAAGCCAGATACGGATAACTGAATTATAATTTGTTTTAGAAATTTGCATTATATAAATATATAATTATTATTTAGAATCTCATATAATCTTTATGTCGCTATGATAAATAAGAAATTAGAAAAAATTAGAAAAAAACTTGATAATCTTGATAATCATTTTCTATTATTAATAAAAAAAAGAACTTCATTGGTAAATCAAGTTTTATCAACTAAAAAATTTAAAAATCAAATTGTTGACAAAAAACGGATTAAAAAAATACTTACTAATATTAAAACTAAATCTAAAAAAAGAAATATAGATGTAAAAATTACAAATGCTATATGGAAAGCAATGATAAGAGCTTACATTAGTTATGAATTTAGAAACTTTAAAAAATAATATTATTTACTGTGCGGCGGTAATTTTTTTTCAACAAAAAATTCATGTTTTCTAGTATTTGGATTATATTTTTTAATTTTTAATTTAACTTTTGCTTTTTCACCCTTAGTTGGTTTTTTTGCATAATATACAAAAGCGCTATCAGGTTTGCTTTCTGGCACCATTCTTACTTTTAAATGTGTTTTTTTAGCCATGTTTTTTAAGTCCTTTTATCTTTTTTAAAATGTTATTAGATTTATTCTTAATACTATTTTTTAAATATTCTTTTTCTATAATATTTCTATCTATTACGTCAATATTTTTTTTTCCTTTTAAAATATTTTTTGCTCCTTTAATCGTTAATCCCTTATCTTTTAATAGATATTTAATATATTTAATTTTCTCAACTTGTTTTTGATTATAATAACGTCTATTTCCTTTTAAAATTGTTGGTCTTATTTCACTAAATTCTTTTTCCCAAAATCTTAAAATATGGTTTGCAGGCTTTCCTGTTTTTTTATTGATTAAATTCAACTCAATTGAAAGCTCTGTTATATCTAAATAAGTTTTTACCATAAAAACTTTAGTTTAATTTTTTTTTCAAGGACTCCGAAGCTTTAAATTGTATCGTATTTCTTGAACTTATTTTAAATTTTTCATTAGTTTTTGGATTTCTACCATCTCTTTCTTTCTTGAAAACAACTCTCAAGGTACCAAGATTTTTTAGATTAATTTTTTTTTTATCTTTAAGATCTGACACTATAATTTCAATAATTTCTTCAGTGATTTTTTGAATATTTTTTGAAGAAAATCCTATTATAGAAGAAAGATTCTTTATAATTTCTTTTTTTCCTAAATTTTGTTTAAATTTTATTGTCATTAAGATGACTTAAATTATCTTTTATTTGACTCATTAAATTACCTTTTACAATATTGTAGCATAAATCTATAGAATGATAAAATCCAAACGAGTCAGTAGAGCCATGACTTTTTACAACAGGACCATTCAAACCTAAAAAAATTGCTCCATTAAACTTTCTTGGGTCTAGTTTTTTTTTAAACTTTTTAAGACTGAAATATGAAAATAATAATGAAAATTTTGACAATAAATTTTCCTTTAAAGAAATTTTAAGATTATCTGTTATAAATTTCGCTGTTCCTTCCGCTGTTTTTAATGCTATGTTGCCAGTAAAACCATCTGTAACTATTACGTTGCTCAATCCTTCTGTAATTTTATTTCCTTCAATATATCCATTAAAAGCAAAGTCTCCATTGTTACTAATTTCTTTTAATTTAGAATATGCTTTTTTAATTGTTTCTGTGCCTTTAATTTCCTCAGAACCAACATTCAGTAAAGCTACTTTTGATTTTTCTTCTGGAAATAACGACTTATGTAAAGCAGATCCCATTTCTGAAAATTCGACTAAATTTTTTTCATCACATTCTATATTAGCACCAAGATCCAAGACAATATTCATGCCTTTCATATTTGGCCAAAGCCCTGCTAAAGCAGGTTTGCTAACACCATTAATTGTTTTTAATATCATTCTAGATATAACTAGTAAGACACCAGTATTTCCAGCAGACAAAGAAATGTCACTCTCCGATTTAACTTGTGAATAAACGCAATTCCACATGCTACTATTTTTTGATGTTTTGACAGCCGTTAGTGGTGTCTCATCATCTGAAACTATTGAAGCCGTATGAAAAATCTTAAAATATTCATTTGAAATATTATGTTTTTTTAATTCTACGTTAATTTTATTTTCATCACCAAAGATATTAAAAAAGTAATCATCTCTTTTATTATTTTTCTTACAAAATAAACTTACACCCTCAATATTTTTACTAGGAGCGTTTTCACCTCCCATTGCATCAATTGCAATACAAATTTTTTTATCCATATATAAATTATATGTCTAGGATTTTTTTTCCGTTATAAAAACCAGTTTTAAGATCTATATGATGGGAGTTTCTATATTCACCAGTTTTTTTATCCTCAACAATATTAATGTTGGAAATCTTATGGTGAGATCTTCTTTTGTTTCTTTTAGAAACTGTTGTTTTTCGTTTTGGTACAGCCATATCTAGTATTCAAATTTATCAAGATCTTTTATCATATTTTTATTAACAATATCAAAACAAAAATTATAATATTTAACAAAGTAATCATTAAGTTTTACTGATATTTCCTCATTTTTATTAAGTAAAAACAAAAATTTTGTTATTTCGTTAATTTTAATTTTATTTTGTTTTTTTTTATCCAAAAATTTTAAAAGTAGATCGTGGAAAATTTGATTTAAATTTTTCATTTTTTTGTTTACCGTTACATCGCCATGACCCATTTCTCTTAAACTATTTTCAATATTAAGAAATATATTGTCATATATTTCTTGTGATAAATCTTTATTAGTTTGTTTTTTTTTTAAACATATAAGGATAATTACTAAATGTGCGAAAATAAGAATAATTCTGTTTTCAGGTTTGTCTTCTAGTTTAATATCTTTGTAAAAATAAATATTTCGTGATAATTTTACTAAATTATTGTAAATAAAATTATGTTTTTTATATTTAAAATCGAACATTTAAAAAAGTTTATATATGTATCTCTCATACTTATATTATCTAATTGTCAATTTAAAGAGCCTATAAAAGGTCACGGTATTAATTTCTTACAAAATAGATCAGAGAAAATACTCATCAATAAAAGCAATAAAAATGATGTTATAGAAGTACTTGGAAATCCTCATACAACTTCAATTGATGATGAAAATTTATGGTTTTATTTTGATAGGAAAATCGCATCTGGAAAATTATTAAAATTTGGAGATACTGAATTGTTAGAAAATAATGTTTTAGTTTTAAATTTTGACAAATACGGTATCGTATTAAAGAAAGAATATTTTAGCAAAGAAGATATGAAAAGGATTAAATATTCAGAAATGAAAACTGAAAACCCTGTTACTAAACAAAGCTTTGTTACGACTTTTATGCAAAGTGTTAGACAAAAAATGTATGGGAAAAGAAAATTTTAGTGTGCTATTATAGATAACAGTAATAAAGCAACTATATTTGTGATTTTAATCATTGGATTAACTGCTGGTCCCGCAGTATCTTTATAAGGATCTCCAACTGTATCGCCTGTTACAGCAGCTTTATGCGCTTCAGATCCTTTTCCACCAAAATTTCCATCTTCTATATATTTTTTAGCATTGTCCCATGCTCCTCCACCTGCTGTCATTGAAATGGCCACGAACAAGCCTGTTACTATAACACCTAATAACATTGCTCCTAAGGCAGCTAAAGCAGCAACTTTTCCGGCAATAAATAAAATTAAAATATAAAGAACTATAGGAGATAAAACTGGTAACAAGGAAGGTATGATCATTTCTTTAATTGCAGCCTTTGTTAACAAATCTACCAACCTACCGTAATCAGGTTTTCTTTTGCCTTTCATTATACCAGGTATTTTTTTAAATTGTCTTCTAACCTCAACAACAACTGCTCCTCCAGCTCTACCAACTGCTTGCATGCCCATTGATCCAAATAGATAGGGAAGCAAACCACCAATTAACAAACCTATTACTACGTAAGGATTAGATAAATCAAAACTGACTTCCATTTGATATAACGAAGAAGTTTTATCCATTGAATAATATTTGATATCTTCAGTATAGGCGGCAAATAAAACTAAAGCACCTAAACCTGCGGAACCGATTGCATATCCTTTGGTGACAGCTTTAGTTGTATTTCCTACTGCGTCCAAAGCATCTGTCGTTTTTCTTACATTTTTTGGAAGTTTGGACATTTCGGCAATTCCACCTGCGTTATCAGTTACTGGACCGTATGCATCCAAAGCAACAACCATTCCAGTTAAAGCTAACATCGAAGTTACTGCAATTGCTATACCGAATAAACCAGCAAAATTATAAGTACTTATAATTCCAATTACAATAATAAGAGCCGGTATTGCTGTTGCTTCCATTGAAATTGCTAGACCTTGTATCACGTTTGTGCCATGACCTGTTGTAGAAGATTTAGCCACACTTTTAACAGGCCTGAAGTTAGTTCCTGTATAATATTCTGTAATCCAAATAATTAAACCCGTAATTATTAATCCTATAACAGCGCATATGTATAAATCAAAACCAGTAAAATTTATGTTTGAGTAAGAATAACTTTCGGTCAAGCCTAAAGTAGCTTTTGTCAAAGGATATAAAATTAGTAAAGATAGAATAGCAGTAGCAACAAATCCTTTATATAAAGCACCCATTATATTTTTACTATTTCCTAATCTTACAAACCAAGTCCCTATGATCGATGTAATAATACATGATCCACCTATTGCTAAAGGATAAACCATCATATTTGGTGTTTCAGGAAAAAAAATTGACGCTAGAACCATGGTAGCAACTATAGTTACTGCATAAGTTTCAAATAAATCTGCTGCCATTCCAGCACAATCTCCCACATTGTCTCCAACGTTGTCTGCAATTACAGCAGGATTTCGTGGATCGTCTTCTGGTATCCCAGCTTCAACTTTACCAACTAAATCAGCTCCTACGTCAGCTCCTTTTGTAAAAATTCCACCACCTAATCTCGCAAAAATTGAAATTAATGATGCACCAAAACCCAATGCTACTAAAGCGTTTATAATGTCTCTACTATCAGTATTTAAGTTAATCAAAATAAGATAATAAATTGCGATTGATAAAAGAGCTAAGCCCGCAACTAATAAGCCTGTAATGGCCCCAGATTTAAAAGCAATGCTTAAACCTGACTGTAAACTTTTTCTAGATGCTTCTGCAGTTCTTACATTAGCCTGAACAGATATTAGCATACCTATATAGCCTGCAATACCTGATAAAGTCGCTCCAATAAAATATCCAAATCCTACTAAAAAATTAAAAAAATAAGTTACAATAATTAAAACTATTAAACCTACTATCGCTATAGTTTTATATTGTCTATTTAAATATGCTTTTGCACCTATTTGAATCGCTCCTGCTATGTCCCTCATTTTATCATTGCCAGCACTAGAAGACATAATCTGACCAGACAAAAGATAGCTATAACCTACGGCTAATATTCCTGAAAAAATTATTAAATAGAGAAGTTCAAGAGAAGAGTTCATATATTGTAACGATAAATGCCAAAATATAATAAGAAACGCAAGCTAAACTTTAAGTAATTATGTATCATATTGTTCAAAAAATTAATTTTTTCTTATTAAATCAGACAATTTGTCTAAAATAGCATTTAAATATTTAATTTGGGCTTTTTCTAAAAAAAAATGAGAAGTTTTAAGATACTCACTTATTATCACTTTTTTTGGATTATTATGTTTATATAATAACTCAAAAACTGCCGCAAATATAATAATTTTGAGTAGTTTGTCAGTTCTTTTAAGATCGATATCATCCTTCAAAAATTTTTCTACCGTTTCCTCTATAAGCTCTCTTCTTTCTAAAGTTCCCTCTGTTACATCTTTGATAAATTTTTTGTACTGACTTTTGTTATATATAATTTTTTCGTCCGGATTCAAAACCTTTGAGTAAAGTTTTTGGATTATTTTAACTCTGGGAGTGGAATTTTTAGCAACATTAACCATTATTAATCACTTCTAAGACGGCATTTGCAGCCTCTTGGCCTTTTAAGTTTGATCTTTTCTTTGCTTGTCTCTTATTAAGTGCTGTTATTATGCCATTACCTATAGGTTTTTTTGCTTTCGTAGATAAATTTGATAATGATATAAAAGTGGCGTTACATATGAAATCAAAATGTGGAGTTTGACCTTTTATGACACAACCTAAAGCAATGAACCCGTCAAAACGCTTTAAATTTTTTGATATTACAATAGGAATTTCAAAAGTTCCTGGAACTTTAATGATTTTAATATCTTTTTTAATTTTGTTAAATTTTTTTAAAGAACCATTTATTAAATTTTTTGTTATGTCCTCATAGTAATTTGATGCAACAATTAAGAATTTTTTTTTCATTTTATAATTTCTTGTTTTATAATCTTTATTCCAAAGCCATCTAAACCTATAATTTTTTTTTTAGATCTTGATACTAATATCATATTTTTTATATTTAAATCTTTAATTATTTGAGCTCCAATACCATAATATCTAAGTATATTGTTGTTTTTCGTTTCTTCAAAAATTTTTTGTTTAAGAGACTTTTTATCTTTAATTATAACCAAGGCAAAATCATTATAATTAGATAAATATTTTAAAGATTTTTCAATTTGTTTATTTTTAATACTAAATCTATTGTTTTTCATTAATTGTGAAAGCACACGTACACGTATTGATTTATTTTTGTTAAACTTTCCCTTTTTAACAACAAAACATTCAGATTTATCTACTAAATTTCTGTAAGTTAAAAAATCATATTTTTGTTTTTTTAATATAATGTTTTTAACTTTAATACTTTTAATCAATTTTTCATTCTTGAGTCTAAATGAGATAATATCTTCAATACTTGCAATTTTTAATTTATGTTTTTTTGCAAATATTTTTAAATCATTTAATCTTGCCATTCTTCCATCCTGATTCATAACCTCACAAATAACAGCGCTTGGGTTTAATTTAGATAATTTGGATATATCTACTGAAGCTTCTGTGTGACCAGCTCTCTCTAAAACTCCTCCTGATCTAGCTACAAGTGGAAATACATGACCTGGTGAAACTATATCTTTTTTTCTTGAATCTTTACTTATAGCGATTTTAACTGTTTTAGCTCTATCGAATGCTGATATTCCTGTGGTGATACCCTTTCTTGCTTCGATTGAAATTGTAAAAGCCGTTTGCATTCTAGCTTTGTTTAAAGATGACATAAGCGGCAGATTTAATTCATCTACTTTCTGTTTAGTTAAAGCTAAACAAATTAGGCCTCTACCATGAGTTGCCATAAAATTAATATTTTTTGAATTACATTTAGACCCTGGAATTATTAAATCACCCTCGTTTTCTCTATCTTTGTCGTCAACCAAGATAAACATTTTGCCTCTTTTGGCATCTTTTATAATTTCTTTTATAGGTGATAAGTGATTTTTAGTCATTTAATTATTAATCTCATGAAGATATTTACCAAAAATATCAAATTCAATGTTGACTAAATCATTAATTTTCAGATTTTTAAGATTTGTTAATTTTAAAGTGTGAGGAATTATATTAATTTCAAAAAATTTACTTTTTTTTTTTGAAACAGTTAAAGATACTCCATTAATGTGGATAGAGGCCTTTTCGACTATATATTTATTAAATTGTTTAGGTGTTTTAATTTGAATAATCCAAGTTTTGTCTAAAATTTTTATGTTTAGAATTTTTCCAACTGTATCAACATGACCCTGCGTATAATGACCGGAAACAATTTCTCCATATTTTAAAGATTTCTCCATATTTACAATTTTACCGATTTTAATTTGAGAAAAATTTGATCTTTTTATCGTTTCATCGGATAGATAGAAGGTTAACATTTTGTTTTTTTTGGATGTAAGTGTTAGGCACACTCCATCGCAAGAAATTGAGTCTCCCAAAGAATTTTTTTTTAGTTTCAAATTTGAGTAAATTGAAAGCATCATACTCTTTTTCCTTTTTTTAATATTTTTAATTGTACCTGTACTTTTAATAATTCCGTTAAACATTAATTTAATCTTTCTAAGTAGACACTGTCACTGTTTAAATAAACTTTAAGTTTGTTTCTTAGTTTTATCTTTTTAATTAGTTTATTGCTAGAGTTATTAAAACCATTTTTATTCAAATTGGTATCAGTTTTAAAAATATAAATATTATTTAATAATTTTTTATTTATAAGAAAATTAACTAAAGTTAACCCAGATTCAACGAAAACTCTTAAAAAATTTAATTTGGTAAATGACCTAAATATCTTAATATAATCATCTCTTGTCTTCATTTTATCAACTAATATCACCTTAACGTTGTTTTTTTTTAGCCAATAAATTTTTTTTTCATCATTATTTGTTGTGTATATATAAATTTTTCTATCTATTTTTTTTTTAAAAATATTTAAATTTTTTTTAATTTTTAGATACCTATCTAAAATAATCAAATTTGGTGACTTATTTTCCAATCCATCAATCCTACAGTTTAACAATGAGTTATCATTATTTATGCTTTTTGAAGTTGATAACAAAGCGTTATATTGAGTTCTTAAAAAATGTGACAACCTACGTGATTGCTCATTTGTAATCCATTTTTTCTTTTTGCTAATTGTAAAATAGTCTTTTGATAAAGCCAATTTAACATCAATTATTGGTAAATCATTTTTTTTAAACCTATGATAACTTTCATAAAACTTTTGAGCTTTTTTTTTTAGTAAAAATTTATTAATTGATATATTTTTTTTACTAAGTGCTTTCTGAGACTTATTTTTACTTCTTTTGTCTATATCATTAATTGAGTAAAAAACCCTTTTTATTTTTTTTTTTTTTATAATATTTGTACATGGAGGTGTTTTTCCATAGTGTGTACATGGTTCAAGAGTTACATAAACATTTGAATTTTTAAAATTAATATTTTTATTTAAAGCGTTGTATTCCGCGTGAGGTCTGCCATTTATAGATGTGTAACCACTGGAAATTATGCTACCATTTTTTTCAACAACGCATCCTACAGAGGGATTTTCTTTTGTTGAGCCCAAATTTATCTTTGCCAATTCAAATGCCAAGGCTAAATTTTCAATATGTTTTGCTTTTGTTTTATTTCTTTTTTGACTTGCCATGTAACTCATCAATATATTCACCAAATTCTCCTACCTCCTTAAAATTTGTATATACTGAGGCAAACCTTATATAGGCAATTTTATCGAGTTCCTTAAGCTCGTCCATCACTCTTCTTCCAATAATACTTGATTGAATTTCAGATTGTCCCATTTCTTCAAGTTCTCTTGAAATTTTTGAAACAATTTTTTCAATAGTATCGGCATCGAACGGCCTTTTTTTTAAAGCTGTAAAAAGGGATTTTGCCAGCTTCTCTCTATCAAATGGAGATCTTCTTCCATTTTTTTTTATTACGGTTAATTCTCTAAATTGAACTCTTTCAAACGTAGTAAATCTAACAGCTTTACTACAGGGGCATAATCTTCTTCTTCTTATTGCTGTGCCATCTTCAGTTGGTCTTGAGTCAACTACTGATGTATCTTTTTCTCTACAAAAAGGACAAATCATAGAATATTTTATTATCCGCTATATATTGGAAAATCAGAACAGAGCTGAACAACTTCTTTCTGGACTTCATTTTCAATTTTTGTATTATTTTTTGGGTTTTCTGAAAGTCCTTTAATAACTTTTGTTATAAGTTTTCCAACTAATTTAAATTCTTCTGCTTGAAAACCTCTTGTTGTAGCAGCAGGTGTTCCTAATCTAATACCTGAGGTAATCATTGGACTTTGCGTGTCAAAAGGAATACCATTTTTATTACAAGTTATATTTGCTCTACCTAAACTTTCTTCAGCATCTTTACCTGTAACTCCGTATGGTCTTAAATCAACCAACATTAGATGAGTATCGGTTCCTCCTGAAAATATTTTAAAGTTGTTTTCAATAAGTGTTTCACTTAAAATTCTTGCATTTGAAATTACATCTGAAGTATATTTTTTAAATTCTTCACTCAAGGCTTCTTTAAAGCAAACAGCTTTAGCCGCCACTACGTGCATTAGCGGCCCGCCTTGAAGACCAGGAAAAACAGCGCTGTTAAATTTTTTATAAAGAGTCTCATTATTTGTTAAAATTATTCCGCCACGCGGTCCTCTCAGAACTTTATGAGTTGTAGATGTTACAACATCTGCATATTCTAAAGGATTGGGGTAAGCGCCACCAGCCACCAACCCAGAAAAATGAGCCATATCAACTAAGAAATAAGCATTAACTTTTTTACAAATATCTTTGAATTTTTTAAAGTTTATAACTCGTGAGTAAGCACTGCCTCCAGCAATAATTAATTTTGGCTTGTGTTCTAAAGCTAGCTTTTCTACATTTTCATAATCAATTAAACCTGTGTCCTCTTTGACATCATAATGTACCGCGTTAAACCATTTACCTGATTGTGCTGGTTTAGCTCCGTGGGTTAAATGCCCACCAGAATTTAAACTCATACCTAATATAGTGTCTCCTGGTTTAATTAAAGCTAAGTATACAGCTCCATTAGCTTGTGCACCTGAGTGTGGCTGTACATTTGCAAATTTACTATTAAAGAGTTTTTTTGCTCTCTCTATCGCTAAGTTTTCAGATATATCAACAAACTCGCAACCTCCATAATATCTTTTACCAGAATAACCCTCAGCATATTTATTTGTCAAAACTGAACCTTGGGCCTCTAAAACAGCTCTAGAAACAATATTTTCAGATGCAATCAATTCAATATGATTTTTTTGTCTAACAAACTCCTGTGCAATTGAGTTAAATAGATCCTCATCTGAGTCTTTTAAATCTCTCTCAAAAAAGTTACTTGATATCCTTTTTATTTTAGTTACCGATGACATTTAAATTTTTTTAACTCTCCTTTTGTGTCTTCCACCTTCAAATTTTGTATTTAAAAAAATTTTAATAATTTTTTTAATGTCTTTTCTTTTAGTCAATCTTGAACCTAAACACAATACATTAGCATTATTATGCTGGCGAGACAATTGGGTTGATTTGATATTATATCCTACGGCAGCCCTAATTCCTTTTGTTTTATTGGCTGAAATTGCCATACCTGTGCCAGAACCACAAACTAATATGCCTACTTCGCTTTTTTTTTTAGAAACTCTATTTGAGACTTTTTTAGCATAATCAGGATAATCAACTGATTTCTTCAAAAAAGGTCCTAAATCTATAGTGGATATTTTTGATTTAATTAATAGTTCTTTGATAAATTCTTTAATCTCGTAACCTGCGTGATCAGATGAAATACAAATTTTTTTAAATATTGAATTCAATTAGTTGAATCTGTTTTCCAACATACAGGCAACAATATGAATTCTATTTTGCTCGCCTCCATTAAAGAAATTATGATATCTTGTATTATTCGTAATCCAAACTTTTCCATCAGCTGGCATATGCTTTGCAACATCCTCTATAACCATTTTGCAACCAGGATTAGTTATTATTGGTATATGTAATCTCGGTTCAGGATCTCTGTGCCAACTTAAAGTGGATCTAGGTTCTTTTAATAATATTCTTACTCTTCCTAACTTAAATTTTTTACTTAATATATTATAAACTTCTTCAAAATAGGTGTTTTTAAATTCTTTTGTTATTTCTGAATATTTGGACTCATCTATTGGTTTATCTCTAACAACTTCTTTTCCAGACTCATCTGGTTTTGTATAATATATTCCTCTAACATTGTGACCTTGTATCGAGCTTTCATCACCCGGAATTTTATTCATTGGAATTGCAGCAAAATTTGTTATTCCAAGTGTTTGATATTTTGAATTTTTTAAAATTATCTCAAGGTCGGATCTTAATTTATTAATATTAAATGTTAGATCCGGAACTTGATAAAAATCTTCAGATGTTGCTGAATTAGACATATTTATCTATTAAATTACTTTGCTTATAAGGTATAATATTATATTTGTCGCATAAAAAATATTATAAAAAAATTAAAAAATGAAGATTTTAGGCAAATTTCCATCAACAAGATTGAGAAGAGTTCGCAACTCTGATTGGGTTAGAAGACTAATTTCAGAAAACAACTTATCCGCAAATGATTTAATTTTACCAATATTTTTAACTGAAGGTAAAAATAAAAAAGAAAAGATTAAGACAATGCCAGGTATCTACAGATATTCTCTAGATAAATTATCAAGCATTTTAGATGAAGCAGAAAAATTTAAGTTACCTATGATAGCGCTTTTTCCAAATACTTCTAATCATCAAAGAGATCGTAACGGTTCTGAAGCTCTAAATGAAAATAATCTTGTTTGTAGAGCTATAAAATTAATAAAAAAAAAATATAATAAATTTGGTGTTATGACTGATGTGGCTTTAGATCCATATACATCTCACGGTCACGACGGAATAATATTAAACGGTAAAATTGATAATGATGAAACTCTAAAGATTTTAGAGAAACAAGCTTTATTACAAGCATCAATAGGTTCCGATGTTATTGCCCCCTCAGATATGATGGATGGAAGAGTAGGAATTATTAGAAAGGCTCTAGATAAGAAAAAATTAAAAGATACTCAAATATTATCTTATGCTGTTAAATATGCTTCAAGTTTTTATGGGCCTTTTAGAGATGCTATAGGATCGAAACAAAAATTAAAAGGTGATAAAAAAACTTACCAAATGGATATGAGAAATTATACAGAGTCTTTAAGAGAAGTTGGTTTAGATATTAAAGAGGGAGCTGACTTTGTTATGGTAAAACCTGGCATGCCTTATCTTGACATTATAAGTCAAATAAAACAAAATTTTAAAATACCAGTATTTTCATATCAAGTTTCAGGTGAGTACGCGATGATTGTTAATTCAATTAAAAATAAAAGTTTAAATGAAAATGTTGTCTATGAAAGTTTAATTTCACTAAAAAGAGCAGGCTCAAATGCTATAGTAACTTATTTTGCACTAGATATTGCGAAAAAAATAAACAAATATTAGGAAAAACAACTTTCAAAAAGTACCCTGGACTTTGGTAAGTACAAATTATTAGGTAAAAAAAATTTATTTAACATCAAATTCCGAGTAAAAGATAAAGCGTGATTTATAATTTCTTTTGAAAAATTGTCTGGAATTTTGCCATTAATGATAAACTTTGGAATTTTATATGAAATATTATCTATGTTTATAGATAAAATATCTTTTGAAGAACTTGCATTGTCAGTTGTAAATCCAAAACCTAATTCCTTAATAAGATTTACCTCCCAAAATGAATAAATTAAAGGCCAACTTTTATCATCTAAGTTTCTTATTAGATTATCTAATGATAAATAAATATTATTATGTGGCTCTTCATCTGGTAGTAAAGAATTAAGTAAGTCAGCAACAGATAAAATTAGGTAAGATCTTTTTTTATCATTAAAATATCTAGGGCTAACAGCTTCTATAATTTCAGTTTTTAAATAACCTAATTTGTTACGATTTTTTGAGTTGTGTATTAAGAATATTTTGTTTCCTATTTGTAAATAGTTTTTAATCTTTCTTGAAGTGCCCCCATAAACTATTCCTGAAATTTTACCGTGTGTTTTAGTAAAAGCACTAATTATAACTGCATTTTCACGAAACTTTTTTTTACTTAATAAATAGCCCTCATCTTCCCAGTTCATATTTTTAAATCTTCAATTAATTTTTTTGCTGCATTTTGTTGAGCTTCTTTTTTTGATGATCCAGTTGCAGTAATCATTTTTGAATTAGGTGTTTTAGCAGTAACTTTAAAAATTGGTTTATGATGAGGCCCAGAAGTTTTTAATAAAGTATAAGTAGGAAGTTTTTTAAATTTTTTAAGACTATATTCTTGTAATTTTGTTTTTGAATCGACGATTGTTAAATCAGACTGCTTGAGAGAAGAGTCCCAATATTTTAAAATAAATTTCTCTGCATTTTTTAAATTACCATCTATAAAAATTGCTCCGATAAGTGCCTCTAGACAATCCCCAGAAATCTTTTCATTTTTGTGCTCATTTTTTTTGTAATTTGAACCTAACAACATGTATTTTTTTAAATTTAGTATATTAGCAATTTCCGCACATTTTTTTTTATTAACAAGATTTGCATATTTTTTGTCGATAACACCCTCTTTCTCATTAGGGTATTTAATTAGTAAATTTTTTGAAATCACTAGTCCTAAAACTCTGTCTCCTAAAAATTCAAGTTTTTCATTATTAATATATTCATCATAGCTTTTGTGGGTTAAACACCGTGTCAATAGGTCTTTAGAATTAAATTTATATTTAATAGCCTCCTCTAAATCTTTTAATCTACTAATCATAATTTTTTAAATGTTCTTTTAAATCTAAAAGAGTTTTTCCAATTCCAAAATTTTAAAACACTGCTCTTCAATGTATCATTTGAAAAAAAAATTAGTTCTGCTTTTCCAACTAAATTTAATTTATTTACATAGCCTACTTCGGATAGAAATCTGCTATCCTTTGAACAGTCTCTATTATCACCTAATAAAAAATAATTGTTATCTGGTACTGTGTACACATCTGTATTTTGAAGGGTTCCAGCACTGTTATAAACGGCTTTATATTTTACTCCATTTGGTAAAGTTTCCTCATAAATTTTTACAGGAAAATTTATTTTACCACATCTAATACTCATACTTTCATCTATTTTATTTTTTATTATTTTCTTTTTATTTAAATAAATATCTCCATTTTTAAATTGTAGAGTATCACCCGGCTTGCCTATTAATCTTTTAATGTAATCAGTTCTATTGTCTGATGGTGTTTTAAAGACCACTAGATCTCCTCTCTGCGGCTCTTTAAAAAATATTCTTTTTTTATATATGGGTGGACTAAATGGAAATGAATGTTTGCTATAACCATAAGCGAATTTAGAAACAAACAATCTATCACCAACAAGCAAAGTTGGTTCCATTGATGATGATGGAATATAAAAAGGCTGATACAACAAAGATCTTAAAAGTATAGCAATAATAAGAGCATAAATGAGAGTTTTGATATTATCTATTACAACATTTTTTATATTTTTTTTCATATTGAAATTGTAACAAACGCAACGGCATAATCTTTTTCGTCTGCAATTGACAAAGAGATTTTGTATACTTTTTTTTTTAGTTTTCTCTCGACAATTTTTTTTGTCTTATTAATTAACTTTATATATGGTTTACCAGATTTTTCATTTAAAACGATGATTTCATTGAAACTTATACCTTTAGATATACCTGTTCCTAAGGCTTTTGAGAATGCCTCTTTAGCAGCAAATCTTTTTGCAAAACAATTAGAATTTACTTTACTTCTTTTACACTTTAAAATTTCTTCCTTGCTGTATATTCTTGATAAAAATGGTTTTTTGTTAAGAGATTTTTTTAATCTATTTACTTGTATTATATCAGTGCCAACACCGAATAGTTTCATTTATGCAAAATCCTTTTAAATTTTTTAATAGTTTTGCCTAAACCTTCAAAAATTGACTCTCCAATAAGAAAATGTCCAATATTAAATTCATTAATTCCATTGATTTTTTTTAATATTTTAGCAGATTTAAATGTCAGACCGTGACCTGCATGTACCTCTAAACCTAGTTTGTTACCCAAAACAACAGCTTTTTTAATCCTATTAAGTTCGTAATTGAAATTTTTATTTTTATTAACAAGATTGCAAAATCTTCCTGTATGAATTTCCACACAATCAGCCTTTAATTCTTGTGACTTTTTTACATCTTGGATGCTAGGTTCAATAAATAAACTTACTCTGAATCTATTTTTTTTTAGTTTTTTTATCAATTTATTTAAAAATTTATTCCTATGGCTTAAGTTTAAACCACCTTCTGTGGTTAATTCTTGCCTTTTCTCTGGAACGATGCAAATAAAATCTGGTTTGCTTTTTAAAGCTATTTTCAGCATTTCGTTAGTAGCGGCTATTTCAAGATTAAGTGGAATTTTTAATTTCGATTTAATTTCTTTAAGATCTAATTCTTTTATATGACGTCTATCTTCTCTTAAATGTATTGTAACAGACTTAGCCCCGCTCTTCTCTGCCAACAAAGCTGCTCTCAAAGGACTAGGATAAGCTTCACCTCTTGCGTTTCTTACAGTTGCAACATGGTCTATATTCACTCCAAGTCTGATTTTACTCATTAAAGATTTCTGCTTCCAGGTTTTACTGCTTTAAGAGATGATAAGCTACTTGGTAAATTTTCTTCTGTGTATGTTGGAATATTTAAATCAACCTGAGAAACAATTTTTCCTTTTAAAGAAGATTTTCCATTGGACCTGTTAATCAAACATGCATATCCAACAATATTTGCTTCGTTATCTAATACTAATTTTGAGCATTCTAAACTTGATTTTCCTGTAGTAATAACATCTTCTACAATTAAAACATTTTGATCTTTTTTTATTATAAAATCTCTTCTTAGTTTAAATTCTCCATTAACTCTTTCGGAAAATATAGTCTCTTTATTTAATAATCTACCAATCTCATAGCCGATTACAATGCCTCCCATAGCAGGAGATAATATAATGTCAAATTCTTTAAATTCACTATTAATTTTTTCTGAGAGAGACTCACAAATCTTTTTTGCTTTGTCTGGTTTGCTCATTAATTGGGCGCATTGAACGTATTGTGGACTGTGTAATCCTGAAGATAATATAAAATGACCCTCTATAAGGGCATTAGCTTCTTTTAAAATTTTCAAAGATTCTTTGTAAGAAAGCATTTTTTTTATTTTTATGTCTAACTATTTTAAATTTATAATCTTTTTGTTTAATCTGACTTATCAAGTTTGTAAAATTTTTCAAATCTTTAATCTGAATATCGAAAGAAAATTGTAAATAATCTTCTTTTCTTTTTAAAAGTTCAATATTCACAATATTACTTTTGTTGAGACCAATTAAAGTACTTATTTCTCCTAAAACACCAGGATTATGAGGCAAGTCAATTATTAAAGATGTATTATATACTTTTTCCTCGTTCTGCTGTTTATTACTCCTGCCTTGCCAATACCTTCTTATTGAAGCACGTGCCTTTCCTGTTTTTGAAGATGACAACCAATGAAGAGAAGGTGAAACATTTGCAGATGTAAGAATTTTAACCATATCTCCATTTTTAAGTATTGTTTGGACTGGCATTTCTTTACCATTAATTTCACATCCTATAGCTGTATCGCCAACTTTAGTGTGAACAGCATAAGCAAAATCTATTGGGGTACCATTTTTAGGTAATTTAATTACTGCTCCTTTGGGTGTAAAACAAAAAACGTTATCTTGAAACATTTGCAATTTTGTAAATTCATAATAATGCTCAGGACTATTTCCTGTTTCAATAATTTCAACTAAATCTCTTAGCCAATCATATTCTTTCCAAGAAAGTTCAGAAAATTTTTCTGAAGATTTATATTTCCAATGAGATGCGATACCTCTTTCAGCAAACTCATGCATTTCATAAGTTCTTATTTGTATTTCAATTCTTTGTTTATATGGACCTATTAAAGCAGTATGGATAGATTTATACTTATTAATTTTAGGTGTAGAAATATAATCTTTAAATTTTCCTGGAATTGCAGAGTATTTGGAATGTAAAATACCAAGAGTTTTATAACAATCCTCAACAGAATTTAATAAAATTCTAAAACCTACAATGTCAGTCAATTGTTCTAAAGATATTTTTTTGTTTTGCATCTTACGCCAAATTGAAAAAGGAGTTTTTTCCCTCCCTGCTATTTGAGCCGTGACTCCATTTTCTTTTAGTAGATTTATTAAATCTACTGAAATCATTTTAAAATTGTCATCTCTATTGTTTTTAATAAACTTAAGTCTTTCTTGTATCAAATCCCTTGCTTTCTTGTTTAATATTTCAAAAGATAAATCTTCTAATTCATCTCGTATCCTATTCATTCCCATTCTATCTGCTAAAGGTGCATAAATTTCCATGGTCTCTTTTGCTTTTCGCACCATTTTTTCTTTACCTTTAACAAATTTGATAGTTCTCATGTTGTGTAGTCTGTCTGCTAATTTTACCAATAAAACACGGATATCTTTAGAAGTTGCTAAGATTAACTTTCTAAAATTTTCAGCTTTAGAGTCACTCGAAGCTTTATCTTCAAGAGCAGAAATTTTAGTCACTCCATCAACTAAATTTGCAACCTCTTCACCAAATTCTTTTTTAACTGTTTCATAAGTTACTTTAGTATCTTCGATTGTGTCATGTAACAATCCAGTAGTAATAGTTGCACTATCAAGTTTTAAATCTGTGAGAATTTTTGCTACAGCCACTGGGTGAATAATGTATGGAACGCCTTCATCTCTTTTTTGGTTCTTATGAGCGTCAATAGCAAATTTAAATGCCTTATTTAGTGAGTCATGATTTAGAAATTTATTATAAGACTTAATTTCATTTATTAATTCATTGTTATTAATCATTAATTCAATATACCACTTTTAATAAGTCTTGTAATCTCATTATGGGAATTTTTATCTAATTCTTTAAAAAAACTATCTATATTTTTATTATATATTGGATGAAACCAATTAGGCTCAATCTCTTTTAAAGGGTAAATTACAAAATTTCTTAAATGTAGCCTTGGGTGTGGCGTTTCTAGTTCATCGTTTTTAATAATTTCACCGTTAAAATCGATTATATCTATATCACATGTTCTTGGCTCATTCTTTTTAATCCGAGTTCTTCCGAGTTTTTTTTCAATTTTTTTTAATTCATTGAGTAACTCAATTGCTTTAAGGTTGCTTTCAAATTTGACACATAGATTTATAAATTTTGGATCTGAACTATTTGGGTATGATGGAGTTTCATATAAACTCGATATTTTTATTAACTTTAAATTTAAATTCTTTAAGTAGTTTATTGCTTTTAATATATTGGTTTCTCTACCTCCCTCCTCTAACGGAAGATTTGACCCTATATTTAAATAAATCATTTGTTTTTTCTACTAAAAATTTTTGCTTTTTCTCTCTGCCAATCTCTTTTTTTCTTAACTAACCTTTTATCATATAATTTTTTCCCTTTGCCTACAGCTACTTGTATTTTTGCTTTACCTTTATAAAAGTACATTTTTGTTGGTACAATGGTCATTCCTTCCTGATTAATTCTACCAATTAGAGTATTAATTTGTTTTTTTGACAGTAGTAATTTTCTCTCTCTTTTTGGATCATGATTATTGTATGAAGATTGCTTATACAATGGAATATGTGAATTGATTAAAAATATTTCACCACCTATGTCTACAGCATAAGAGTCGGCTATACTTCCTTTGCCAATTCGTAATGATTTCACCTCGGACCCTTTTAACACAATACCAGCTTCATATAATTCTTTAAAATAGTAATTAAAACTTGCTTTGCGGTTTAAGCAAATAATTTTTTGAGAAACATTTTTTGATTTCATTAGAGTAGTTTTGCAAATTTAAGTGCTTTTTCTACTTCTTTTTTTGTTTTTTCAGTTACTTGTACTAATGGCAGTCTTACTTCTGCCGGAGAAAGCTTTAAAAGAGATGCAGCATATTTTACCGGTGAAGGATTGCTTTCAATGAAGAGTGCTTTATGTAATGGAGACAAAAGATTATTGATCGATTGTGCAGTTTCATTGTCTTTCGACAAGGAGGCTTTATGAAAATCGGCGCAAAGTTTTGTTGCAACGTTAGCGGTAACACTTATACAACCAACGCCTCCCCTTTTATTAAATTCGAGCGCATTATCATCCTCTCCGGTTAATTGGATAAACTCTTTTCCCATTTTGTTAAGCTGCATAGATACCCTGTTTAAATCACCTGTAGCATCTTTTACACCTTTAATATTTTTTAACTCATATAATCTTGCCATTGTATCTACTGTCATATCAATAACAGATCTAGAAGGTATATTATAAATGATGATTGGAATACCTACGCTGTCATTAATTGACTTATAATGTTGGTATAATCCTTCCTGAGTTGGTTTATTATAATATGGCGTTACAATGAGTAGACCGTCTGCACCAGCATTTTCCGCATGTTTCGAAAGTTCTATTGCTTCTGAAGTAGAATTAGAGCCAGTACCAGCTATAACTGGAATTTTACCTTTACATTCTTTAATTGCTATCTCAATTACTTTTTTATGTTCAATATGAGATAAAGTTGGAGACTCGCCAGTTGTACCAGCCGGTACAACGCCATTAGTGCCATTTTTAAGATGGTGGTGTAATATTTTACTATAATTGGCCTCGTCTAATTTATTATTTTTAAACGGTGTTATTAACGCTACGATTGAACCTTTGAACATAAATCAATATAAGATTAATTATTATCTATTTTTATGCTTATTCGATTAATTAGTCTAGCTATTTTATTGCTTTTAATTGATACAAATCACATCAGTTTAGCTGATGAAAATTTCATATTGCCTAAAGACAAACCTTCAGTTTTTAAAAAAATTGAAAAGCCTAGAGCATCAAGTAAAGACTTATTACCACAATCAAAACCAATTATTAAAACTGAAACTACTCAAAAAAATGAGGAGGTTAAAGAGAAAATTAAAGTAAAAACAAAAGAAGAAGAAAAAATAGTAAAAAAAATTGAAAAAAAAATTAATATCGATGCCTTCGTATTACCTCAAAAAAAGCCAAAAACAATTAGAAAAACAACTGCTTCAGTTAAAAAATCAAAGTTTTTAAATCAAAAAGATTTTGAAAGGGCAAAAATAGCATTTAGTCAAATAAAATCAGGAAAAGTGATTACCGGATACAAAACATCTGAAAAAATAAAAGATAAAGACTTTAAATTATTTGTTCAGTGGCTTTATTTAATGAAGAGTTCAAACAATGCAACATTTTCAACATATGAAAACTTTATAAGAAATAATTCAGATTTTCCAAGAATAGGAAGATTACAATATTTAGCTGAACAAAAAATTTATCTCAAAAATTCCTCTCCTAAAAATATAATTAGATGGTTTGAAGATTTTCCGCCTGTTAGCGGTACAGGAAAACTAAAATTAGGTGAAGCATATTTTGATCTTAAAGATATTAATAGTTCTAAAGAATTAGTTAAGGAAGGTTGGATAAATGCAGATTTAAGTAAGAGTCAATTAAGATTTTATCGAAAGAAATTCAAATCAATATTAGATAGTGAAGATCATATTAAAAGAGCAGATTATTTGGCCTGGAACAGAAAATATTGGGATCTTAAGAGAATGCTTGTCTATTTGCCATCAGATTTTAAAGCCTTATATAACGCTAGACAAATATTAATGAGTAACTCTTACGGAGTTGATAATGCTATTGCAAAAGTTCCTGATAGATTTAAAAAAGATATTGGACTTGAATACGATAGATTAAAATGGAGAAACAGAAGAGGAAGGTTAGAGTCTTCTCTTCAAATTCTTTACGATAATTCAAATAGATCAGAGGAAGAACTAGTAAGAGCTGACCTATGGTGGAAACAAAGAGAAAGTATAGTTAGAAGTTTAATTTATAAAAAAAGGTATAAAACTGCTTATAAAGTAGCAAGTGAACACTCACTCTCTTCAGGACCAGAATTTGCAGAAGCTGAGTGGTTAGCGGGTTGGATTGCCCATTCATTCCTTAAATCACAAGAATATGCTATAAACCATTTTTTAAATTTTTATGACAATGTAAGTTACCCTATTAGTGTAGCAAGGGGTGCTTACTGGTTAGGAAAGTCATATCAAGAAACCGGTAACACCAAAAAAGCTGAAGAATATTTTAAAGCTGGCTCAAAATTTTTAACAACATATTATGGACAGCTTAGTTTCAAAGAAATTAATTATGGAGGAGAATTTACTTTAAAAGAAGATGCTTCATATTCCAAAGATTATGAAAAAGAATTCTCAAAAAATAGACTTGTTAGAATTATTAAAATTCTCAAAGAGCTAGATCACACAAAATATTCAAAAGATGTGCTTAAACATCTAGCAAATTTAAATATTGAGCAAGGTAGCGAAGTATTAGCGGCAAAGTTATCCACAGAAATAGAGAGATATGATTTTGCTATTCAAATTTCTAAAAAAGCTTCCTATGAAAGAAGATTTTATTTAAAATATAATTATCCGATTATTTCAACGCCAAGAGAAATTAACAACAAACCTATGCCCCCGAGTGAAATGATACATGCTATAATTAGACAAGAAAGTGAATTTGATAGTAAAGCAAACAGTTATGCTGGTGCTAGAGGCATGATGCAGTTAATGAAATACACCGCAAAGATTGTAGCAAAGCAAGCAAAGCTGCCTTATAGCATTAGTGGTTTAACAGATGATCCTATTTATAATATAAAATTAGGGTCTTATTATTTTGACGGATTATTAACAGATTATAACGGAGTTTATCCATTCGCAATAGCAGCCTATAACGCGGGTCCTAATAGGGTAAAAACTTGGAGAAGAGTTAATGGTGATCCAACTAAAAATCAATTAAGTTATATAGACTGGATTGAATTAATAAGGTTTAAAGAAACTAGGAATTATGTTCAGAGAGTTCTGGAAAACGTTAATGTATATAAATACATGATTAGTAAGGAACCAGTTAAAATTGAGGAATTTTTTAAATAACTGGCGGAAGAGGAGAGATTCGAACTCTCGGTACGATGTTACTCGTACGGTTAGTTAGCAACCAACTGGTTTCAACCGCTCACCCACTCTTCCGTATTTCCAGTGTTATTTAGTACTAATTATTAAATTATTACCATATAAATCAATCAAAAAAATGGTGAAATGAAAAAAAAATTATTTGAAGGATCTTTATTTACTGTAGGCGCTTCTCTTTGGTGGGGTATCATTGGTGTAATTTATTTCAAATTTGTGTCTTTTGCGTCACCTGTTGAATTGACAATACATCGTACTATTTGGACAACAGTCCTTTTAGTATTTACAACCTTTTATTTTGGAAAGTGGTCAGAATTTAAAAAAGTATCTAAATCTCTAAATACCTTAGGTTTATTATTTATTACTGGAGTTTTAGTTTCTATTAATTGGTTTACATGGCTTTATTCTATCTCAGTAAACAATATGCTAGATGCATCGCTTGGATATTATATTTTTCCTATATTAAGTGTTTTTTTGGGAAAGATATTTTTAAAAGAAAAAATTAATAGAAATAAATCAATCGCTATATTTCTTGTTTTTTTATCTATAATTTATTTACTAATTGAATTTAAGAATATTCCATGGATTGGTTTAACAGTCGCAATCACATTTAGTTTTTATACTTTAATAAGAAAAAAAATAAATATTTCTTCAGATATAGGATTATTTTTTGAAACTTTGTTGATATCCCCAATAGCTTTAATTTTATTCAGCTCTCTTGTTTTCAATAATACAAATGTCTTTGGATTTGATAATCCTACATTATCTTTTTATTTGTTTTTTGCAGGATTTATGACACTCGTTCCTCTCTTTATGTACATAAAAGGATTTGAATTAATAGGAATAGGACCTGCGAGCATGATATTTTTTTTGACACCAACAGCTCAATTTTTTTTAAGTATTTATTACCTTGGTCAACCACTTGAAATAGAAAAATTAATAAGTTTTTTATTTATATGGATAGCAGTAATAATTTACCTTAACGAATTGCGTAAAGAGTGAAATAAAATTATTATAAGAGGAGCAAATAGAGATATAAGAAAAGATATAAAAAGTAGATTTGTTCTAATAAAAATTGAAAAATTATCGATTGATATCAAATTTCCTACTAAAATACTTGTCTCAAAATTTTGACTTGGAAAAAACAAAAGACCAAAAATTAAACCAAGAATTATTGAATAAGCTGCAAGTTTAGGATTAATATTTTTGTTAAAAAAACCATAAAAAATTGTAACAACAGCAGCACAGCAAAGAAGATCAGCAAGTAAAAATAAGTATAATATGCTATATCCTCTTGATGAAAAAATAAAAACTATAGAACATATAAATAAAATAATAAAATTTGTTTTTTCTTTAATTTTTTTTCCTTTAACCATTTTATTTATTTGACTACCATTCACGATTAGTAAACTTGATATAGCATTTATTAATGTGTCAATGGTGCTTAATGTTAATGACAATGCTAAAATTAATACTGACACAACTATAAGAGATTTTTTTTCATCCAGAATTAAGTTAAAGAAAGCAAGATCTGGAGTAACTTTTGAATTTAATGAAAAAGATATTAAACCTGAATATCCCATCCAAAAAACTATTATAAAAATTATAATAGATGCATTAATTAAACTTTTTTTTAAAATTGAATTATTTTTTGCTGAAAAAACTCTTTGCCAATTTCCTTGATGAAATAAATTAGTACAAGCCACCGCTATGAAAAAAGTTAAACCAGCTGTGTAGTTGGGTAAATAATTTTTGCTTATTAATTGTGGTGAATTTATTTTTATTATTTCATAGCTAGTTAGATTTAAGTTGCTTAAAACTAAAATTAATGAAAATAAAATAATGCTCATTATAAAAATAAACTGATATTTGTCAGTAATAATTGAAAGTTTAAAACCCCCTCTTAATATATAAAGTAAACAAATGATTAAAGTTAAACCTGCGGTAACCCATAATGGAATTTTTGAAATATAATTTAATAAAAATGCTATAGCCGTCACCTCAGCAATTAAAAAAATTATCAAATAAAATAGCATTAAGAATAAACTTAATTTTAATATAGTTTGACCAAATCTTTTTTGTATAAATTCAGTTAGTGTTAAACCGTTTGGAAATTCTTTTCGGATTTTAGGGCCAAAATTGTAAAGAAATAACATTGGCGCGGCCGTACCTAATGCATAACCGATTACGGCACCTATCCCTCCCCAAGTTGCTGCAGAAGGAGGGCCAAATAAAATCCAAGCTCCCAGTGCTGATGCTGTTAGGCTCGAAGTTAATGAAAATGTATTTTCATCCCTATCACCAACAATATAATTTTTATTATTAAATATTTTTTTATTATTTAAGTAACCCAGCCATATAAAGAACAGGCCAATTAATATTGTGATAGCTATTGTTGTTTGTTGCGATAAAAGTATTTTATTCATAGCTCCCTTACTGAATTACCGGTCAGGTTCGTCGGGTATAATCTCAGTCTTTCTGACACCCCGTATTTTTTTATACTATTATTTTAGGCAAAGAGTCAAATGAAGCAGTATCTATTTTAGATGAATGTTCTCTTCTCATTTTCCAACCTTTGCTTAGTCCTGCTTGAGCTATACTGATCGCATATCGTCCGTATTTTGTATTAGTATAATCTATAGCTTTCATTAGTTTCTTAGATTTGTTTTCAAGAAGTGGAGTTAAAAGATTCTGATCATTTTGATTTGCATCTTTCAATCCTGATAAGATTATTCCAGCTTTTTGATAAGCATAACCGTATTTGTATATATCGGTTAGTGCTTTGACAGCATTTTTTATTAATTCTATGCTATTACTAGTAGGGATTGCTAAATCTATTGTTTTTGAATTAGAGTAGTATCTTCTATTTTTATCAAATGGACTCGTTCTGATAAATACTGTTATTGTTTTTGCTATTTGATCATCAGCTCTAATTTTTTCTGCTGCATTCAAGCAATGTGTAATAACTGATTCCTCTAATTCATTTAAATCTTTTACTTTTCTACCAAATGATCTTGAGACACAACAATTCTTCCTTTTCTCTTGATCTATTTGTAAGTCAATACAAGGTATTCCTCTTAGTTCCATCGCTGTTTTTGCGCCTAAAACATTTGTTCCTTTTTTTACCCACGTGTTTGAAACATTTTTTAAATCATAAGCGTTGCTTATATTGTTCTTATGGTAAAACTTAGATAGCTGTTTACCTACCCCCCAAACATCTTCGATTGGAAATCTTTTTAATCTTTCATCAATATTTGTATTTAAATAAATTACACCTGCTTTTTCTTTTTTTGCTATATGATTGGCTACTTTACTTAATGTTTTTGTGCTGGCTATACCTACGCTTGTTGGTATACCCGTCCACTTAAGAACTCTTGATCTTATCTCTCTTCCATAATCTTCAACTCCTTTTTCATCTATAAAAGATAAATCAATAAAAGCTTCATCGATTGAATAAATTTCTACTTTTGGTGAAAAAGTTTTTAATACTTTCATAACTCTTCTCGATATATCTCCATACAATGCATAGTTTGACGAATACACTTCAACTTTATTTTTTTTTACTAATTCTTTTACTTTGAAGTAGGGCTCTCCCATTTTAATACCTAAATCTTTTGCTTCTCTTGATCTAGATATTACACATCCATCATTATTTGATAAAACTACTACAGCTTTTTTTTGTATCTTAGGATTAAAAAGTCTCTCACAGGATACGTAAAATGAATTACAATCTACTAAGGCTATTCTATTTTTCTTAGTTGTGTACTTGATGGATGACATAAGTTACCACTCCCCAAATAATTACTTCTTGATCTTTTGCTAAATGAATTCTTTCTGATTTTTTTTTAGATCCAGATGTTAAAAATGTTTCCCCTTTTTCTTTCAGGATTGTTTTCACCACTAATTCATCGTTGACATTGGCTATAACTGTTGAAAGATTTTTTGGGTTAATACTTCGATCTACTATTAATAAATCACCATCGTAGATTCCTACACTATTCATAGACTTGCCTTGAACTCTAATTATAAATGTTGCTGGCGAATTTTTTATAAGATGATGATTTAAATCTACATCATCCTCTATATAATCTGTTGCAGGAGATGGAAAACCCGCTCCTACTTTGTGTATGTAATAAGGTATTTTCAGCTCCATAAATGTTCTTATTTTGTTCTTTTATAGAAAAAAATTTTGCTTTAGTCAACCATTATGTGGGGCAATATGCGTTTGGAAAATGAACGACTGAAAAGTTAAAAGAAAACATGAAAAAAATTATAGTACTTTTTACATTATTATTAATTACCGCATCAGCAAACGCGGAGTCTAAACTTCAAACAATTAAAAAAAATGGAGAGTTAAGAGTTGGAACGACTGGAGATTGGGATCCAATGTCCATGAAAGATCCAGCTACTAACAAATATAAAGGTTTTGACATTGATGTCATGAGAGAACTTGCAAAAGATATGGGCGTAAAAATTAAGTTTGTGCCTGCAGAGTGGAAAACAATTGTGGCTGGGATTACAGCTGATCGATACGATATTTCAACAAGTGTAACTAAAACTCCAAAAAGAGCTGAAGTAGCTGGTTTTACTACTACGTATTATAAGTACGCAACTGTACCGCTTGTTTTAAAAAAGAATTTAAAAAAATTTCCTACTTGGGATTCGCTAAATAATAGTAATGTGAAAATTGCAACAACATTAGGTACTTCTCAAGAAGAGAAAGCAAAGGAATTTTTTCCGAAATCTAAACTACAATCTGTTGAAGCCCCGGCTAGAGATTTTCAAGAGGTTCTTGCGGGCAGAGCTGATGGAAATATTACGAGTTCAACTGAAGCGAATAAATTAGTTATTAAATATCCTCAATTAGCCATAGTTCCTGATGGTGGAAAAAATCCAGCATTTTTAGCGATGATGGTTCCAAAAGGAGATAAAGTTTGGAATGATTATGTAAGTAATTGGATTAAAAAAAAGCAAGCTTCAGGTTATTTTAAGAAATTACTATCTAAGTACAATTTAAAAAGCTTATAATTTAAGTTTCAATACCCTCCATTAACAAATATAGTTAAATAGTGAAATTTTTAAAATTAATCTCTATTCTATTTTTGCTTCAGGGATGTAGTTCTAACTATGAATGGGGCTGGTATATATTAAGCCCTGATAATATAGAAGGTCTAACAAATCTTAAGTTTTTAATTAGCGGTATTACAACAACTATTTATATTTCAGTAGTATCCATAGTACTGGCTATGATTATAGGTTTGGTAGTTGCCCTCCCATCTTTATCTAATAATAAATTTTTAAGTTATTTCAATATAACTTATGTCGAAATCGTAAGAGCAATTCCCTTATTAGTTTTAATTCTTTGGATATATTACGGTCTTCCAATTATGATAGGAGTAAGTTTCTCACCATTTGTATCAGGCATAATAGCATTAACTATTAGCGAAAGTGCATTTCAAGCAGAAATTTTTCGGGCTGGTATAAATTCTATTTCAAAAGGACAACATGAAGTATCTGAGTCACTTGGAATGAATTTCTGGAAAAAAATGAGATTAGTAATCCTGCCGCAAGCAATTAAAGTTGTGCTGCCTGCAATGGGAAATCAATTTGTGTATGTTTTAAAAATGTCTTCTTTAGTTTCGATTATAGGAATAGGAGATTTAACTAGAAAGGCAAATGAACTAGTAACAACTACCTACAGACCATTAGAAATATATACTTTTTTAATTTTAGAATACTTGATATTAATATTAGTAGTCTCTTACCTTGTGAGAAAATTAGAAAATAAACTAAAATACAAATAACTTTTTAAAAGAAACTCTAAATACTTTCTTCAAAAAAAATGGAACAAAAGTTAAAACGACTAAACCCATCATCCAATTTGTTACCAAAATTGTGTAGAAAATATCTTGGTATTCACCGTTTCTTATATTAATTACATACCAGAGAGACATAAATGGTATTAACGTAAGTCTAAGTATCGTCATATATAAACTATAAATTGGTCTTTTAAGCGCTTGGAATAAAGCAGAAGTAATAAAAAATACAGGATAAACGGGCCCGATAAGAGCAGCGACTTGTAAGTAAAGCGCCCCTCTTTGAATGACCTCAGGGTCATTTGTAAAAAAAGAAATTATAATTTCAGATGTTAAATAAACAAAAATACCAGCTAACACCATAAACCCGGAACCAAACATTAATGCTTTTCCATAAACTTCTTTTACTCTGAAATGCATTTTTGCTCCGTAATTTTGACCGGCAATTGATAAAACGGCAGTGTTTAAACCTATAACAGGTAGTAATAAAACTTGTTCTATTCTAACTGCTGTACCATAACCTGCTGTTGCTAGCTCACCAAATTGACCAACAAAATAGAAAATATTAAATACTCCAAACATTATCATTAACATGGTAAACATTATTGGAACTGATTGTTTAAAAAGTGTACTGATATAATCAAACTTTGGTTTAAAGCATTCTAGATACAAGTATTTTTTTAATTTACAGCAGTAAACTTTGTTGGCTAGATATATTAAGCCTACACACTGGGAAACTAATGTAGCTATTGCTAAACCAGTAATTCCGAATGCTGGTATAAACCCATAACCAAAAATAAATAAAGGATTAAGAAATATATTCAAGAAGAAAGTGAATATTAAAACGTTTCTATAACTTTTCGTATCACCTTGCGCATTCAGAGTTCCATTTAAAGATAACTGAGCTAATACAATTATTGCACCAAAAAATATTATATCTAAGTATTCACGCGTTAAAATTATACTTTCTTCAGTAGAACCCATAATTCTTAAAAGTTCATCGGAAAAATTTAAACCAAACAAAGTTACAAAAATCGAGACAACAATCGCTAGTACTATAGACTGAGCAACATACATAGAAGCTTTTCTATCCTCTTTAGCCCCAATAGAGTTACTTATTAAAGCTGTTGTACCAGCTCCAATACCAACAGCTACAGCTATTGCTATAAAATAAATTGGCCAAGATTTTGCTATTGCTGCTAGTGCTTCTGGAGAAATTCTTCCTGCAAAATAAGTATCAACAAGATTATAAAAAGTTTGAAAAAGAGATCCAGTGCTAGCGGGTATAGTTACTTTTCTTAAAAGTTTCCAAATTGAACCTTTTGTTAAATCCATATTTAATATTCCTTTTGAAACTTATGCTTCTTTCCCGCTTTTTTGGCAAGATTAATTTGATTTTGCCTCATTCGAAATCTTGACTTTTGCAAACTTGATAGTGTGTCATAACATCTTTCACAAGAAACGCCCTCTTCATATTTTTTTGATTTCTTATCTTTTGTTGATATAGGTTTTCGACAACCTCCACAAATTGAAAAAGTTCCTTGTTTTAATTTATGTTTTAAAGAAACTCTATTATCAAAAACAAAACATTCGCCTTTCCATAAACTATCTTTTTTTTTAGTTTTGTTGAGATAATTAATTATTCCACCTTTTAACTGAAAAACGTTTTTGAAACCCTTTTGTTTTAAAAAAATTGATGCCTTTTCACATCTAATACCTCCGGTGCAGAACATCGCAACAGGTTTGGTCTTTTCGATTTTATTTAAAAATTTAGGAAAATCTCGAAAATTTTGTATATTTGGATTCATTGCATTCTTAAAAGTGCCAACGTTATATTCAAAGGGTTTTCTTACGTCAATCAAAAGAGTTTCTTTTTTTATAATTAACTTGTTCCAAGAATTTCCAGACAAATACCTATTACGTCTTTTGCTTTCACCCTTAATTTTAAAGCCAAGTGGTACAACTTCTTTTTTTACTTTCACTTTTGCTTTGTGAAATGGTTGAAAACGACTAGTTGAAATATTGCTACTATCAAATTCTGTGAATTTAAATTTTTTTTTTAGTAATTTTAAAATTTTAAAAATATCTTTGCTATTGCCTGCAAGAGATCCATTAATACCTTCTGAAGAGATTATAATTGATCCTCTAATACTGGTATTTGATATTTCGTTTTCAAGATAAGTTTTGTGTTTTTTTAAGAAATTAATCCTTTTAAACTTGTAAAATCCAGAAATAGTGAACATTATTTTTTAATACAAATAGTTAACCCATCTCCAATAGGAACTATATTCTTTGTAATCCTTTTATCTTGTTTAACATGAATATTAAAATCCCTTATAATGTTTGTAAATTTATCGTTATTTGCATTGTCGGCAACTTCACCGTGCCATAATACATTATCAATAACTATAAGACCCTTTTTATCTATTAAATTCATACAAGACTCATAATAATTTAAGTAATTTTCTTTATCAGCGTCAATAAAAATTAAATCAAATAACTTTTTTGTATCTTTTAATTCTTTCAAACTCTCTATAGCTGGTTTGATAATTTGTTTAATCCTGTTTTCTTTGGCTTTGTCATAAAAGTATTTAGCCTTATTGCTAAATTCGGGATTTTTATCTAAGCTAATTAAAATTCCATCAGCAGGAAGTGCCATAGCCATAGATAAAGCACTAAATCCAGTAAAACTACCAATCTCTAAAATTTTTTTTACATTTGAAACTTTTATTAATGTTTGTAGAAATTGAGCTTGTGATATAGATATTTGTAATCTTTGCTGATCTCCTAGACTTTTGTTGTGCTGAATTATTTCATTCTGAACATCAGACAAAGTTTCTGAATGATCAATAATATATTTTTCAAGATTATCAGTTAAATCTAATTTTTTAGGCATAATTAGCCTTTTAAAAGTTTTTTTAAGATATCGTTTGTTAACTGTGGATTAGCTTTACCACCTGATTGTTTCATAACTTGACCAACAAAAAAGCCAAATAATTTTTCTTTACCGGACTTATACTGGTCAACTTTATCTTTGTTCTTAGTTAATATTTCATTGATAATTTTTTCTAATTCTTTGGGATCACTTTGCTGTTTCATGCCTTTTGACTCGATAATTTTTTTTGGATTATCACCGCTCTCTACCATTAATTCAAAAACTTCTTTTGCTATTCTGCCAGAAATTTCCCCTGACTTTATTGATTGAATCAATTCAGCAAAATTTTTAGCAGAGATAGGTGACTTAGATATATTGAGTCCTTTGTCATTTAACATTGCAAATAAATCTCCCATCATCCATGTTGCGGCAAGTTTTTTATCAGATAATTTTGCAACTTCTTCATAATAATTTGAAATTTCTTTTTCAGAAACTAGTACATTAGCTTCATAAGAATTAAGTCCGTAATCGCTCATGAATCTTTCTTTTTTATTATCAGGTAACTCCGGTAAAGTTTTTTTTAAATCATCTATTAATTTTTGTTCAATTTTAAGAGGCAAAAGATCCGGATCTGGAAAATATCTGTAATCATGAGCATCCTCTTTTGATCTCATGGATCTTGTCTCATTTTTTTTTGTATCAAAAAGTCTTGTTTCCTGCTCAATCTTTTTCCCTTCATCTAATAATTCAACCTGCCTTTTGGCCTCGTATTCTATTGCCATTTGCATAAATTTTATTGAATTTACATTTTTTATTTCACATCTTGTTCCAAAATTTTTATCTCCTACTTGTCTTACCGATACATTAACATCAGCCCTTAATGAACCCTCTTGCATATTACCGTCACAAGTTCCTAGATATCTCATTATAGTTCTAAGTTTTTTTATATAAGCATTAACTTCTTCTGGAGATCGAAGATCTGGTTTGCTTACAATTTCCATTAGTGCAATTCCTGAACGATTTAAATCGACATAAGTACTTGATGGATCCATATCGTGAATACTTTTACCTGCATCTTGTTCTAGATGAAGTCTCTCAATGCCAATCTCTTTTGAACCATATGGCATATCTAATAAAACTTTTCCTTCGCCAACTATAGGATTTTTATACTGTGAGATCTGATAACCTTGAGGAAGGTCCGCATAAAAATAATTTTTTCTATCAAAAACAGAATTATTATTAATTTTAGCATTTAATCCTAAACCAGTCCTAATGGCTTGGTTTATGCACTCTTTATTTATAACTGGAAGCATACCAGGAAAAGCAGAGTCTATAAGACTTACTTGGCTATTAGGTTCAGCTCCAAATTTAGTTGCAGAACCAGAGAAAAGTTTTGAGTTTGAAGATACTTGAGCATGAACTTCCAAGCCAATTATTACCTCATAATTGTTTTTCTCCCCTTTTATAAAATAATCAAATTTATCTTTGCTCATAACCACCAATTTTTTATTTCATTTTTAAAATTACAATTTTTTTCAAAAGCATAGGCCACATTCAATATATTTTGCTCATCTAAAGTCTTCCCAATTAACTGCAATCCTAGTGGATAGCCCTTTTTATCTAAGCCTGCGGGTACGGATATAGCAGGTAAACCAGCTAAATTTACTGGTACAGTGAATATATCATTGAGATACATAGAAATAGGGTCATTAGTCTTTTCACCAATTTTAAATGCAGAACTTGGTGTTGAAGGTGTCAAAATAGCATCTACCTTACCAAAATTTTCATCAAAATCTTTTTTAATAAGCTGTCTAACTTTTTGAGCTTTAAGATAATAAGCATCATAGTATCCTGATGACAAAACGTAAGTACCAATTAAGATTCTTCTCTTTACCTCATCTCCAAATCCTTCGGATCTTGTATTCTCATACATTTCAATTAAATCATTTCCTTTTGATGATCTATAACCATACTTTACACCATCATATCTAGCCAAATTTGACGAAGCTTCAGCTGGTGCAACTATATAATATGTTGGCAATGCATACTTTGTATGAGGGAGTGAGATATCAATTATGTCGGCACCTAAATCTTTTAAAATACTTTTTCCCTTGTTCCACAATTCATCAATTTCTTTTGGCATATTATCAACTCTATATTCCTTGGGTATACCAATTTTGAGACCTTTAATATCTGTTTTCAAATTTTTTGAATAATTTTCTTTTTTCTTTTCAATAGACGTAGAGTCTTTTTTATCAAAGCCAGCCATAGCCTCTAACATGATCGAACAATCTTTAACAGATTTGGTCATAGGACCAGCTTGGTCAAGTGATGATGCAAAGGCAACAATTCCCCAACGTGAACATAATCCATAAGTTGGTTTTAATCCGACAGTTCCAGTAAAGGAAGCAGGCTGTCTTATTGATCCACCTGTGTCCGTACCTATTGTTGCAGGAGTTAAATCAGCTGCAAGTGCAGATGCAGAGCCACCAGATGATCCCCCAGGAACAGTGTCCTTCGCTATTGGATTTACAACACTTCCAAAATAACTTGTTTCATTAGATGATCCCATTGCATATTCGTCACAATTTAATTTACCGAGTAAGATTGCTCCCTCTTTCCATAAATTTTCTGTAACAGTGGACTCATATTGAGGTATAAAATTTTCAAGCATTTTACTACCAGCAGTGGTTTTAAATCCATTTGTACAAAAAAGATCTTTTACAGCTAATGGGACTCCCGGGAGCAAAGAGTTTAAATTTGGTTTTTTATCAAACTCTTTTGATTTTTGGATAGCATGTTCAAAACAAGTAGTTATATAAGAATTAAGTTTTTTACTTTTATTTACCTTATCTATGTAAAGATTGGCAAGCTCTTCAGATTTAATCTCTTTTTTTTTAATTAAATCTATTATTTCCGATAAGTTTTTTTTAACAATTTCTGACATTATTCAATTACCTTTGGAACAACAAAAAATTCCTCATTTTTTTTTGGCGAATTTTCAAGAATTTTATCTCTTATTTTTCCATCATTTATTTGGTCTTCTCTTGATCTGAGCGGTGTGTTTAAAATTGAGGATAATGGCTCTACTTTATCAGTATTTAACTCATTTAATTGTTCTATAAACTTGAATATAGATGTTAAATCTTTAGCTAAAGAGTCAGATTTTTTTGAGTCTATAGAAATTCTAGCTAACTTACTAATATGTTTAATTTTATCTTTATCTATGGACATCTGTGATTTAAGTTATTTATATAGGAAATTAATATCATAAAATATAATAAATAAATGTTGGATATTGAGGAATTTAAGAAAAAACTAGACAAAAAATCAAGGCTAATAGGCATTGATCCTGGAAAAAAGCGTATAGGAATAGCTATTTCAGATGAAAATAAAAAAGTTGCTACTCCATACACAACTATAATTAAAAAAGATTATTCTAGTTTTTTGGCTGAAATAAAGAAAATAGTCGATGAAAATACTATTAAAGGTATAGTGATTGGAAACCCCATAAATATGGACGGTTCATCTGGTTCTTCATCCCAATCAGCAAAAGACTTAGCTTTAAGTTTATCAAAAGATGTTACACAAAATATCACAATGTGGGATGAGAGATTATCAAGTGAAGGGGCTTTCAATTTGTCGAGCAATTTAGATATAAATGTAAGTAAAAAGGTCCAAAAATTAGACGAAAATGCGGCTCAATTCATATTACAAGGTGCTTTGGATTATTTAAATAAAAATAATACTTGATAAGATAGTGCAAAAGGCCTATAGAGTTGATTTTAATGGCAGTAGTAAAAAAGAATTCAGCTATTAAAAACTCACCCAAACATCTATTAGGTATTCAAAACTTATCAATTTTAGAAGCTAAAAAAATTCTTAATGAAGCAAAGACCTTCATAAAATTAAATAGAAGTAATACTAAAAAACTGGACACATTAAGAGGCAAAACTCAAATTAATTTATTTTTTGAACCTTCAACTAGAACACAAAGTTCGTTTGACTTGGCTGGCAAAAGATTAGGTGCTGATGTTATGACTATGAATATGAGTAACTCTGCTTTAAAAAAAGGTGAAACTCTTATTGATACAGCTATGACATTAAATGCTATGCATCCAGATTTAATTGTAATAAGACACCAGGACTCGGGAGCACCAAATTTACTTTCACAAAAAGTGAATTGTGCTGTAATTAACGCAGGTGATGGTAGGAGAGAACACCCTACTCAAGCATTGCTCGATGCTTTAACAATAATTAGTCGTAAAGGTAATATTGAAGGTCTTAAGATAGCAATTTGTGGTGATATACTCCATTCTAGGGTTGCTAGATCAAATATTTATTTAATGAATATGCTTGGAGCAGAAGTAAATGTAATTGCTCCTAAAACATTAATGCCAAAATCAATTGAACGATTGGGTGTGAAGTCTTTTACTAATATGAAAAAAGGTTTAGATGGTTGTGACATTGTTATGATGTTAAGATTGCAAAATGAAAGAATGCAAGGATCATTTCTTCCTTCTAAAAGAGAATACTATGAGTACTTTGGTTTAACTCCAGAAAAATTAAAGTTTGCTAACAAAAATGCTTTGATCATGCATCCTGGCCCAATGAATAGAGGGGTAGAAATAGATACTAAATTAGCTGATGATATTAATGTAAGTCTAGTAAAAGAACAGGTTGAACTTGGAGTAGCTGTTAGAATGGCATGTTTAAAATTATATTGTAAATGAATGAAAAAATTATAATAAACGCTAGAATTGTTGACCCATCTCAAAAATTAGATGAAATGGGTTCAATAATTATTGATAAAAATGGAAAAGTAAAAGCTATTGGTAAAAAAGTAACTAAAAAAGACTGTCCAAATGCTGAAGTGATTGATGTTAAAAAAAATCTAATAATACCTGGTATCGTTGACATGAAGGCATTTGTTGGTGAACCAGGATTTGAATACAAAGAAAATTTTAGAACTTTAAGTCAAGCAGCTCTTGCAGGTGGTGTTACTTCTATTGTTACGATGCCTAACACAAAGCCTATTATAGATAATGTCTCCATGGTGGATTTTATAATGAGACGCGGACGAGATAAATCAAAAATTAACCTCTTTCCGTGTGCTTCTCTCACAAAACAAATGGAGGGTAAGTTGATGACAGAATTTGGTTTATTGTCAGCAAAAGGAATTATTGGATTTAGTGATGTAAACAAAACAGTTCAAAATACAGAGACTATGGCCAGGATAATGAATTATGCATCCGATATTGGTGTTTTGATTATGCAACATGCTGAGGATTACGAATTATCAAAAAATAGATGTATAAATGAAGGTGAAGTATCTAATAGACTTGGTTTGAGTGGAATATCACCAATTGCTGAAAAAATTATTATAGAAAGAGATCTCTCTTTATTAAGTGAATTCCCATGTAGGTACCATATAAGTCAAATTTCATCTCAGAGTTCTTTAGATGTTATTAAAAAAAATAAATTAAACGGTAAAAAATTTAGTGTTGGGGTTTCAATAAATAATATTTCCCTTAATGAAAATGATATTGGGGACTTTAAAACATTTTTAAAACTATCTCCTCCCCTTCGATTGGAAGATGATAGAAAAGCACTAGTAGAGGGACTAAAAAATGGACTTATTGATGTTATTGTTTCAGACCACACTCCTGAGGATGAGGAAAGTAAAAGACTTCCTTTTGCTCAAGCAGCCACTGGCGCAATAGGTGTGGAAACTCTTTTACCTTTAGCTCTAGAACTGTATCATAATGAGTCTTTACCACTTAATAAGATAGTTGAATGTCTAACAATAAATCCATCAAATATTCTTAAAATTAATAAAGGCACTTTAAAAAAGGGATCCGATGCAGATATTTGTGTGATTGATTTAAATAAACCATGGGTGGTCAAAGCAGGGAATTTAAAATCCAAATCTAAAAATACTGCTATTGAAGACAAAAGATTACAGGGTAAAGTTTTGATGACCTTTTTGAAAGGTGAACCTGTATTTAAAATTTGAAAATGGAAATTATAATTTTATCTTTGTGTTCATACCTTATAGGGTCAATACCTTTTGGTTTAATATTTACTAAATTTTTTTTAAAAAAAGATGTAAGAAAAATTGGATCCGGAAACATAGGTGCAACTAATGTGCTTCGAACTGGCAACAAAATTTTAGCTTTATTAACCTTATTTTTTGATATTGGTAAAGGATATTTAGTAGTTAAAGTTTCTTTTTTTTATTTTCCTGACTTAATATATTTAATGGGACTAATTTGTTTCATTGGTCATATTTTTCCTGTCTGGTTAAAATTTAAAGGTGGTAAAGGAGTAGCAGTTTATGTTGGTATAATTTTAGCCCTATCATTTAAATTGGCTTTAATTTTTGGAGCTGCATGGTTAATTGTTTTATTTTTATTTAGATATTCTTCTCTCTCATCTATTTTGGCATCTTTATCATTAATAATTTATAATTTATTTTTTGATAATAATTTCCAGAATATTTTCTTAATTTTATTTTTCTTGATAATTATTTATACCCACAAACAAAATATTTTGAGAATAAAAGATAAAAAGGAAACTAAAATTAAGTTTTAATTTATTAGCTTTTTTGTGTTAAATTTAAATAAATTTGACATTTATATTAAATTTTGAATAAGTCTCAAATATGAATTTAGTTATAGTTGAAAGTCCAGCAAAAGCTAAAACAATAAATAAATATCTAGGAACAGACTATAAAGTTTTAGCCAGTTACGGTCATATTAGAGATTTACCATCAAAAAATGGTTCTGTAGATCCTGATAAAAATTTTGAGATGCAGTGGGAGCTGGACTCATTTTCTAAAAAATATTTAAAAGAAATTACTGATGCCGCAAAAGAAAGTGATAAAATAATCCTAGCAACTGACCCAGATCGTGAGGGAGAAGCAATAGCATGGCATGTCAAACAGGTTTTAGACGATAAAAAACTATTAAAGGGAAAAAAACTTGAGAGAGTTGTGTTTAATGAGATTACAAAAAATGCTGTATTGAACGGTATAAATAATCCAAGAGAAATTGAAGACACATTAGTAAAAGCTTATCTAGCAAGAAGAGCTTTGGACTATCTTGTGGGTTTTAATATCTCACCTATTTTATGGACTAAACTTCCTGGATCAAAGTCTGCTGGAAGAGTTCAGTCAGTTGCCCTCAAACTAATAACTGAAAGAGAACACGAAATAGAATCTTTTAAACCTGAAGAGTACTGGTCTATCGACGCTAATTTTAAAAACCTAAAAGAAAAAACAATATTGTCAAAACTGAATTTTATTAATGACAAAAAAGTTGAAAGATTTAGTTTCAAAAATAAAAATGATATTAATAAGACAACTGAAATTATTAATAAACATGAATATTTTGTCAAAGATGTAAATTCAAAAATAGTTAAAAGAAATCCTTCTGCACCTTTTACAACATCTACTCTTCAACAAACTTCTTCTGGAAAATTTGGATTCGGTGCCTCAAGAACAATGCAAATAGCACAACGTTTATATCAAGGAATTGAAATTGATGGAGAGACTATTGGTCTTATCACTTATATGAGAACCGATGGAACAAATATTTCTAATGAAGCTGTCAAAGAATTTAGGTCTTTTGTTGAAGGTGACCTTGGAAAAAATTACTTACCAGATAATCCAAATAGTTATAAAGGAAAAAAAGCTAAAAACGCTCAAGAAGCACATGAAGCAATTAGACCTACAGATATTAAAAAAAAACCTGATGAGATGAAAAAATATCTAAGCACAGATCAATTTAAATTATATGATTTAATATGGTCGAGAGCCCTAGCATCACAAATGAAAGCCGCGGAATTTAACAGAAACACTATTCAAATTCATTCAAAAGATAACAGCGTACAGTTTACTTCTAGCGGTTCTGTAATTAAATTTGATGGATTTTTAAAGATTTATTCTTTTCAAAATGATGATGAAGAAAAAAATATATTGCCAGAAGTTAAAGTTGGAGAAAAACTATCTCTAGGAGAATTAATTGATGAACAGCATTTTACATCACCTCCTCCAAGATATTCGGAGGCGAGTTTAGTAAAAAAAATGGAAGAATTAGGTATTGGTAGACCATCTACTTATGCTAGCATTATATCAGTTTTATCAACTAGAAATTACACAGAATTATTGAATAAACGATTTCACCCTACTGACAGAGGTAAATTATTATCAGCATTCTTGGAAAAATTATTTTCTAAATATGTTGACTATAATTTTACAGCAGATTTAGAAAATCAACTTGATGAAATAACTAGCGGTAAAACTAATTATCTTAATGTCTTAGAAACTTTTTGGAAAAGTTTTTATAATGATGTGGGCTCTGTCAAAGATATTAGGACTAGAGAAGTATTAGATTTACTTAATGAAAGTTTAGGTGATTTAATATTTGATAAAAATGAAGATAATCAAATTGATAGAAAATGTAAAATTTGTGACAATGGAGTATTAAGTCTTAAAAATAGCTTTAGAGGTGGTGCTTTTATAGGTTGTTCAAACTACCCGGAGTGTAAATTTACCAGACCTCTATCAAAAGCTAAAGCTTCACAGCAATCTTTTCTGGCTGAACCAAAATTAATAGGAAAAAACGATGACGGAAAAGAAATTTTTTTAAAGAATGGAAGATTTGGTCCTTATTTACAATATCAGTTAAACGATGAAGAAATCGAAAAACCAAAGAAGAAAAAAAAGTCAAAAAAACAAAATAATGATAATTTAAAAAATGTCTCAATTCCAAAAGGTTTATCTTTAGAAGATGTTGATTTGGAAAAAGCAAAATACTTGTGCTCATTACCAAAAAGTATTGGCAAACATCCTGAACTTAATGAAGATATAACTATTAATGTTGGAAGATTTGGTCCTTACCTAAAATGTGCAAACAAATCAGCTAGACTTGAAACTATCGAAGATCTTTTTTCCATTGGGCTTAACAGAGCTATAACTTTAATTTCAGAAGCAAAACCTGGAAGAGTTTCATCATCTGAAATTAAAAATATTGGAGAACATCCAGAAGATAAAAAACCCATCAGAGTAATGAAAGGTCAATATGGGCCATATATAAAATACAAATCTCTTAATGCCACAATACCAGAAGATAAAGACCCTACTGAAATTACAATGGAAGAAGCATTGATATTAATTGAAAAAAGAAGAGAATACGATAAAACAAAAAGAAAAGGGAAAAGAAAAAAATAATTATGAAAAAATCATTTTTAATATTTATTTTTATATTCAGTTTCAAATCAAATGTTTTTGCTGAAGAAAATTGTAAAGATTTACCAGGATTTAAAAAATTAGGAAAAGGTTCTGTTGAATACACAAAATGTATTGCAAAAAAAGGGAAAGAACTTGGAGAGAAAGGTTTAAAAAAACTAAACACCGATTCTAAGTTAACTGACTGGATTAAAAAACAAATAAATAAATGAGTTTAATAGAAGATAAACTAAAGAAATTAAATATTATTTTACCTGAGCCAAAAGCTCCTGTTGGCGCATATGTTGCTACAAAAGTAGTAGGAAAGTTATTATTTATTTCTGGGCAAGTTTCCATCGATAAAGATACAAAACTTATTACTGGTAAAATTGGTAAAGATTTAAATTTAGATGAGGGATATGAGGCAGCTAAAAGATGTGGGCTAAGTATTGTTGCTCATGTAAAAAATGCTTGTGGTGGAGATTTAGACAGAATTAAAACCTGTGTAAAATTAACTGGATACGTTAATTCTACTGATGATTTTAAGGATCAACCTAAAATAATTAATGGCGCTTCAGATATTATAGCAAAAATTTTTGATGAGAAGGGAGAGCATACAAGAGCAGCTGTAAGTGTGAATAGTTTACCCTTAGGTGTAGCTGTTGAAATAGATGCTATTTTTGAAATAAATTAATATCTGGCCTTCCAACTGAATAATACTTAATTTTATTTTTCTTCATTTCTTCAGCATTATAAAGATTTCTCAAATCATAAACCTTAAATTTTTTGTTTTTAACAATATTTTTAAAATTAATTGATTTAAATTCATCCCACTCAGTAAGTAAAATTATTAGGTCTGAACTAAAACAATTTGATTTGATATCTTTTTTATAAAAACAATTTTGAATTTTTTTGAATACATTTTTTTCTCCAGATGGATCGTAATAAGTGACGATTGCACCTTTTTTAGTAAGATAAGGTATCATTTTTAGGCTAGAAGAATCTCTCATATCGTCTGTATTAGGCTTAAATGTAACCCCTAAAAATGAAATTCTTTTATTTTTTAAATTAGAACCTAATATTTTATGAATTCTTTTTGTAAGTAAATTAAATCTGTTTTGATTAGATTTAATTACAGATTTGACTACAGATAAATTTATTTTATACCGTTCAGCTGCTGATACTAAGCCTTTTGTATCTTTTGGAAAACATGAACCCCCATAAGCAGGTCCTGCCCTCAAAAATCTGCTACCTATTCTATTATCTGATCCCATGCCTAATGAAATATCTTCGATATTTACTCCAGATTTTTCACATAAATTCGCAAGTTCATTTATAAAGGTGATTTTTGTAGCCAAAAAAGCATTAGAGGCATACTTAATTAATTCTGCACCCCTTCTTGAAGTTGTAAAAAATTTTGATCCTTTATTTATTAAAGGTGTGTAAAGTTTTTTCATTATATTGAACTGTTTTTTTTCATTTGACCCAATTACAATTCTATCAGGATATCTAAAATCACGTATCGCTTCTCCTTCCCGTAAGAATTCTGGATTAGATACAACATTAAAAAGTTTTTTCTTTTTTGCTAAAAGTTTTTCAATTTCATCACCGGTGCCGATTGGAACTGTAGATTTAGTTACAATAATTTTTTTCCTTTTTGAGTATTTTAATATTTCTTTTGTACATTTATAAACGTAAGATAAATCGACCTTAATTGATCCTTTTTTTGTCGGTGTACCAACACAAATAAAAATTATATCTGATAAATTTATAGCATTTTTAATGTTTGAGGTAAAAAATAAACGTTTAGCGGAATAGTTTTTTTTTATTAACTCATCTAGTCCTGGCTCATAAATTGGAGAGATACCTGAATTAAGTTTATCTATTTTATTTTTATCTTTATCTACGCAAATAACTTGGTTCCCTATATCAGCAAAGCAAGTACCACTTACTAATCCAACATAACCTGTACCTATCATACAGAGTTTCATTTATTCTCCTTTGAAATTTCTATTCCAGATTTAATGTAACCATTTAAAGTTCCACAATCTAAATACTTTCCTTTAAAAATATTTCCGTAAAAATTTTCATTTTTTAAAATTAAATTTTTAATCGCATCAGTAATGTGGATTTCTTTTCCTTGACCTGGTTTCAGTTTTTTTATTTCATTCATTATTTTCTTTGGTAAAATATATCTTCCTATAATGGCATAATTTGATTTTGCGTCTTTGATTTTTGGTTTTTCAACAACATCAGTAATTTGAAAACTATTTTTTTTCTTTTTTTTAAAAGACAATATTCCCCAACGAGAAACATTTTTTTTTGGAACTATTTTTGTGCCTATCACAGATCCTTTTTTTTGTTTATGTAATCTTATCATTTCTTTAGTACAATTCTTTTTTATAATAAGGTCATCTGGCAAAAGCATTAAAAAATATTTTCCCTTTATATGATTGCTACATTTAAGTACAGCGTCTCCAGTTCCTTTGGGCTGATTCTGATAAACAAACTTAATCATTTTTCGGTATTTTTTTAACTTTTTATATTCTTTTTCTATTCTCTTATCTTTCTTTTTTTTGAGTAATTTTTTATAAAAAATATCATTATAAAAATATTTTTTTATATTTATTTTTTTTTTAGAAATGATGAATATAAATTGTTTTACACCTGCGTCTAAACACTCTTCCAAAATATATTCTAAATTTGGTTTGCCATTAATTGGTAATAGTTCTTTAGGCATAACACTTGTTAAAGGCAGCATTCTTGTGCCTAAACCTGCTAGTGGAATAATTGCTTGTTTTATCATATGATTCTTTTAATAATTAATTAATAATTAATATCATTACAACTTATAAATGAAAATAATTAGGCAAAAAAAAGACCTTAACAGGTTATTTAGTAAGATAAATTCCTTTTCTTTTGTACCAACTATGGGTGGATTACATAAAGGTCATAAGTTCTTAATTAAAAAAGCTAAAAAAAAAAATAAAAATATTATTGTAAGTATCTTTGTAAATCCTAAACAATTTAACTCAAAAAATGATTTTAAATCTTATCCTAGAAATTTTAAAAAGGACGTTCAGATATTAAAAAAACTTAAAGTTAAATACTTATTTTATCCCAATTATAATGATGTTTTTTTGTTTAAGGCTAAAAATAAGATTTACTTGCACCCTTTCTCTAAAAAATTATGTGGCAAATATAGACCTGGACATTTTAGAGGTGTTTTGGATGTTGTGAATAGATTACTTGAAATATTGAAACCAAAATATATGATTCTTGGTGAAAAAGATTTTCAACAACTATTTTTAATAAGAAAACATATCATTAAAAATAATATTAAAACTTCAATTATCGCTCATAAGACAGTTCGAAATCAAAATTTTATACCCTACTCTTCGAGAAACTTTAATTTAAGTAAGTATGATAAAATTTTAGCTTCAAAAGTTTTTAAAACATTGAGAAACGAAAAATTCTTAATTAAAAGAAAAAAAATAAAGAAAATTAATTTATTAAGCGTAAAAAACAAAATTTTAAAAATGGGAATTAAAAAGGTGGATTATATCGAGGCTTTAAATTTAAAAAGTTTAAAAAAGGCAAAAAAATTCAATGAAAACTTTAATATCTTTTCAGCTTTTTATATTGGTAACGTAAGGCTAATTGATAATTTTTAATTTAAAAAGAAATAAGATCCTATTCCTAAAAAAGACAGAAAACCTATCACATCTGTTATAGTAGTAACAAAAACACTTGATGCTAGCGCTGGATCAATGTTTACTTTTTTTAAAGATACTGGAACTAATATTCCAAATAAACCTGCTACAATCATATTTAAAACCATCGAAATTCCAATTAATAACGAAAGTTTTAATTCTTGAAACCAAAATTGAACAATTATAGCAGAGATAATAGCAAAAATAATTCCATTCAATATTCCAATTAAAAATTCTTTACCCACAATTTTATTAAAATTACCTGAGGAAAGTTCTTTTGTAGCTATTGCTCTTATTGTAACTGCTAATGTTTGCATACCGGCATTTCCACCCATTGATGCAACAATTGGCATTAAAAAAGCCAAAGCAACCATTTGTTCAATTGATGCTCCAAATAAACTTATTACCCAAGTAGCTAAAAGCGCTGTAAATAGATTTAGTAAAAGCCAATTAAATCTTCTTTTTGTTTTTATAAGAACGCTATCGGTTATTTCTTCATCTCCGACACCAGCTAACCTAAGGACATCTTCTTCTGCCTCTTCTTGAACTACAGTAACAACATCATCTGCTGTTATCATTCCTACTAACTTATTATTTTTGTTAACCACACCAGCAGAAACAAGATTGTAATTTTCAAAAGCATGTCCAACTTCTTCTTTATCCATATTTACAGAAATTAAAACTGGCATTTCTCTCATGATTGAATTCATTTTTTTTTCTCTAGGGGTTCTTAGTACTCTAGATGATGGAACTATTCCAATTGGTTTAAATTCATTGTCTACAACAAATATTTCTAAAAATTCCTCCGGTAAATCTTTACTTTCTCTTAAATAATCAATTGTTTGGCCAACAGACCAATCACTGGGTACAGCAGTGAACTCTCTTTGCATAATTCTAGCCGCTGAGTCTTCGGGATAACTTAATCCCTCTTCAAGCAAGAATCTGTCTTTAGGGGGAAGTTTATCTAGAACAGAATTTTTTTTTTCTATGTTTAAATTTTCAAGAATAGAAATTGCATTGTCTGACTCTAATCTTTTGATTATTTTTGCTATTGAATCTAAGGATAATAATTGTAAAATTTCAGTCTGGATTGACTCATTTATTTCTACAAATATTTCAGGGTCGATATCAAATTCCTCAATTTCTATTAATTTTGCCCTTGTCTCAGACGACAAGTTTTCAATTAAATTTGCAACATCAGATGGATGAAGGTCTTCCAACGTTTGATTTATGAATTTTAGATCAGAAGATTTAATCTTATCACTAAATATACTTAAAAACTCTTTATTAAAATCAAAGTTAACGTTTTTACCACCTATAGATTTAATTAAACTCATAAAAATCCTTGATTTCTTTTTTTGAGACTAATAGTTCATAAAATGATAAAATTCAAATTAAATGAGCATAGAAGTAAAAATTAGCAAAAAAAGAGTTAATTATAAAAAAGCTATGTATATTCTTGAAAAAAGAGTTGAGAATGTAAAAAAAGGCTTAAAAAAAGAATTTATTTGGATACTCGAACATCCAACAACATTTACTGGGGGAATCCGATCTAAAGAAAGTGAGATTTTAGACAAGAGAATTAAAGTCGTGAAAACAAATCGTGGTGGAAAAATTACCTTGCATAACCCAGGTCAAAGAATAATTTATTTTGTAATAAATTTGAATGATAGAAAGAAAGATATTAGATTATTCATTAATACTATTGAAAAAAGTATTATAGAGGTCCTAGAAAAATATAATATTAAAGCTTATTCAGATAGAAAAAATATAGGGATTTGGGTTAAAAATAAAAAAATATCTGCAATAGGAGTAAGAGTTAAAAATTGGATCGCCTATCATGGATGTTCTATAAATATTAATAACGATTTGTCTTATTACAAAAAGATTGTCCCATGTGGACTTAATAATAAAATGGTTACTTCATTTAAAGACTTGGGTTTCCAAAAAGTCAAAGGACTTAACGAAAATATAAAAAAAATATTTTTAAGAAATTTATCTAAAATATAAATTTAATTTTTTTTTAAAATCAGAATCTGGTTGAGCCTGATAATTAAATTTTTCATTATTTTTGATAAACTTTATTTTATAAGAGTGCAAAAGCATGTGTTGGTCTTTAAAATGTTTATTTTTATTTAAATAATATTTTCGATCTCCAATTATGGGGTAGCCTCTCATATAAAGTTGTTTTCTTAGTTGATGTTTTCTTCCCGTTTTAGGATTTAGTTCTAATAATGAGTACTTACTATTAGTCTTTAAAACTTTCAAAAAGGTAATGGCTTTTAGCTTTGTTTTTTTATTGTCTTCAAAATATTCAAGAAAATCTTCCATTTTTTTTATATTTTTTGGAAAATTTCCTTTCACAATTGCTAAATAAGTTTTATGAATTTTTCTTATTCTAAATAATGAAGTAAAAAACTGTGCAGACTGCTTATTTTTAGCAATTAAAAATATACCAGATGTTTCCTTGTCTAGTCTATGAACAATATAAGGTTTAGTATAATCAAAATACTTTGTTTTTTTAAAGATATCTATAATATTTTTTAAATTATTTGTGCCTGACTGAACAGCAATACCCCTAGGTTTATTTATGACTATATAATCAGAATTGTCGTGAATTATAATTTTATCTAATCCTCTTTTTTCTTTCGATGTTGGTAGATATTGAATCTTTTTTTTAAAATTTGTAGGTTTGTAATTTGATAAATTAAATACAGCTACCTCATCTCCTTCGCTTAGTCTAAAAGATGTTTTAATTTTTTTTTTATTTACTTTTATTTTATTTTTTCTTAAAAGTTTTTGAATTAAAGCGTTTGGAAGGTTGATAATTTCTTCTTTAAACCATTTATCAAATCGATAATTATTATAATTTTTACTTACAATAAACTTATCTGGCATATTAGATATGCTTTATTTATTTGCAACTTTTGGTGTCTCTGGAGACTTCTTATCTTTGTTTTCAACTTTTTTTGGCTTGTCAACCTTTTTAGCCTCTACGTTTCGATCAACTAATTCTATCACAGCCATAGGTGCATCATCTCCAGTTCTAAAACCTGCTTTTAATACTCTAGAATAACCACCATTTCTTTTACTATATCTCTTTGACAGCTCATTAAATACTTTTAATACAGAAGATTGGTTTTGTAATTTTGAAAAAAGTTTTTTCTTATTATTGAGGTCATTTTTTTTGCCAATTGTAATTACTTTATCTATTTGAGGTTTAAGCTCTTTTGCTTTTGGCAATGTAGTTATTATTTGTTCGTACTTAATTAATGAGTTGAGCATATTCTTAAATAAAGCCTTTCTATGCTCTGAAGTCTTATTAAGTTTTCTATATCCTAAATTATGTCTCATTAATAACTATTTTCCTCAAGTTTTTTTGACATTTCAGCTATATTGTCTGGAGGCCAATTAGGTATTTCCATTCCTAGATATAAAGACATAGTATTTAAAACCTCTTTAATCTCATTAAGTGATTTCCTACCAAAGTTTGGCGTTCTTAACATCTCTGGTTCAGTTTTTTGAACTAAATCTCCAATATAAATAATATTATCATTTTTTAAACAATTCATTGATCTAACAGACAATTCAAGTTCTTCAACTCTTTTTAATAAATTTTTATTAAATTCTGGCTCTGAAGATTTTATCTCTTTTACAATTTCTTTTGGATCTTCAAAATTTACGAACATTGAAAGCTGATCTTGAAATATTCTTGCTGAGTAAGCTATTGCATCCTCTGCAGCAACTGTTCCATTAGTTTCTACATTCATGACCAATTTATCATAGTCTAGTGCACTACCAGCTCTTGTATTTTCTATTGAGAATGATACTTTTTTTACAGGGCTAAATAAAGAGTCTATCGATATCAATCCCAAAGGACTATCCTCAGATCTGTTTTTTGGAGCCGGTACGTATCCTTTCCCAGAATTCACAAATAATTCCATATGAAAATTTGTTTTCTCATCAACGTTACATATAGTTTGTTCAGGATTTAAAATTTCTACTTCTGGTCCTAATGTTATATCTTTAGCTTTAACTTCTTTTGGGCCCTTAATATCTAAAATAATTTTTTTTGAGCTTGTTGAATTACATTTAATTGCTAAGTTTTTAACATTTAATACAATATCAGTAACATCTTCTCTCACACCTTTAATAGATGAAAATTCGTGTAACACTCCGTCAATTTGTATTGCAGTAACAGCTGCTCCTTGAATTGATGACAGCAAAATTCTTCTTAAAGAATTTCCTATCGTTTGACCAAAACCTTTTTCTAAAGGTTCGGCAACAACTTTTGCAAAAGATTTATCGTCACTGCTTGTTATATTTAATTTGTTTGGTTTAATTAAGTCTTTCCAATTTTTATCAATGATATTAGTAGTTGATTGCATTAAACTCTCCTTTTTTTTGGTGGTCTTGTTCCGTTGTGTGGCATTGGTGTTGTGTCTTTAATTGAAATAATTTTAAATCCTCTTGATTGCAATGACCTAAGCGCTGTTTCTCTTCCAGAACCAGGGCCTTTGACTTGAACAGTTAATGTTCTTAAACCCATTTCATAAGCTTTTGCGCCTGCATCATCAGCTGCAACTTGAGCTGCGTAAGGTGTTGATTTCCTAGAACCTTTAAATCCCTTTGAACCTGCAGAAGACCAAGAAATTACGTTTCCTGTTTCATCAGCGATAGATATTATTGTATTATTAAAAGTAGAATTTACAAAAGCTATACCTGAAGTGATATTTCTTTTGATTTTTTTCTTTTTTTTAAATTGAGTTTCTTTTTTTTTAACTTCTTTGTTTTCTAATTCTTTTTTTTCTTCAACCTTTTTATTCATAACTATTTTTTAAGTGGTGTTAATTTTTTTCCTGCTATTGCTATTGCCTTACCTTTTCTTGTTCTAGCGTTACAATGAGTTCTTTGACCTCTAACAGGTAATTTTTTTTTATGTCTACTTCCTCTATACGTTGCAAGATCAACTAATCTTTTTATATTTACAGATATTTCTCTTCTCAAGTCTCCTTCGACTTTATGTTTGCTATCAATATATTCTCTTATTTTTAAAACTTGTTCTTCAGATAACTGGTTCACTCTTGTTGTCTCGGAGATGTTTAATTCCTTACAAATTTTTTTTGATGAGTATAACCCTATACCGTGAATGTATGTTAATGCGATACTAACAACCTTATTTTGTGGAATGTTTATTCCTGCTATACGAGCCATATTATAAAGGGTTTAATTTATATGTGCGTATTTAATGACGTTATCGATTAATGTCAACCCTATATAGCGGAAATAATAGCGCTAATTTCATCGTTTATTTGATCTATAGGTCTTTCTCCGTCCACCACTTTTAATAAATTCAATTTTTTATAATATTCAATTACAGGTTCAGTAGATTTTTCATAAGTTTCAAATCTTCTTATTGCTATTTCTTCGTTGTCATCCGATCTTTTTTCTAAATCACGTCTTTCTGAAATTCTTTTTTTTATTGTTTCTAAGCTTACTGATAATTTTAAAACAATATTTATTTTTTGTTTATATTTCTTTAACAAATTATCTAAATTTTTTGCTTGATTTAAATTCCTTGGGTAACCGTCAAATACAATTCTGTTTTGATACTTTTTATCTGAGATAACTTTTTCTATTAAATCAGAAACAATTATATCGGATACTAGCTCACCTGAATTTATAACTGAAGAAATTTTTTTTCCTAAACTTGTATTGCCTGAAATTTCTTTCCTTAAAAATTCTCCAGTAGAAAGCTGAAACATATTGAACTTTTCAACAATAAATTTAGATTGCGTTCCTTTACCTGCGCCAGGTGGTCCAAAAATTACTAAGTTCATTTTGTTACTTCCCGAATTTTGCTTTTTTTATTAAAGATTCGTATTGCGAACTCATTAATCTTGTTTGAACTTGTGTTACTGTATCCATTGCTACCACAACTACAATTAAAATTGATGTTCCACCTAAATAAAATGGAATTGGATATCTTGCTATTAAAAATTCTGGCATCAAGCATACAATTGTTAAATACATTGCGCCAATAGTAGTTAGTCTTGTTAAAATTGTTTCTATATATTCCGCAGTTCTTTCACCTGGTCTTATACCAGGAATGTAACCTCCATATTTTCTTAAATTTTCCGCAGTTTCTTTTGGGTTGAACACAATTGAAGTGTAGAAAAATGAAAAAAATATAATCCCAAAAGCGTACAAAGCCATATACAAGGGTTGTCCTTGCGTGAAGAGTGATGAAATATTTATAAAAAAATCTGACTCTGCAAAACCAAAATTGCTCATCGTTATAGGTAATAATAGTAAAGCTGAAGCAAATATAGCTGGTATTACGCCCGCTGTATTAATTTTTAATGGCAAATGTGAGGACTCACCACCATAAATTTTGTTACCCATTTGCCTTTTTGGATAATTAATTAAAATTTTTCTTACTGCTCTTTCAAAGAAAACAATAAATAAAACTGTTATAATTACTAAAATAAATATTCCTACTATCATTACTGCGGATAATGCACCTGTTCTTCCAAGTTCAAATGTTGAGGCAAGAGCTCTTGGTATTTCAGCAACAATACCTGAAAATATTATTAATGATATACCATTTCCTATACCTCTTAGAGTAATCTGCTCTCCTAACCACATTAAAAAAGTTGTTCCTGCTACTAAAGATATAGTGGTAGTAACTCTAAAATACATTCCAGGTTCTAAAACTAAGTTTCCTGCATTTTCAATTCCTACAGCAACACCATAGCCTTGCAGACCTGCAATCAATACAGTTCCGTATCTAGTAATTTGAGTTATTTTCTTTCTTCCCATTTCTCCTTGTTCTTTAAGATTTTTAAAATAATCAGAAGTTCCAGTTAATAGCTGAACTATAATTGATGAGGATATATATGGCATAATTCCAAGAGCAAATATTGCCATTCTAGTTACTGCGCCTCCAGAAAACATATTAAACATTCCAAGAAGACCTTTTTGGCTAGATGCCATAATTTCTTTTAATGCTTCTGGATCAATGCCAGCTAATGGAACATAAGTGCCTAATCTATAAATGATTAATAAAAATATTGTAAAAAAAATTCTATTTTTTAAATCTGTTGCATGACTAAAAGCGCCAGGGTTTAAATTTTCACTAGACATAATTTTAGTTCTTAATAAGAGTTAATTTACCGCCAATTTTTTCAATTTTTTCTTTGGCTTGTTTTGAAACGAAATTGACTGATAAGTTAATTTTATTTTTAATTTCACCTTTGCCTAATATTTTTAGTTTTCCATATTTTTTTGCTATAATATTCTTGCTTTGTAATATCTTTAAATCTAAACTATTGCTCAACGTAAGTTTTTTTTTATCAAAAAGACTTTGTATATTTGATAAATTTAATATTGCTGTATTTGATTTTTTAAAGGATTTAAAGCCACGTTTAGGCAATCTTCTAAATAAAGGCATTTGACCACCTTCAAAACTTTTTATTGCAACTCCGGATCTGGCTTTTTGGCCTTTGTGGCCTCTACCAGATGTTTTTCCTTTTCCAGATCCTATACCTCTACCAGGTCTAATTTTTTTTTTATTTGTTTTTACTAGATTGTTTAACTTCATTTTTTGTGTTCCCTTTTTGAAATAATTTCAGAAATTTTTTTTCCTCTTATTGATGACAGAACTTTAGGTGAAACTTGTGATTTTAGTCCATTTACACATGCTTTTAAAACATTATGTGGATTTGCAGATCCTAATGATTTTGCAACTACATCTTGAATACCTAAAACCTCACAAACTGATCTAATCGCTCCTCCAGCAATTATACCAGTACCTGCTGGTGCGGATCTCATAAATACTTTTCCAGACCCGTTCTTGCCTTTAACATCATGATGCAAAGTTCTTCCATCTTTTAAAGGTATTTTTACTTGGTTTCTTTTCGCAACCTCAGTAGCTTTTTTTATGGCATCAGGAACTTGTTTTGATTTGCCTTGACCTATTCCTATTGATCCTTTTTGATTTCCGACAACAACCAAAGCAGCAAATCCAAATCTTCGTCCACCCTTTACAACTTTAGTAATCCTATTGATGGCAACTAGTTTTTCTTTATATTCAATATCGCTCATTTATAATTTTAATCCATTCTTTCTAAGAGAGTCAGCTAAAGCCTTAATACGGCCGTGGTATTTATAACCCCCTCTATCAAAATAAACACTGCTTATCTTTTTTTCTTTTGCTCTTTTTGCAAGCAACTCTCCTAAGATATTAGATAAATCCATTTTTTTTATTTTGTTTTTTCTAATCTCTTTTTCTGTTGATGATGCTGAAACTAATGTTTTACTTATTTTATCATCTATAATTTGGGCTGAAATATTTTTAGTAGATTTAAAAACAGTAATTCTCAATTTACTAGTGTTTACATCCTTTAATTTCTTTCTATTTCTTATTTTTCTTTTAATTTTTGAGCTTACTTTTTTCATTTATTTTTTCTTTCCTTCTTTTCTTAAAACATACTGATTTCTCTCTTTAATACCTTTTCCTTTGTAAGGTTCTACAGGTTTTAGAGATTTAATATCTGAAGCTATTTTTGATACAAGTTCTTTATCAACACCGTTAATTTTAATAACAGTTTGCTTTTCCACTTGAATTTTTACATCTTTAGGAAATTTAAAATTCACATCATGACTAAAACCTATTTGTAAATTTAAAATTTCACCTTTTAAATTAGCCCTAAAACCCACTCCGTTTAGCTCAAGTATTTTTTCATGTCCTGATGAAACACCAATAACAGCGTTATTTATTAGACTTCTATAAGTTCCCCACAATAATAATGTCTTGTGGTCAACTGTTTTATTTATTGGTTTTATTTGAAATTCATTTTTTTCATTTACTTTTGAAGAAAATATTTTTTCATTAATAAAAAGAGATTTATTTCCCTTAGGACCGGTAATAGTAATTTTATCACCCTCTACTTTAATAGATGTGTCTTTTGGTAATAAAATATTTTTTTTTCCAATTTTTGACATTAAAATACCTTACAAATTATTTCTCCACCAATATTATTTTTTCTAGCTTCTATATCTGACATGACACCTTGAGAAGTAGATATAATAGCCATACCTAATCCATTTTGTATTTTTGGAATACTAGTGGCTCTTGAGTACACTCTTCTACCAGGTTTTGATATACGCTTAATTTCTTTAATCACAGGTGTTCCCTCGAAATATTTCAAATTTACTTTAATTACTTTCTTGTTATTTTCACTGCTTTCTAAAAAGAAACTACTTATATATCCCTCTGTTTTTAAAATTTCTAATATTTTAGATCTAAACTTAGATGCTGGTATATTTACTGAATTTAAATTTCTCATTTGACCATTTCTTATTCTTGTAAACATATCTCCAATTGGATCAACTAAAGTCATATTCCTCCTACCAACTTGATTTAATTATACCAGGAATTTTTCCAGAGGACGCCATATCTCTAAGAGCAATCCTGGAAATTTTTAATTTTCTGTAATATCCATGTGGTCTCCCTGATATACCACATCGATTCCTAATTCTTACTCGTGATGAATTTTTAGGTAATTTGTCTAATTTTAGTTGAGCAGCAAATCTCTCTGCCAACTCTAATTTTTTGTTCATAATTATTTTTTTTAACTTCATTCTTTTTTTTTCAAATCTATTCACCATTTTCATTCTCTTTAAATTTTTTTGTATTGCACTTTTTTTAGCCATTTTACCTCGTTTTTTTTTCAGTTATTGGAAAGTTAAATTCTTTTAAAAGTTCAAGTGTTCCTTTTTTTGAAGTGTTAGATGTAACTATAGTAATATCTAAACCTCTAATCTTATCTACTTTATCAAAATTCACTTCAGGAAATATAATGTGCTCTTTTATACCAAAACTATAGTTTCCTGAGTTATCAATTCCGTCTGCTTTTAAACCTCTGAAATCTTTTATTCTTGGCAAAGCAATGTTTACTAGTCTATCAACAAACTCGTACATTTTATTTGATCTAAGTGTAACTTTAGCACCTGCACTTTGACCTTTTCTAGTTTTAAAGTTTGCTATCGATTTTTTGAATTTAGTGATGACCGGTTTCTGGCCAGTTATTAAACTTAAATCATCCAAACTAGTCTTAATTTTTTTTCCATCCGAGGCATCTTCTCCTAAACCCATATTCAAAACAATTTTTACAAGCTTCGGTGCTTGATGTTTGTTTTTATAATTTAATTTAGTCATCAAATTTTTTATTATATCTTTCTCGTACAATGTTTTTAATCTTGGTGTCATTATTTTTTGCTCACTTTTTTAGTTTTAGTTTTAGGAACCTGTTTATCAACATTTCTTACATTTGATATATGGATAAAATTTTCTTTTGTAATAATTCCGCCTTTATTTTCTTTTGTAGGCTTAAGATGTTTTTTAATCATGTTAATAGCTTTAATCTTTACTCTGTTCGAGCTTCTATTAATTTCTAAAATTTCACCAGTTTTTCCTTTATCTTTGCCAGAAATAACTTTTACTTGTGATCCTTTTTTTAAACTTAACATTTATATAACCTCCGGTGCTAATGATATAATTTTAGTATGCCCTCTAACTCTTAATTCTCGAGTAACAGGTCCAAATATTCTTGTTCCAATAGGCTCACCTTTTTCATCCGTTAAAACAACTGCGTTTGTATCAAATTGAATTTTTGATCCATCATTTCTAAATATTTCTTTTTTTGTTCTTACAACTACTGCTTTATGAACTGCACCTTTTTTTACCTTACCTTTTGGAATAGCATCTTTTACGCTTATTACAATAATATCACCAACAGAAGCATATCTTCTTTTAGATCCACCAAGGACTTTTATACATTCGACACGTTTTGCTCCAGTGTTATCAGCTACATTCAACTCTGTTTGCACCTGTATCATTTTTCAATAACCTTCCATCTTTTTTTTTTAGAAATTGGATTGCATTCAATTATTTGAATTATTTCTCCCTCTTTAAATTTATTCTTTTCATCATGAGCATGGTATTTTTTTGATCTTTTTATAACTTTTCCATAAAAAGGATGAGCAAATTTTCTAGTTACTTCTACAACAACTGTTTTATCATTTTTTGCACTTGTTATTACACCTTTAAGAATTTTTTTTGTCATTTTGAACCTTTTATAGTTGTATACAGTCTAGCTATACTTTTTTTAATTTCGCCGTATTGTGCAGGGTTTTCAACTTGATTGTTTATTCTTTTAAACCTTATGTTTAATAAATCTTTTTTTAAAACATCAAGTTTTTTCAAAGCCTGATCTTTCGTTAGTTTTTTATCTTCTTTTTTTTTTGTTGCCATATTATCTACTTATAAATTTAGTTTTAATCGGTAATTTGGCTGAAGCCTTATATAAAGCTTCTCTTGCAACTTCCTCTGTTACGCCATCAATTTCAAAAATAATACGTCCTGGCTTTACTCTGCAAGCATAGTATTCTGGAGAACCTTTTCCTTTTCCCATTCTTACTTCAGTTGGTTTCTTCGAAACTGGTATATTTGGAAACACTCTAGTCCAAACTTTTCCAGTTCTTTTCATATATCTTGTCAGAGCCACCCTTGCAGCTTCAATTTGTTTTCCTATTACTCTTTCGGGCTGCATAGCTTTAAGTCCAAATTGTCCATAGTTTAATGTCACAGCACGACTAGCCTTTCCTTTAATACGGCCTTTAAAAGCTTTTCTAAATTTAGTTCTTGTTGGTTGTAACATTTTTAACTCTTTCTATTTTTTCTTTTTCTATATCTTTATCAAACAAAGCACCTTTAAAGATCCATACTTTAATACCTATAATTCCATAAGTTGTTAAGGCCTCTGCAAAGCCATAGTCTATATTAGCTCTTAAAGTATGGGATGGTATACTGCCTTCTCTTAACCATTCTGTACGAGCAATCTCATTACCTGCAAGACGTCCGCTCACCATAACTTTAATACCTTTAGCGTTTAATCTCATAGCTGATTGCATAGCTCTTTTCATTGCTCTTCTGTAAGCAATTCTTTTAACTAGTTGTTGAGCAATGTTTTCAGCTACTAAATTAGCATTTAACTCAGGTTTTTTTATTTCTTTGATATTTACATTAACTTCACTTTCAGTAATTTTCATTATATTTTTCTTTATTTTTTCAATATCCGAACCTTTTTTTCCTATAACAAAACCCGGTCTAGAAGTATGAATAGAAACCGTACATTTTTTAGAAGACCTCTCTATTATTATTTCTGAAACACCTGAATTAGTAATGTTTTTCTTTATATATTCACGAATTTTGAAGTCCTCTATTAGGTATTTTCCAAAATCCTTTTTTTTTGCAAACCAAGTTGAATCCCAACCTCGATTTATTCCAAGTCTCAGACCTATAGGGTTAATCTTTTGGCCCATCTTTTATCTCCTTTTTTTCACTTAAAATTATTGTAATTCTACTAAATGGTTTTTTTATAGGACTAGCTCTTCCTTTTGCTCTAGGTCTAAATCTTTTCATAACCAAAGATTTACCTACATACGCTTCTTTCACATAGAGATTATCAATATCAAATTGATTATTATTTTCAGCATTTGCAATTGCTGATTTTACAGTTTTGCTCACGTCTAAAGATATTTTTTTTCTTATAAAATCTAAATCTCTAAGAACCGCATCAACTTTTTTACCTCTTATATGGTCTAAAACTAAAGAAATTTTTCTTGGGCTTGACCTAACATTTTTGTTAATCGCTTTGACAAAATTATTATTTTTTTGCATCTTTTGCTCCAGTTGCTGCAGGTGCTGCAGCTGCTTTTTCTGCTGCTGCTTTTTTATCTGCTGGTGTATGCCCTTTAAAAGTTCTTGTAGGAGCAAATTCTCCTAACTTATGACCTACCATTTCCTCTGAAATAGTTATTGGTATAAATGATTTTCCATTATGTATCATGAAGCTATGTCCAACAAAATCAGGAATAATTGTAGAATTTCTAGACCATGTTTTAATCGGTTTTTTTGTAGGGTTATTTTTAAGTTTATCAATCTTCTTTAATAAACTCGGATGTACAAATGGTCCTTTCCAAACAGCTCTTGTCATATTTATTTTCTTTTTTTCCTTCTAGTAATTATAAATTTATCACTTCTTTTGGGTTTTCTAGTTTTCAATCCCTTTGCAGATTGACCCCAAGGTGAAACTGGGCTTCTACCCCCTGAAGTTTTACCTTCACCACCGCCATGCGGGTGATCAACGGGATTCATTGCAACTCCTCTAGATTGAGGTCTCTTACCTTTCCACCGGTTTCTTCCAGCTTTTCCAATTTTAATATTTTTTTGATCTGGATTTGAAACAGATCCAATAGTTGCGTTACAATTAATACTTACTTTTCGTGTTTCTCCCGAAGAAAGTTTTAAAATTGCATAATCATCATCTATGCCTGATAAAGTCACAGATGAACCGGCTGATCTTGCTAATTTTCCGCCGTTTCCAGGTATTAATTCTACGTTATGAATTGTAGTTCCTGGTGGAATATCTTTTAATTTAAGACAGTTTCCGACTTTAATATCAACATTATCGCCAGAAATAATTTTATCTCCCACTTTAAGACCTTCTGGACATAATATATATTTTCTTATTTCATCATCATATTTTACTAAAGCTATATACGATGTTCTGTTTGGATCATATTCAATCCGCTCTATTGTTGCAGGAACATTTCTTTTATTTCTTAAGAAATCTATTAATCTATACTTGTGCTTAACACCTCCACCTCTGTGTCTGGAAGTGATTCTTCCATAATTATTTCTTCCTCCAGAGGATTTTTGACCTCTTGTTAAAGGTTTATAAGGAGAGCCTTTCCATAGACCACTTTTATCTACTATTACAGTTCCTCTATTTGATTTTGTATATGGTTTAAATGTTTTTAAGCTCATGATTAAATTCCAGTTGTTAAGTCAATACTTTGACCCTTTTTAAGAGTTACTATAGCTTTTTTGTAACCACTTTTTTTTGATAACTTGCCTTGTTTTAATTTGATTTTTGATTTTAAATTTACAATATTAACTTTAATTACATTAACTTTAAATAATTTCTCTATATTTTTTTTAATATTTTTTTTGTTTGCTTTTTTGTGCACCTTAAATACAGTTTTATTTTGTTCTGAAAGAATAGTAGCTTTTTCAGTGATTATTGGACGAATAATAGAGTCTAGATAATTAATTTTTTTCATTTAGTATCCTTTTCTCTAGGTTTTTGACTGAACTTTGAGTTAATAAAACATTTTTATATTTCATCATGTCGTAAATGTTTGCTCCAGCATCATTTATAATTTTAAGATCTTTTATATTTCTAGCGGACTTATTAATATTTTTTAATGTTTCTAAATCGGAAATAATTATGACGTTTAAAAGATTGTTTTTTTTTAAAAAATTATTAAATTCTTTTGTTTTCTTTATTTCCTTTTTAACGTCAGTTAAAACAAACAAGTTCTTATCGGAATTCTTTTTAGACAAAGTATGTGCAAGAGCTAGTTTTCTCACTTTTTTGTTAATTTTTTTAATTTTATATACTGCACCTTTAGGACCGTGTGCAACACCACCTCCGACAAAGATAGGTGCTTTTCTACTAGCGTGACGAGCTCCTCCACTACCCTTTTGTGGTACTATTTTCTTTGTTGATCCTTTAATTTCATTTTTTTGTTTAGTTTTAGCCGTTCTTGGTTTTAAATGGTTAAGCTGCCAATCTACAACTGATTTAATTAACTTATAATTAATTTTATGTTTTAAAATTTTATCTGAAATTTCAATAGTATCAGATTTGGCATTTTCTAAGTTTAGTAATTTGACTTTCATTTATTTCTTTTTGCCTTTCGCTGCTTCAGATTTTTTAATTTTTTCGTTATACTTTTCCAGTGTTGTTTTTCTTCTCACATCTTTAATAGACTCTCTTAAATAAACTGTTGAGTTTTTTCCTCCAGGAATTGAGCCTTTAAGATAAAGTAAATTGTTATCTGGATCTGATTTTATTATTTCAAGATTTAGCATTGTTCTAAATTTATCTCCCATATGGCCTGCCATCTTCTTCCCTTTAAATACTTTTCCAGGATCTTGATTTTGACCGGTTGAACCATGTGCTCTATGTGAAACTGAAACACCATGAGAAGCTCTTAATCCACCAAAATTCCATCTTTTCATAGCTCCTGCAAATCCTTTACCAATGGTTTTTGACTTTACATCAACAAATTTCTTATCTTTTAAAAGTTCCAAACCTAATTCGTTTCCAGTTTTGTATTTTTCAGTATTATCTACTCTGTACTCTTTTAAAATCTTTTTAGGTTCAGTATTTTTTTTTGTAAAAAAACCTTTCATTTGTTTTGTGAGTTTGGAGTTTTTTGTTTTGTAATATCCAATTTTCACTGCTGAGTATCCCCTTTTGTCTTTATTAATAATATCAATTACTCGTCCAGTCTCTATTTTAATAACAGTTACAGGAACAGACTGACCAGATTGAATAAACTCTCTTGTCATGCCTAATTTAGTTCCTATTAATCCAATACTCATAATTATATTTTTATTTCTATGTCTACACCTGAGGCCAAATCTAATTTCATTAGTGCTTCTACAGTTTGAGGTGTTGGTTCAATTATATCTATTAATCTTTTGTGAGTTCTAGACTCAAATTGCTCTCTACTTTTTTTATCTATGTGAGGAGATCTTAATACTGTATATCTTTCGATCCTTGTTGGCAAAGGTATAGGGCCTTTTACTTGAGCTCCTGTTCTTTTAGCTGTATTAACAATTTCTTCCGTAGAAAGGTCTAGGATTTTATTGTCGTAAGCTTTTAAATGTATTCTAATATTTTGATTTTCCATATTACGCTAATTTTTTTGTCACCTCATCTTGAACGTTTTGTGGCACTTTATCATAATGACTAAATTGCATCGTGTATTGTGCTCTTCCTTGAGTCGAGGATCTTAGATTGTTTATATAGCCAAACATGTTTGCAAGAGGCACTGTAGCTTGTATAGCGGTTGCATTACCCCTAGGTTCTGTTGAACCAACTTGACCTCTACGGCTATTTAGATCTCCAATTACATCTCCCATAAAATCTTCAGGAGTAACTACTTCTACTTTCATTATAGGTTCTAATAATTTTAACTGTGCTTTAGTGCAAGCGTCTCTAAAACACATTCTGCTGGCGATTTCGAAAGCTAAAACACTTGAGTCAACATCATGGTGTAATCCATCTAAAATTGTCACTTTGTAATCTATCATTGGGAACCCAGCTAAAATTCCACTATCAGCGACACTTTCAACTCCTTTTTCTACTCCAGGAATAAATTCTTTTGGTATAGCTCCACCTTTAATTTTATTCTCAACTTCTCTACCTTTTCCTGGTTCTAGAGGCTCAACCAGTAAGGTAACTTTTGCAAATTGTCCTGCGCCACCACTTTGTTTTTTATGAATATAAGTGACCTCTGATGAGCTAAGTATTGTTTCCCTGTAAGCCACTTGAGGAGCTCCAATATTTGCTTCTACTTTAAATTCTCTTTTCATTCTATCAACAATTATATCTAAGTGAAGTTCTCCCATCCCCTTAATGATTGTTTGCCCTGACTCTTCATCGGATGTTACTCTAAATGAGGGGTCTTCTTTAGCTAGTCTGCCTAAAGCTTCTCCCATTTTTTCTTGATCGGCTTTGGTTTTAGGTTCGACCGCAATTTCTATAACTGGGTCAGGAAACTCCATTGGCTCAAGTAACACTGGATTATCTTCCTCACATAAAGTGTGTCCAGTAATAGTGTATTTTAAACCAGCTAAGGCGACTATATCTCCAGCTGTAGCCTCTTTAATATCTTCTCTGCTATTTGCATGCATTAAAAGCATTCTTCCAACCCTTTCAGATTTTTCTTTCGAAGAGTTGTAAACTGATGTACCAGATTTTAATGTTCCTGAATAAATTCTTACGAATGTTAAAGAGCCGACAAAAGGGTCATTGGCAACTTTAAAAGCTAGTCCGGAAAAAGGTTCATTATCAGCAAATTTCATTTCAACTTTTTCATCAGAACCAAGTTTAGTACCCTCAATTGATTTTAAATCTTTAGGACTTGGTAAATATTCTATAACCGCATCTAATAAAGGCTGAACGCCTTTGTTTTTAAAAGCAGAACCTGTCGTAATTGGTACAAAATTAAATCCAAGGGTACCCTTCCTTATGCATTTTATAAGATCTTGCTCTGAAGGTTCTTTTCCATTTAAATAGTCCTCCATTAATTTTTCATCTTCTTCAACAGCAGTCTCAACTAACTCTTTTCTATATTGAGATGCTTTTTCTTTTAGATCTTCCGGTATTTCTACTAAATCAAATTTTGCACCTAAATCCTCGTTTTGCCAAATAATAGCTTTCATTTTTACTAAATCTACAATTCCTTTTAAATCTGCTTCCATACCTACGGGAATTTGAAGCACTAGAGGTTTTGCTCCAAGTCGGTCTTTAATCATATCAACACATCTAAAAAAGTCAGCTCCAGTCCTATCCAGTTTATTTATGAAACATATTCTTGGGACTTTATATTTGTCAGCTTGTCTCCATACTGTTTCAGATTGAGGTTCTACACCTGCAACTCCATCAAATACTGCTACTGCACCGTCAAGAACTTTCAAAGATCTTTCAACTTCAATTGTAAAGTCAACGTGTCCCGGTGTGTCTATAATATTAATTCTGTGCTCCCTCCAAAAACATGTAGTCGCTGCAGAAGTTATCGTTATTCCTCGTTCTTGTTCTTGTTCCATCCAATCCATCGTGGCTGCACCGTCGTGCACTTCACCTATCTTATGACTTTTACCTGTATAATATAAAATTCTCTCAGTCGTAGTAGTTTTACCTGCATCGATGTGAGCCATGATTCCTATATTACGATATTTATCTAATGAATATTTTTTTGACATTAATTACCACCTAAAGTGAGCAAATGCTTTATTTGACTCCGCCATTTTATGAGTGTCTTCTCTTTTTTTTATTGCTGAACCTTTATTCTGTGATGCATCAAGTATTTCATAGTATAACTTTTCTGACATTGTTTTGTTTTTTCTTTTTCTTGTAGCATCTATTAACCATCTTAAAGCTAATGCCTGTCCTCTGTTTGCCTTTACCTCTACAGGTACTTGATAAGTAGCACCTCCTACTCGTCTAGATCTTACCTCTAAATTTGGTTTTACGTTACTAATAGCGCTATTAAATACTTTGATTGGATCTTCTTTACCTTTTTGTTTTATTTTTTCTAGTGCATCGTACAAAATTTTCTCTGCTGTTGATCTTTTGCCGTCATACATTATAGAATTTATGAACTTTGAAATTACTACAGATCTATATTTTGGATCGGGATAAATTTTTCTAACCGGCGCTTTTCTTTTTCTAGACATAATATTATTTAGGTTTTTTAGTTCCGTACAGTGAACGTCTTTTTTTTCTATTAGCTACGCCTTGAGTATCTAGATTTCCTCTTAAAATATGATATCTCACTCCAGGTAAATCTTTAACCCTTCCTCCTCTTATCATTACAACTGAGTGTTCTTGTAAATTGTGTCCTTCACCGGGAATATAAGCTGTTACTTCAAATCCGTTTGAAAGTCTCACTCTTGCAACTTTTCTTAGTGCTGAATTAGGTTTTTTAGGTGTGGTTGTATAGACCTTAACACAAACACCCCTTTTTAAAGGTTGTCTTTGCAAGGCAGGAACTTTGTTCCTAATCAAAGGTTTAACTCTACCTTTTTTTATTAACTGGTTAATAGTCGGCATAGTTTATATTTTGAAGCAAAAGAAAGGATAGCCTAATTTGATCATTGTTAGTGTTTAAGGTTAAATTTGACCTTACTTCTAACTTTCAAAATTGCGCTAAACTAGCACCGAAGTTAGAAAAGTCAACGTTTTTTGGCTATATATTTGGTAAAAATAACGATTTATTCGGCCGCAGGAGTGCTTTCTTGCTCCTCTTTTTTTAATTCTTCCAATCTAAGCTTGTCTTCTTTTTGGGCTTCCTTATCCCATCCCATTTTTGTTAATCCTGTACCCGCAGGAACCAATCTTCCTACAATAACGTTTTCCTTCAAGCCTTCAAGATTATCAATCTTTCCTTTAATTGAGGCATCTGTCAATACTCTTGTTGTTTCTTGGAAAGAGGCTGCTGATATAAAAGAATTGGTTTGTAAAGATGCTTTAGTTATACCTAATAAAACTCTCTCAAATGAAACTGGTTTTTTCTTATCATTTGATAATTTTTCATTTATTATTTTAATATCATTGAAGTCTATAATCTCCCCAAGTAATAACTCGGAGTCCCCAGGATCTTTCACTTCTACCTTTTTAAGCATTTGTCTAACTATTGTTTCTATATGCTTGTCATTTATAACAACCCCTTGTAATCTATAAACCTCCTGGACCTCACTCACGAAATACTCGGTTAGTTTTTCAACCCCCAAAATTCTTAAAATATCGTGCGGCGCAGGGCTGCCATCAAGTAAGTATTCACCTTTTTTAATTTTTTCACCTTGATTAAAATTAACATGTTTTCCTTTTGGTATTAAGTAATTTGATGTTTCACCTTTTGTGGAAACTATAGATATTTTTTGCTTTCCTCTAACTTCTTTTCCAAATTCAATAACCCCATCATTCTCTGCTATGATAGCGCTATCTTTAGGTCTTCTAGCTTCAAAAAGTTCTGCCACACGTGGTAAGCCTCCTGTTATATCTTTAGTTTTTGAAGTTTCTTTTGGTAATCTTGCTAACACATCACCAGCTGATATTTTTTGTCCATCTTTAACTGATAGAATAGTGTCAGGTACTAAATAATATCTAGCCTCATTACCGTCTGCTTTTTTTATAATTTCTCCTTTATCAGATCTTAAGGTAAGCCTTGGTTTTAACTCAGAATTTTTACTTACGGATTTCCAGTCAGTAACTGATTTTGAAGAGATGCCAGTTGCATCATCTAATGTTTCAGTAATAGATGTCCCTTCAACTAAATCCATATAATTAACAATACCAGAGGTTTCAGCTATAACTGGTAAAGTGTAAGGATCCCACTCGGCAATTTTTTTACCTTTTTCTATATTGTCACCATCTTTAAAGAATAGTTTAGATCCATAGTTAACTTTATAGATTGCAAGCTGTCTATTGTTTTCATCCTCAATACTTAATTGAGTATTCCTTCCCATTACAATCATATTCTTTTTTGAGTCTTCTATAAGATTTTTGTTAATAATTTTAAGTTTACCTTTTGTTTGTGATATAATTTGAGACTCCTCTTTAATTTGAGCTGTACCTCCAACGTGGAAGGTTCTCATTGTAAGCTGAGTGCCTGGCTCACCGATTGATTGAGCTGCTATCATTCCTATTGCTTCGCCAACACTTACTAATTTTCCTCTTGCAAGATCTCTTCCGTAACTCATTGCGCAAACACCTTTGGTAGAACCGCATGTTATAACTGAATAAACGTTTACAGATTTTACTCCTGCAGCATCTATCTTTTCACAGTCAAATTCATCTATTAGTTTCTCTTTTTTGATAATAACTTCGCCAGTAACTGGATTTTTAATATTTTCTGCAATAACTCTTCCTAAAATTCGCTCAGATAAACTTACTAAAATATTACCACCCTCTATAATCTCTGAGATAGTCACTGATGATCGAGTTTTACAATCACACTCTTTTTTTGTGATTTGAACATCTTGCGCTACATCGCATAATCTTCTTGTTAAATAACCAGAATTAGCAGTTTTTAAAGCTGTGTCTGCCAATCCTTTTCTAGCACCGTGAGTTGAGTTAAAATATTCCAAAACAGATAAACCCTCTTTAAAGTTTGATATAATTGGGGTTTCTATAATTTCTCCTGAGGGTTTAGCAATAAGTCCTCTCATGCCAGCTAGCTGCTTCATTTGAGCCTGAGATCCCCGAGCACCAGAGTCTGCCATCATATAAACTGAATTAGTTTCAATTCTATCATTCTCATAAACCTTTTCAGCGGAAGAGATTTCTTTCATCATTTCATTTGCTACCGTATCAGTACATTTAGACCATATGTCTACTACTTTATTATATTTTTCTCCTCTCGTAATTAATCCGTCTGAATATTGTTTTTCATAATCTTCTATTTTCTTTTTTGTTTCATTAATTAAATTTTCCTTTGTTTTAGGTATAATTAAATCATCTTTTCCAAATGAAATTCCTGCTTTGAAGGCGTGTTTAAATCCTAGAGTTTTTATTCTATCACAAAAAATAACTGTTTCTTTTTGTCCACAAAATCTAAAGATAGTATCAATTACTTCAGATACATTTTTTTTTGTCAACAATCTATCAACTAAAGTAAATTTTATATTAGGATTTTTCGGTAATAAATTTGCCAATAAAAATCTTCCAGCTGTACTGGTATATTTTTGTTTGACAACTTTATTGTTTTGATCAACAGTTTCAAATATTGAAATTATTTTAGTGTGAAGACTTATTGATTTATTTTCTAAAGCTTGTTCAATTTCATCAATATTAGAAAATATTCCCTTAGGTTTTTCTGATTTGGAAGCTTGAGATAAATAATAAATACCAAGTACTATATCTTGGCTGGGAACTATGATTGGCTTTCCGTTTGAAGGACTTAATATATTATTTGTGGACATCATAAGAACTCTTGCTTCTAATTGTGCCTCAAGACTTAATGGAATGTGCACAGCCATTTGGTCACCATCAAAGTCAGCATTAAAAGCAGCGCAAACTAATGGGTGAAGTTCTATTGCATTCCCCTCGATTAGTTTGGCCTCAAATGCCTGTACCCCTAATCTATGTAATGTTGGTGCCCTATTTAATATAACCGGATGTTCTCTAATAATATGTTCTAATGCATCCCATACTTCACTTTTTTCTTTTTCAACCAATCTTTTAGCTTGTTTGATTGTAGTAGCTAAACCTAGTTTATCCAGTCTAGCATATAAAAAAGGTTTAAAGAGCTCTAAAGCCATTTTTTTTGGCAACCCACACTGATGTAGTTTAAGTTCTGGACCTACAACAATCACTGACCTACCTGAATAATCAACTCTTTTGCCTAATAAATTTTGTCTAAATCTTCCTTGTTTACCTTTCAGCATCTCTGCAAGAGATTTTAATGGTCTTTTACCAGTTCCTGTTATAACCCTTCCTCTTCGACCGTTATCAAAAAGAGCATCAACAGACTCTTGAAGCATTCTTTTTTCGTTCCTAACTATAATATCAGGAGCTTTAAGATCTAGAAGCCTTTTAAGTCTATTGTTTCTATTAATTACACGTCTATATAGATCGTTTAAATCAGATGTAGCAAATCTTCCTCCATCCAAAGGGACTAGAGGTCTCAATTCAGGTGGAATTACTGGAACAGTTGTTAAAATCATCCACTCGGGTTTATTACCTGAATTAATAAAAGACTCTATTAGTTTCAACCTTTTAATTGTTCTTTCTTCTGTAACTTTCGATTTAACCTCTTTTAAAGACTCCCGTAGTTTTTTTTGTTCAGACTTTAAATCAAGGTTTATAAGAATTTCTCTAACAGCTTCAGCTCCTATTCCAGCACTAAAAGCATCCTCACCAAATTCATCCTGAGCTTTTATAAGTTCTTCTTCATTCAATAATTGTCCTTTTTTTAATTTGGTAAGACCAGGCTCTATGACTATAAAACTTTCAAAATATAAAACCTTTTCAACTTCTTTGAGCTTCATGTCTATAGCTAAAGATATTCTGCTAGGTAAAGATTTCAAAAACCATATGTGAGCCACAGGACAAGCTAAATCTATATGGCCCATTCTTTCACGTCTTACATTAGATTTTGTAACTTCTACTCCACATTTTTCACAAATAATCCCTCTAAATTTCATTCTTTTGTATTTTCCGCAAAGGCATTCATAATCTTTTACTGGTCCAAATATTCTTGAACAAAAAAGACCATCTTTTTCCGGTCTAAAAGTTCTATAATTTATTGTCTCAGGTTTTTTAATCTCACCAAAGGACCAAGATTTAATTTTGTCGGGGCTAGCTAAAGTAATCTTTATGCTTCCAAAATTGTTTTCAGATGAAATATTTCGATTATCAATATTTTTTGTTAAATTTTTTTCCATATTTTTTAATTTAGTTCAATATTTAATCCCAAAGCTCGGATTTCTTTGATTAAAACGTTAAAGGACTCAGGCACACCTGACTCAAAATTGTTATTTCCTTTTACAATAGTTTCATATACTTTTGTTCTACCAGCGACATCGTCTGATTTAACTGTTAAAATTTCTTGAAGAGAGTAAGATGCCCCGTAAGCTTCTAAGGCCCAAACTTCCATCTCACCAAATCTTTGTCCCCCTAATTGAGCTTTGCCCCCTAATGGTTGTTGTGTAACTAAACTGTAAGGACCTGTGGATCGAGCATGTATTTTATCTTCAACAAGGTGATTTAATTTTAACATATAAATAGTTCCAACTGTAACAGGTCTATCAAATCTCTCACCTGTTCGGCCATCCCATAAATTTGTTTGTCCACTAGACGGAAGCTTAGCTAAATCCAACATTTTGGTAATATCTTTAGTTGAAGCTCCATCAAACACAGGTGTACCAATTGGTATCCCGTTCGATATATTTTGAACTAATTCAAATATTTCTTTTTTTGATAACTTTGAAATAACATTTTCAAAATATTCTTTACCATAAATTTCTTTAAGTTTATTTTTTAATTTTTCAAATTCATTCTCAAAATCTTTTAAGTATAATTTAATTTGATCCCCTAGCTCCGAACAAGACCATCCTAGATGAGTCTCTAGTATTTGACCAACATTCATCCTGCTGGGTACTCCTAAAGGATTTAAAACTATGTCTACTGGTTTTCCATTTTCCATATAAGGCATATCTTCAACGGGTACAATTTTGCTTACTACTCCTTTGTTACCGTGTCTACCTGCCATTTTATCACCTGGCATTAATCTTCTTTTTACGGCAACAAATACTTTTACAACTTTCATAACAGTAGGTAATAAATCATCCCCTTGTTGAATTTTATTAACCTTGTCATCAAATCTTAGGTTTATATCCTCTAGAGCATTTTCATATTGATTTTTTAATTTAAGTATATTTTCGCTAATTTTTTTATCTTCAAATGAAATTTTCCACAAATCTTTAAGACCAAGATTATTTAAATCATTATCGTTTAAAGTGAGGCCAGCTTTAAGCTCTTTATAGTTTTTGCTTATTGATTGATTTTTAAGCAAGTCTATTGCTCGTGACTTGATGTTTCTATTTAAAATTTCTTCTTCGACTTTTCTATCTTCTTGAACTAATTCAATTTCAGATCTTTCGATAGCTATAGATCTTTCATCTTTTTCTATTCCGTGTCTATTAAATACTCTGACGTCAATGACTACACCTGCACTACCGGATGGTAATTTTAGAGAAGAATCTCTAACGTCAGTAGCTTTTTCACCAAAAATTGATCTCAAAAGTTTTTCCTCTGGACTTGAAGAAGTTTCACTTTTTGGTGTAACTTTTCCAACTAATATATCGCTTGGTTTTACTTCAGCTCCAACATATACAATTCCCGACTCATCAAGATTTCTTAAACTCTCTTCACTTACGTTAGGAATATCTCTAGTTATTTCTTCTGCTCCAAGTTTTGTATCTCGAGCCATAGACTCGTACTCTTCAATATGAATTGAAGTAAATACATCATCGGTTACACATCTCTCTGATATTAAAATTGAGTCCTCAAAATTGTAGCCCTGCCAAGGCATAAAGGCAACTGTAACGTTTTTTCCTAATGCTAATTCCCCAAGTTTTGTAGCTGGTCCATCTGCGATTATATCTCCTTTTTTTATCTCGTCTCCAACTTTAACTAAAGGTTTTTGATTTATACAAGTGTTTTGATTTGATCTTTTAAATTTTGAAAGATTATAAATATCTACTGCTGACTGTGATAAATCTTTAACTTCAGTTGCTTTCACTACTATTCTTTTTCCATCAATCTTATCAACAACCCCGCTTCTTTTTGCGACGATTGTTACGCCCGAATCTAAAGCAACATCAGACTCTATGCCTGTTCCAACTAAAGGTGATTCAGGTTTTAATAAAGGTACAGCTTGTCTCATCATATTAGATCCCATTAACGCCCTATTAGCATCATCATTCTCTAGAAATGGGATTAAAGCTGCGGCAACAGATACTAATTGTTTGGGAGATACGTCTATGTAATCGATGTTGTCTTTATTTGATAATTGAAAATTTAAGTTTTTTCTACAGGCTACAAGCTCTTCTTCAAAAGAGCCATCTTTACTTAAAGATGAATTAGCTTGAGCTATAGTATATTTTTCCTCTTCTATTGCTGATAAATATTTTATTTCATTTGTGACTTTACCTTTAACAACTTTTTTGTAAGGACTTTCTATATATCCAAATTTATTTACTCTACAATATGTGGCTAAACTATTTATTAAACCAATATTAGGCCCCTCTGGTGTCTCAATAGGGCATATTCTTCCATAGTGAGTTGGGTGAACATCTCTTACTTCAAAGCCTGCTCTTTCTCTAGTTAATCCTCCTGGGCCTAAAGCAGAAACTCTTCTTTTATGAGTTATTTCAGACAATGGGTTAGTTTGATCCATAAATTGTGAGAGTTGTGATGTAGCAAAAAAATCTTTTAAAGAAGTTGTAATGGGTTTTGCATTTATTAAATCTTGAGGCATAGCTGACTCTATTTCTAGGAAAGTAGACATTTTTTCCTTAACTGTTCTCTCCATTCTTAAAAGACCAATTCTAAATTGATTTTCAACTAGTTCTCCGACTGATCTAACTCTTCTATTTCCTAAGTGATCAATGTCGTCTACTTCACCTTTTCCATCTCTCAAATCAAGCATAAATTTGATAATCGCAATAATATCCGTTGAGTTAAGAGTATTGTCTTTTACATCTCTTTCTAAATTTAATTTTGAATTTAATTTTACTCTTCCTACTTCTGAAAGATCATATCTATCTTTATTGAAATATAAATTTTTGAAAACATCTTCAGCAATTTCTACTGTCGGTGCTTCACCTGGTCTTAATACTTTATAAATATCATTTAGAGCATCAGTTTTATTTGTATTCTTATCAATTTTTAAGGTCTCAAGTAAATAAGGTCCTTTATTTATCGGATCTATGTTTACCAATTCTAGACTATTTAAGTTTTCATTTTTTATTTTATCAATCATTTCTTCGTTCAAATCAGAACCTGAGGGGAGAAAAATATTGTTATTTTTATCAACTAAATCTCTTGATGAGTATTTGCCGATTAATTCCTCATTAGTAACAAATATTTCTTTTAAATTTTTTTCCTCTAATTTTTTAGCTATAATAAAATTTAATTTTTCACCTTTTGATAATATTTTTTTATTATTTTTTGCATCGATAAGGTCAAAAGCTAGTTTTACAGGTCTCTTATAATTTTGAATATCAAAAGCGGTAACCCATTTATTATTCTTTTCATCATAATTATATTTACTAGTTGAATAAAAATTTTTAATAATTTTTTCTTTTGTCAAACCTAAAGCAAATAATATTGTCGTGATTGGTAACTTCTTTTTTCTATCAATTCTAAAATATAAAATATCCTTAGGATCAAATTCAAAATCCAGCCAAGACCCTCTACCTGGAATTATTCTGCAATTAAATAATAATTTGCCACTAGAGTGTGTTTTTCCTTTATCATGATCAAAAAACACTCCTGGACTTCTATGCATTTGATTTACAACTACTCTCTCAACTCCGTTTACAACGAAAGTACCGCTTGGAGTCATCAAAGGAAGTTCTCCAATAAATACCTCTTGTTCCTTTGCAGATAAAATTTGTTTTGTATTATTTTCTGTATCGATATCGTAGACAACCAGTCTTAAATTTGCTTTTAAAGATGCTGAGTATGTGAGACTTCTCTGTTTACACTCTAAAACATCAAACTTCGGTTTCTCTAATTTATAAGAAATATATTCTAGAGTAGACTTGTCTGAGTTATCATCAATAGGGAAAATGCTTTTAAAAACTTTATCTATACCTTTAGATAGGATATTCATTTGCTCATTCAGAGCTTTGGATGACAAAAATTCCTGATAAGAATTTTTTTGTACTTCTATTAGATTAGGTATTGATAAACCTTCTTTAAGCTTACCAAAACTTTTTCTTATACTTTTTTTTTGAGTAAAAGATAATTCCATTAATTAATTTTATTACGAAATTTAATCCGTAATAACTAAGTCTTAAATTTTAATTTACTTTAATTCTACTTTAGCGCCGGCAGCTTCAAGTTTTTTCTTAAATTCGTCGGCTTCTTTTTTAGGAACGCCTGCTTTAATTTCTTTAGGTGCTCCTTCAACTAAATCTTTTGCTTCTTTTAAACCTAAGCCAGTTATAGCTCTAACTTCTTTTATAACGTTAATTTTTTTATCGCCTGCAGCTGCTAAAAATAAAGAGAATTCAGATTTTTCCTCTCCTGCTGGTGCTGCACCAGGTGCAGCTGCTGCTGCTACTGGAGCTGCTGCTGTTACACCCCATTTTTCCTCTAGTTGTTTTGAGAGCTCTGCGGCTTCAACAACTGTAAGTTTTGATAAATCTTCTATAATTTTATTTAAGTCTGACATAAATGATCCTTGTAATTATTTTTTTAAACTCTTTGCGCGCGCTAAATTAGCAATTTTTGAGCCTGGTGCAAGTAAAATACTCACTAATTTTTGAGCTGGTGATGACAAAATACCTACAATTTTAGCCCTCGCCTCTTCTAAAGAAGGTAATGTGGCGATAATAGCCACCTCTTTTTGATCTAAAACCTTGCCGTCCATAAAACCAGCTATAATTTTTAATTTATTATGAGATTTGGCAAATTTTGTTAAAATTTTAGCTGTAGTTATAGGATCAGATGAAAGAGCTGCAGCTGTAGGACCAGAAAAATATTTTTCTAAATCTTTAACTGGAGTTTCTTTTATAGCAATTTTTGTAATTCGATTTTTTGTAATTTTAAAAAGTATCCCTTTTTCTCTTAATTGCTTCCTAAGTTCATCAATTTCATTTACATTTAAACCTTGGTATTGAGCTATCATTACTGAATTATTTGAAGAAAAATTTTTTTTCATTTCCTCAATATAAGTTTTTTTGTTTTCTTTGCTCATCATAACTAATTTTTGCTCCCTAATTTATAGGATATACCCATTGTTGAAGTTAAAAAGATGTTTTTAATGAATTCACCTTTAATATTTTCGGGTTTTTCTTTTTTTAAAAAATCTAAAAAATATTTGTAGTTTTCTTGCAATTTTTCTTTTGAAAAATTTTTTCTTCCTATTGATAAAGCTAAATTACCATCTTTATCATTTTTGATTTCAACCAAACCAGATTTTATATCTGTTATAGATTTTTTTAAATCATTTGAAACAGTTCCAAGTTTAGGATTAGGCATAAGGCCTTTAGGTCCAAGAATTTTTCCTAATTTACCTATTTTGCTCATCATGCCAGGCGTACAAATTAATTTATCAAAATTTAATTCACCATTTGATATTTTATCTAGTAAATCCTGAGAGCCTGCAATTTCCGCACCAATTTTTTTTGCTTCATCCACTTTTTCTTGTTCACACAAAACTGCAACTTTAAATTTTTTTCCATTCCCATGAGGTAACTTTACAACTGTTCTTAAATTGAAATCACCACCCTTAGATTGTTTGGTATTAATTTTTATTGATAAATCAATTGACTCGTCCATTTTAGTCGTACATGTTTCTTTAACTAAATCTAAAGACTTATCAAAAGCTAGTTTTTCTTTTACTTTTTTCTTTTCTATTAGCTTATATCTTTTTGATCTTTTTTTCATTCTTTAACCTCAATACCCATTGATCTGGCTGATCCACAAATTATTTTTGTTGCTTCTTTTAAATCAAACGCGTTTAAATCTTTCATTTTTTCTTTAGCTATTGCTTCAGCTTGTTTCATAGTTATTGAGCCTGCAATAACTCTTCCTGGTTCTTTCGATCCACTTTTTAACTTTGCCGCTTCTCTTATGAAATGTGAAGCTGGTGGTGACTTTATAATAAAATCAAATTTTTTATCTTTATATACTGTAATAACAACAGGAACTGGTTTTCCCATGAAAGCTTTTGTCTTCTCATTAAATGCTTTACAAAATTCCATTATATTTATTCCTCTTTGACCTAAAGCTGGACCCACAGGAGGAGCTGGATTTGCTTGACCACCTTTAATTTGTAACTTTACATAACCTGTTATCTCTTTAGCCATATCTAATTTTTTTCTACCTGGTTAAATTCTAAATCTACCGGAGTTGCTCTACCAAATATAGAAACTGACACCTTTAGTCTAGACTTTTCTTCATCTATTTGTTCAATCAATCCTGTAAAAGAGGCAAAAGGTCCATCGCAGACTTTTACTTTCTCACCAATTTCAAAACTTATACCTGATTTTTGATTAATAGCGCTTTCAGAAACTTGACCCAAAATTCTCTTAATTTCATTATCTGAAATTGGAGTTGGTTTGTCTGATGAGCCTAAAAAACCACTTACTTTTTGTAAATTTTTAATTAGATGATAAATCTGTTTAGTTAACTCAATTTTTATTAAAACATACCCAGGAAAATATTTTTTTTCTTTTTTCGTCCTTTTTCCTTTTTTTACCTCAGTAACTTGGTGAGTGGGAATTAAAAGTTGATCTAAACTACTTTCTAATTTGTGGCGTTTAAGCTCTTCTTTAATACTTTCAACAACTTTCTTTTCAAAGCCTGAATATGCTTGTACAATATACCAATTCATTTAAAAGCTTAAATTTAAAATTATATTTAATAGAAATCTTAAAATTTGATCCAAAAGTAAAAAGAAAATTGCAGCTATTGATGCTAAGCCGAATACCATCAAAGCCCCAGTCATAGTATCTTTTTTAGTAGGCCAAGATATTCTAAAAGCCTCTTGTTTTACTTCTTGTATAAATTTAAGTGGATTTCTCATAATGCTTTAGTTTAATTGGCAGGAGCGGAGGGACTCGAACCCACAGCCTCCGGTTTTGGAGACCGGCGCTCTACCAATTGAGCTACGCTCCTATTTAATAATCTTCGTTACTACGCCAGCTCCTACTGTTTTTCCACCTTCTCTAATGGCAAAGTTCAAGTTTTGGCTCATAGCAATCGGAGTAATTAATTTTACACTAAATTTTCCATCATCCCCTGGCATAACCATCTCTGTTCCTGAAGGAAGAGTAACCTCTCCAGTAACATCGGTTGTTCTAAAATAAAACTGAGGTCTATACTTCGTGAAAAAAGGAGTGTGTCTTCCACCTTCCTCTTTTTTTAGAATGTATGCTTGGCATTCAAACTCTGTATGTGGGGTTACTGAACCTGGCTTAGCAAGTACTTGTCCTCTTTGAACATCATCTCTCTCTACACCTCTAAGTAATGCACCAATGTTATCGCCTGCTTCACCGCTGTCTAAAAGTTTTCTAAACATTTCAACACCAGTACAAACAGATTTTTTCGTATCAGTAATACCAATTATTTCAATTTCTTCTCCAACTTTAATTACACCTTGTTCAACTCTTCCTGTTACCACAGTACCTCTACCAGAGATCGAGAAAACATCTTCGACTGGCATTAAGAAAGGTTTATCTTTAGGTCTATCAGGCTGTGGAATTGTTTCATCTACTGCTTTCATCAATTCCATTATAGCGTTTTTACCCGTTGCTTCGTCTTTACCTTCAACGGCATTCAAAGCTGAACCTTTTATTATTGGAATTTTATCTCCAGGGAATTTGTATGAAGTTAAAAGTTCTCTAATTTCTTCCTCGACTAAGTCAACTAGTTCTTTATCTTTAACAGTATCAATCTTATTTAAAAATACTACTATCGCAGGAACTCCAACTTGACGAGCTAATAGAATATGTTCTCTAGTTTGTGGCATTGGTCCATCTGCAGCATTAACAACTAAGATAGCTCCATCCATTTGAGCAGCACCTGTAATCATATTTTTTACGTAGTCGGCGTGACCTGGACAGTCAACGTGAGCGTAATGTCTTTTGGCTGTTTCATACTCTACGTGAGCTGTTGAGATTGTGATCCCTCTCTCTTTTTCTTCTGGAGCTTTATCAATTTGATCATAAGCTACAAATTTTGCTCCTCCCGCTTCTGCAAGCACTTTTGTAATTGCAGCAGTTAAAGTTGTTTTACCATGGTCCACGTGTCCGATTGTACCTATGTTACAATGCGGTTTACTTCTATTAAACTTTTCCTTCGACATTTTTTTTTCCTTTTTTTTAATTTTGTTTTTTGGAGCGGGTAAAGGGAATCGAACCCTTACATCCAGCTTGGAAGGCTAGCGTTCTACCATTGAACTACACCCGCAAAATCCAAACTTAACACGCTCTTATGTAGTCAAACACTATTAAGTATGGTGGAGGGGGAAAGATTCGAACTTTCGAAGACCGAAGTCAACGGGTTTACAGCCCGCCCCATTTGACCGCTTTGGTACCCCTCCAAATATTCTTTAGGGATACCCACTAACTTAAAAAGCATTCAACAACAAGGGTTTTATAAGCATTTGTGCAATAAATGCAATAAATCATTTTACGTTAAAATATGCTAATTATTTGAAAAAAAACGAGGGTTTTTATGAAAAAAACAACATTTTTGATCGTTGGTAGACATGCTGTAACCGAAGCTCTTAGAAACCCTAAAAGAAAGGTACATCGTCTATTTATAACTGAAGATGCTCTTAAGAAATTGAATAGAGATAATCAAAGTGAAAATTTAGTTAAAAAGGTTCATGTTTTTTATAAAACAAAAAGAGAAATTGATAATTTATGCGGTAAAGAGGATATTTCGCATCAAAATATAGTAGCTGAGGTAGAGAATATAGAAAATACAACTATCAAGGAATATTTAAAAAATACCAAGAAAAAAAATATTAATTTTTTGGCGCTTGAGGAGGTAACAGATCCAAGAAATATAGGATCAATTATAAGATGTGCAACTAGTTTTAATTTGGATGGTTTAATTGTTAAAGAGCGGTCGTTTCCATTCAAAAGTAAACTGTTATTTAAAAGTGCCAGTGGCGGAATGGAACATTTAAATATTTTTCAAGTATCAAATATTAATACAACGTTAAGATTTTTAAAAAGTAAAGATTTTTGGGTAAGTGCTTTTGATAGTGAGGGCGGTAAAGACTTCACTGAAAATAAATGGGATGGTAAAAATGTTTTATTATTTGGCTCTGAAGGATTTGGCTTGAACAAAAATACAGTAGCAAACTCTGATTTTATTTTCAAAATTTCTATAAATAAACAAATGGAAAGTTTGAATATAGCAAACTCTGTTGCAATAGTTTGCCATCATATTAATAAGGTTATTACCAATAAAAAAAATTGATTGTATCACTTTTTTGGTATATTTATTCTGATTTAAGCCCTCATAGCTCAATTGGTAGAGCAATTGATTTGTAATCAATAGGTTCGCGGTTCGAGTCCGTGTGAGGGCACCAAAATTAAAACTAATAGTTTTAATTTATTTATATAAAAAAATGACCACCTATGAAAAAATTTTTTTATGTTTCATTATACACAGTTTTAATTTTTTTAATCTCAGACTTTTTTTTTGGAAAAATAATTTTAGATTATTTATATAAAAATGAAATTATATTATCTGATGAAAAAAGAAAAATAAGATTAGAAGAAATTCAAAAACAAGAAAAAAAATATAGAATTAAAAATAAAATATATCATCATACTTTGAAAGAAGATATTAAAACTCAATCAAATTGGGGTGGGAAACAATATCTTACTTGTACAGATAAATTTGGATTTAGAAATTTTTGTGACAAAATTGATAATCAAAATCAAAACATCATTTTGATTGGAGATAGTTTTACTGAAGGTATTGGATTAGAATATAAAAATACTTTTAGTGGAATGTTTTCCAAAAAAATGGATCTACGCGTTATGAACATGGGTGTTTCGTCTTACAGTCCAGTCATTTATAAAAATAAGATAAAATATTTTTTAGATAATTATAACTTTAAAATAAATCACGTTATAGTTTTTTTAGATATGAGCGATATTATAGATGAAGCTTTTTATTACATTGATTGTAATAATAAAGTTTGTGATAGAATTATTAAAGAAAATATACCTCAAAATAACTTTAAAGAAGAAAAAATCAAATTTCCATTATTAGAATTTATTAAAGTAAGCTTGAAAAATATTAAAAGAAAAATCAAACCTAAAGTTTATATTTACAGAAAAGATTTTGCTCGGAGTAATTGGACTTTTGTTGAAGAGACTCAAAATATTAAAATTGGTATTCAAAATTCAATTCTTCATATGAATAATTTATATGAATATCTAAACAAAAAAAAAATCTCTCTTTCTATTGCTGTTTACCCTTATCCAGGACAATTATTATTCGATAAAGCAAACTCTAAACAAGTGAAAATTTGGAAAGATTTTTGTAAAAATAAATGTAAATATTTTATCAATTATTTTCCCTCCTTTTTTGATGAAACAAAAAATTCAAACGCTAAAAAGATTATAGATAAATATTACATAAAAAATGACGTTCATTTTAATTTTGAAGGAAATAAAAAAATTTTTGAAAAACTGAATAATTTAGAATTTCAATAACAGAATTTTAAAATTTTTTCACAAAAATCTTTTTCAAATCTTTATGGAATTCTTTTTTTTCATTTAAAATAGTTTTTTTATATTTTTTAAAGTATTTAAGTTCTTTTTGATAATTCTTAAATATTTTTAATATGGTTTTTGATATTTTCTCTAAGTTAATTTTTTTTTCTTCAAACTTATATTTGTCACTAATTGGGATATCTAATTTATTTTTTGCGCTTCCTTTTTTATTTGTAATAATACAATTGTTAAATAGCGCTGCTTCTCTTGGCATTCTATCTTTACCTGGATGATAACCAAAATCTAAATAAACTTTTGTTTTATTATAAATATTTATCATTTGTTTGGTATTAAATCCTGACAATTTAATCATCTTAAAGTTATGAGAACTTTTTATATTTTCTATAAATTTGCTGCTTTTACTTGAATAACATATTAAATTTTTTTTTGTTTTTTTGAGTTTTTTTGAATCTTTTAAAATTTCCTCTCTTTGATAATCTGAAAGAAACTTTAAATTTTTAAAATATGCTTTTAGATAATTATAAGCGTATTTTGACTGAGCTAGATGTAAATCTATTTGTTTTAATTCTTCAAATCTTCGTAAATTACAAAAACTATACAAAAATTTTAAGTAATCATGATAAGTAAACATTCCAAGGTTATTGAAAGTTACTTTATTTAAAATTTTGAAAATATTAAACGGTATTTTAATAATTGATCTTAAAAATTTGTTATAATTATATCTAAACTTGTAACCAAAATAGTTATCAACGCTTAACCACCATAAAATTTTTTTTATTTTTTTAAATTTTAGTGAATGTTCAAGAAATTGATAATGTTCCGGGATTATTAATATATTTTTTTCATCATCATCTATAAAATTAGAATAATCTAATTTGTATTTTTTAAAATTATTATGGACTGGATAATTTTCTAAGAAAGGCAAATAGACCATCTTAACATTAACTTTAAAAGTCTTTTTTATATCTGCTGCTACTTGATGAAGTAATTCTGGTCCTCCAGTAAATGTATTGGCAGGCGCCATTACAAAGACTTTAGTTTTTTTTTTAATAATTATTTTTTTATTTCCATCCATATTTCTTCAGTGAGTTGAGGCCGATAAAGAATATAGATTTTAAATTAGTTAAAAAGTTCAAATTATTTTTTTCTTTATTTATTTGCCATAAACTAATTAAATTTTTAATTTTACTAGAAGACCTATTATTTTTATTAATTCTGTAAAAGGCAAAAGTTTCTTCAATCTTATATGCAATTTCACCTTTTTTCAAAAGATCACATTTAAACAAATAATCTTCATGATTTACGTTTTGAAAAAATACATTATTTAAAATTTCTCGTCTGATAATGATTGAGGAAGTACTCATTGAGGAGTGTTTTAAAAAGCTATTATAATTGTATTTTAAAGGTAAATTTGTCATTTTTTTTTTTTCAAGATCGTCATTAAAAAAAAAACAAAAGTCTGTGTACGTGAAATTGCAATTAATACTCAACATGCTTGTTACTTGTTTTTCAAGTTTATCTTTGGGCCAATAATCATCAGAGTCCATGAAGGCTATAAACTCTGAGCTTGATTTTTGTATACCAAAATTTCTGCAATATGCGGGGCCATTATTTTCCTTTAAATTAAATATTTTAATACTTTCAATGTTTTGATATTTCGATAGTATTTCTTTTGAGTTATCATTTGAATTATCATCTATCAAATAGACTTTCCAATTTTTATAAGTTTGGTTAATAATAGAATTTAAACACTGGTCAAGATATTTAGCTTTATTAAAGTTTGGAATTATTATATCTATAGTTTGGTTGTTTACCATAAATAATTAAAGTTTGTAAAAAAATAGCGTAAAAGAAATGAAGTCTGAAACTAATTTAAAAGTTTTTTTTATCAAGTTAATTGCAATAACATTTTCTATCATAATAATTTTAAATGTTTTTTATAATGTATTTCTATCAGACAAATTAGATGTTTTGAATAAACTTTCAAGTCTAGATAAAGAAACCACAGAGATGATTAAGGATAAAGTGAGATCTGAACTAAAAAGCGGATTAGATAAAAAGCGAATTTTGTCTAATGAGGATGCAATACTAATTAAGAAGTTTATAGAAAAAATTTCATCTGAGTTAAAATAAAATTTACATTGAAAAAATATTTTACACTTCTGCTTCAACAAGAAAAAAAAATAAAAATCTTTTTTATTATTTACACGCTTTATTGTTCTTTTATTATAGGGATGTCATGGGATGAAAGCTATCACCAGAAAATTGGAGAAATTAATTTAAAATATCTATTATCTTTTGGCCAAATAGATGAACCATTTTTCTCAAAATACCGTTATTCGACTTTGTATTGGACTGTATTGAGTTTTATCAATCAAATGTTTCCACAGAAATTTAATTTAGAAGTATATCACATTTTAAATTCTTTTTTTGGCTTAATGACAATAGTTGGTTTATACAAACTTAATAAAATTTTATTCAATAAATCTATTGCAAAAATTTCATCGATTTTCCTTTTTTTCACTCCTTTTTTTTATGGTCACTTTGCAATAAATTTTAAAGATATTATTTTAGCTTTTGCACATGTTTGGATTATTTATTACATCTATAAATATACGTTTTTTGATTATAGGTTTAAAAAAAAAATTATATTAATTTTAAAAATATCAGTGTTAACAGCATTGGGGACAGGGGTTCAATTATTATTCTTAGGATCTTTAATTCCAATAATCTTAATTTTTTTGATGGTGATATTATTTTTTAAGAAAAAAAGTTTAAAAATCTTATTAACTGATTTTATCTTATTTCTTTTTATATTTTACTTTATCCTTATTTTATTTTGGGTTGACACACACGGTAATATAATCAAATTACCCTTTGAATTTTTTATTAAAACATTATCAATTGATGTCGGTTGGTCATTTAATTTATTAAACGGTGATTACTATGAATCTAATAATATACCATATTATTATTTATTGATTAATTATTTTTATAAATTACCAGAATTCTTAATTATTTTATACATCTTGACTATTCCAATTTTATTTTACAATCGTAAGCTTTTAAAATCTAAATTCAAAAATTTTAATATAATAATATTAATAACTTTTTTTTTATTAATTTATCCAAGTATGGTGCTTTTAATAATTCCCTATCCTGTTTACGATGGTGTTAGACTTTTTTTGTGGAGCGTCCCATATTTAGTAATTATTCCATCGATAACTATCTACGTAATATTCATAAACAAAAATTTTTTATACAATATTATAAAAATTGCTTTATCTTTTTTAATTGCTTTTCATATATTAAATTTTTTAACAATAACCCCCTATCACTATACTTTTCTAAATTTTTTTTCAGGGAATAAAGAACTTAGATACAAGAAATTTGAGAACGATTATTGGTCTACGAGTTTAAAAGAGCTCATATTGAGTTCAAATTTAGGTGATGGTAGGATTAAATTTTATTCTTGTGGGGTAAATCCTGAAATAGCAAAAATATACATGAAACAAAAATATAAGAGATCTGAACAAACAAATAAAAATAATGCCACATATGTAATAATGACTAATAGAACGTTATTATCTGAAAAAAATAATAAAATTACTAATTGTTATGATGAGTATAGGGCAGAGAATGTTCATCAAATTAAAAGAAATGGTATAGTTTTATCTGTAATAAAGAAAATAAAAAATGAGTAAACTTTATAAACCAGACATATTAATTGTAGGATCAGGATTTTTTGGTGCTGTATTGGCTGAAAGGCTGGCAAACGTATCTAATAAAAAAGTTTTAATTATTGAAAGAAGAAATCATATCGGTGGAAATTCTTTCAGTGAGATAGATAAAAAAACAAATATTGAGTATCATAAATATGGTACTCACATATTTCACACAGCAAATCAAAAAGTTTGGGATTACATCAATAAATTTACTGAATTTAATAACTATAGACATCAAGTATTGAGTAATCATAAAAATAAAATATATCAAATGCCTATAAATCTTGAGACAATTAATTCTTTTTTTAAAAAAAATTTTAGTCCTATAGAAGCTGAAAAATTTATTTTAAACAAAACCAAAAAATTTAAAAATTATAAATTTAAAAATTTTGAAGATAAGGCTATTTCGCAAATTGGAAAGGAGCTTTATAACGCTTTTATAAAGGGATATACTCAAAAACAGTGGGGTAAAAATCCCAAATTTTTGCCTGAGAGCATCTTTAATAGACTGCCAATCAGATACAGTTATAATGAAGACTATTATCAACAAACGCAATATCAGGGCATTCCAAAAAAAGGATATAAAGATATATTTATTAATTTAACAAAAAACAAAAATATAAAAATTAAATTTAGAGAGAAATATAATTTAAAATATAAAATTAAACCAAAATACTTAACCATCTATACTGGACCTCTTGACTCATTATTGAATTATAAATTTGGAAAACTTGAGTGGAGATCGTTAAACTTTAAAAAGGAAGTTAAAAAAACTAGAGATTATCAGGGAACTTCAGTAATCAATTTCCCAGATCTTAAAAATAAGTTTACAAGAGTGCATGAGCCTAAACACTTACATCCTGAGAGAAAACCTTTTAATTCAAATCAAACTCTAGTGATTAAAGAATACTCAATAAAAAATGATAACGAACCCTATTATCCTATTAATGATGAAGTTAATAGAATAAAGCATAGGAAATATAAATTTGAAGCTAGTAAAATTAAAAAATTTGAGTTTGGTGGAAGATTAGCAGACTATGCGTATTACGATATGGATATGACGATTTCTGCTGCTTTAAAAAAATTTGAACAAATAAAGAAAAAAATTAAATGAAAATTTTAGTGACTGGTGGAGCTGGGTACATTGGTAGCCATGTTTGTAATTTATTATTGGACAAAGGTTATAAAGTGATAGTAATAGATAGTTTAGTAACAGGTAACAAAAATTTAATTCCAAAAAATGCAAGGCTAATTGTCTCTGATATAAGTGATGAAAAAAAAGTAGAAGATATAATTATAAAAGAAAAATTTGATTTAGTGATGCATTTCGCTGGGTTAATAAGAGTGGATGAGTCAGTTAAAGAGCCAAAAAAATACCATGAATACAATTTTGAAAAAGCTAAAATTTTTTTAAATATCTGTTTTAAAAATGGGCTGAATAAAATAATTTTTTCATCTACTGCTTCAGTTTATGGTAACCCAAAGAAAGAGAGAGTTTTAGAAAGTGATCCTCCAAATCCTTTAAATCCTTATGCAACCTCAAAATTAAAACTTGAAGAATTTATAAAAAAGAAATCTAAAGAAATTGATCTTAGGTATATTATTTTAAGATATTTTAATGTTGCTGGCTCTGATGAAAAACTACGTTGTGGACTAATTTCAAAACATTCTTCTCATTTAATTAAAATTGCTTGTGAGGTCGCAGTTGGTAAAAGAGAGAAAATTACAATTAATGGGGATGATTATAACACTTTTGATGGAACACCAATAAGAGATTTTATTCATGTATCTGATTTAGCAGACATACATTTAATTTCTGCTAAGCATCTAATTAAAAATGGAAAGTCAGATATATTTAATTGTGGTTATGGAAAAGGTTATTCTGTCAAAGAGGTAATTGAAACTTTTAACCAAATATTAGATAAAAAAATTAATTATGAAATAGGTCCTAGAAGAGATGGAGATAGTAAAATGATAATTGCAAATCCTGAAAAATTTAATAAATTTTTTGGTTGGAAACCTAAATTTAATAATATTAAATACATACTTAAAACTGCGGTTGATTGGGAAAAAAAAATTAAATAATACTAAAAATGTTTTCTATATCTTTTAATTGATCTCTACCAGACAAAAGAACAACAAGATCATCTTTTTCGAAAACAAAATCACCTCTCGGTATAATTACTTGTTTGCCTCTAACTACGGCTCCAATCCTTGTATTTTCAGGTAAGTTGCTATCTTTGATTTTTTTATTTAAAAGCTCTGATTTTTCCAAAACTTTTGCCTCAACAAATTCATACTCTCCATCTAAAAGAGAATATACTGTAGCAATTGTTCCTCTGTGAACATGTTCCATTATTCTTGAAACAGTTGTCATTCTTGGGTCTACTAAATCATCTATGTTCAGCGAGCTTTGCAATAAACTATAATTAGATTTATTTACTATTGCTATTGTCCTTTTTGTTTGACCTGCCTTTTCAGCAAGAACACACGCCATAATATTATTTTCATCATCATTTGTTAACGCAAGCACTGTTTCTGACTCTTCTAAATTTGCTTCTTTTAATATTTCTTCATCCAAGGCATCTCCATTTATTACAATTGATGAAGTTAATTCTGAAGCGATTTCTTCAGCTCTGGCTTTATTTTTTTCAATAATTTTTATTCTTGCACCCTCAAAATTTTCTTCTAACATTTTTGCTAAATGAAAACCAATATTTCCACCTCCTATAATTAAAATTTTTTTTGAGGTTTTTTCTTCATGACCAAAAGCTTTGAGAATTTCATTTAATTGATCACTATTTACAACAACATAAACGTTGTCTCCTTCCATAATCTTGTCATCTTTTTTTAAAAATTTAAATTTTTCTTTTCTAACTAAACCAACAATATTAGCTTTAAAGTTTGGAAATTTTTCAGTTAATTTTTTTAACTGCATATTTATAATTGGACACGATCTCTCTATTGCTATTTCAAGCATTTTTACTTTGTTGCCAGCAAATGGAACATTATCTAGTGCTCCTGGTGCTTCTAATCTTCTAAATAAAGATTTAGCGACCTCTCTTTCTGGTGAAATTATAACGTCAATTGGAATATTTGATTTATTATAAAGCTTATTCCATTTTCCCTCTAAAAAATCTTTTGTTCTTATTCTGGCAATTTTTTTTTGGATGTTAAATAATGAACTTGCTAATTGACACACAACCATATTTGTTTCGTCATTTCTTGTAACGGCAATAATCATATCAGTATTTTCGGCCCCAGCATTTTCTAAAACAGTCGGCAAGGTAGCTCTACCAACAATACCTTTGGCATCCTGAGTATCATTTATTTTTTTTATATCTTCTGATGATTGGTCAATTACTGTAACGGAGTGACCTTGAGAAGATAGTTGTTTGCTTATTGAAAAACCGACTTTACCGGCACCGCATATAATAATGTTCATTTTTAATTAATACCTTTTATCCCAAGCTGTTTAAGTTTTCTGTGTAATGCTGATCGCTCCATCCCGATAAAATCAGCTGTTTTTGAGATATTCCCATGATTCTTTTTTAATTGTATTGTAAGGTATTCTTTTTCAAACTGTTCTCTAGCTTCTTTAAGTGGGGATGTAAAAGTATCCTTAAAAGACGCAATATTATCGGCTTGACCTTTATTGTTTAGTATATCGCTTATAGATTTATCTATTTTTTCCCTAGTTTCATTAGCTGAAACTATTGTAATTCTCTCTATTAAATTTCTAAGTTCTCTTACATTCCCAGGCCAGTTATAAGTGTAGAGTTGAGCATTCTTAGTATCAATGTCAATTTCTTGAACTCCATTTATTTCCGATATTTTTTTTTTAAAGTAATTTATTAAATTTGGAATATCCTCAGTCCTAGATGACAGAGGACTTAATTCAATTGGTACTACGTTTAGTCTATGAAATAAGTCTTCCCTAAATTTTCCTGATGCAACTTCTGAGGTTAAATCTTTTGAAGTTGAAGAAATGATTCTTATGTTAACATGTACATCTTTTTTTCCGTTAATCCTTTTAAATTTTTGATCTATTAAAATTCTTAGAATATTTGCCTGAGTTTCTATTGGAATCTCTGTGACTTCATCTATTAATAGAGTTCCTTTGTTAGCTCTATCTAAAACTCCAAAAGATATTGTACCATCTCCAAATTCCTGGCCAAATAATTCTTTTTCATAAGTTTTTTCTTTTAAAGAAGCGGCATTAATAACTACGAAAGGTTTCTTGTTTCGTAATGAAAGTTTATGAATTTTCCTTGCTACTAATTCTTTTCCTGAACCTGTGGGTCCTGAAATTAAAACTCTACTTTCAGCATTTGACAATTTTTCAATTATTTTTTTTACTTTTATCATAGACGGGCTTTGCCCAATAAGCTCAAAAGAATGGAATAATTTGTTCTCAATAATATCTTTTTCTTCTTTTAGATTAGCTGTTTCCAGTGCTCTATAAACGTAATTTAATAATTTATCTGTCGAAAAAGAAGCTCCTTTTTCTATAAATTCATAGGCGCCTAATCTTATAGACTCAAGTGCTATTTGAACAGTAGCATGTCCAGAGATCATTATAATAGGAATTGTATTGTTCTTTTTAATAAGCATTTTTAACAAGTCAATTCCATCTTTATCAGCTCTATCTAGTTTAATATCTATTATTGCTAAATCTGGAAGTTTCTTATTTATTTCGAGAACTGCCTGATTATAATTTGCTGCAGATCTGACACTAAAGTTTTTTTCTTTTAAAATATTACAGATTAAATATCTAATATCAGGATTGTCGTCTATTACTAGAATTTCTTTATTCATATTTAAATGCTAGGTAACCAAATTTCAATGGTTGTACCTTTATTTCCTTTTATTACAAGTTCTCCTGAGTGTTCATTGATAATTTTATTAACTATAGGGAGTCCTAAACCAGTTCCCTTTTTTTTTGTAGTAAAATATGGCGTCATTACTTTTTTTGTATCTGAAATTCCTTCACCATTATCTTTTATAATAGAGACTATATAATCTTTATTAGTAAGAATATCTATCTCAATTTTACCCTCATATTTAGGCTTTTTATTCAAAATTTCTATAATTGACTCATCTGCATTTTTGATAATGTTAATGAAAACTCTATAAAGCTGATCTTCATCGCCCATGATAAAATTAGATTTTTTACTTTTGTTAAAAGTAATTTTACTTTTAAGAGATATTTTTAAAAAATTTATCGAACGTGTAATTACTTCATTTAAATTAATTTTTTTAACTACAGGTCTCGGCATTCTCGCAAAGTTTGAAAATTCATTTACAAGTTTCTCTATGTCTTTTATTTGACGATTTATAGTTTGCAAGTATTCATTAAATTCAGACTTGTTTTCACCAATTTTTGTAGAATATTTTTCTTTAAGTCGATCTAATGATAATTGAATAGGTGTCAGCGGATTTTTAATCTCATGAGCAAGTTTCCTTGCAACTGACTCCCAAGCCTCATATCTTTCAGTTGTTAAAAGCTTATCTTGTTGCCTTTTTAATCTTGTGATCATATTGTTGAAATTTAAATTTAGTTTTTTAATTTCCTCATCTGCTTCAATATTGGGAACCTTTGCGTCGAGTTCACCTTTGCTTATATTTTCTGATGCGCTGATTAAATTGATTATAGGTTTTGTTAATCTTCTTGCAAAAGATATGGCAACTGCGGTCGATATAAATAATAATAAAGTTACTACTATTATATAAATAATAGCAAAGGTAATTTTAATACCTGTTTGACTATTTTCTACTGAGTAATAAAAATCGACTGCTTTTTCTGTTTCATTAAGATATTTAAGAATTTCTGGGTCGATGTTTCTTGAAATATAAAGAAAAGTATCTATTAAAGAATTTAATTTAATCATTGCAGAAGTTTTATTTTCTAAATTTCCAGAGATAACAACTGGTGTTCCCTTTAAGGCTTCATCTAGAGTTTCTTCGCCAGGAAATACAAATTTGCTTGTTAAGACTCCGGTTTCTGATAATAATATATTTCCGGCACTATCAATTAAATAAATATCATCAATTTTCCTCAGGATTTTTTCAGCACTTACTACTCTTAAAAACTGATTGGGATTTGAATAATAAAAATTTGAAGCCCTATTTAATCCAACGCTCATTAAAATAATGTCAGATTTAATATTTTTTTTACTTTCCTCTAAATAATTTCTTGCTACAACATTAGAATTATTTACTGCCTGTGTAATTTGATCATCGAAATATTTTTGTAAACCAAAGTTAAATATAAAAAGTGAAAAGATAGCTACTATAAGTGATGGTATTAAAGTAAATATAGAAAAGAGAGAGACGTATTTTAAATTTGTTTGTGATCCAGATTTATTTTTTTTTCCAGCAGTATAAAATCTGAAAAAATTCTTAAATATAAGACTAAAAAAAACTAATAATAGAATTATATCAATAGAGAGTAACAAAAGTATATTTTTCTCGGTAAGAGGTATAAATCCCTCATTGATAAAAGTGAGGAATGTTAAAATTCCAAGAAAAATACAAGTAAAAGAGGATAAAATAATCCAATTAAAATTTTTAATTATTTTAAACATATAGTTAATAATTTATATAAATATAATATAAGTTTATACAATGAGTTTCTGTTTAATCATTCTTGCTGGAGGTAATAGTCATAGATTTAGGTCTAATGTAGGCAAACCATATCAAAAAATTGCTGGTAAATCATTAATTGAAATAAACATTGATAAAGCAAGAAAAATTAAAGCAATTAAAAAGATAGTTGTTGTCTATAATAAAAAAGACTCCAAAAGAATAAGATCGCTAAAACTTAGAAATATTAAATTAGTTTTAGGTGGGAAAAACAGACAGCAATCTGCTTTTAACGCATTGAAATATTTATTTAAAAATAAAGGTGTTACAAAAGTTTTAATACATGATGTCGCACGACCTAACTTTTCGTTAAAATTACTCAAAAAAATAATTTCTAAAATGCGAAGTTATAAAGCTGTTGTTCCAAAAATTAATATTAACGATGCAGTTAAGCAAAAAATTGACTCGAGTTTAAGTGAATATATTTTAGGAAAAAATAGAGATAATTTATTTTTAACTCAAACACCGCAAGCATTTAATCTTAAAGAAATTTATCACTTACATAAAACAAATACTGCAAAGTATAAGGATGATGATATTTCTCTCTACATGGATTTGAATAAAGTTCAGTTTATAGAAGGTGAGAAGAATAATTTTAAAGTAACAGATTTTTCGGATTTTCAGAATTTGAAAAGTATCTATAGATCAAAACAAAAATTTGGAATTGGTTTTGATGTACATAGACTGATTCCTAATAGAAAACTTTACCTAGCTGGACTAAAAATTAAATCGAAACTAGGGACGCTTGGTCATTCAGATGGAGATCCTGTTCTTCATGCAATTACTGATGCTATCTTAGGTGCTTGCCAAATGGGTGATATTGGTCAAATGTTTTCAGATAAAAGTAAAAAATTCAAAAATATAAGATCAACTATCTTACTAAAAAAAGTTTTAGATCAGGTAAAATTAAAAGGTTATTATATTAATAATATAGATATTAATATAATTACTCAAACACCTAAAATCCAAAATTTAAAAAATAAAATGATTGAAAATATTGCTAAGGTTTGTGAAATTACAAAAAATCAAATTAACATAAAAGGTAAAACGACTGAAAAATTAGGTGTTATTGGAAAAGAAAAAGCTATAGCATGTGAAGTTATAGCTTCAGTAGTTAAATATGATTAAAATTTTTAATTATTTATTTGTTACTTTTTTCGGAGTAGGAACAATAAGATTTGCGCCTGGAACAATTACTTCTCTTATTACAACTATTCTTCTATTTAGTTTATTCCATATATTAAATATTTCTAATAATGTAATCTTATTATTTCTTATTTTGGTTTTTTTTTATTCCTTTTACGCAGTAGCTGATTATATAAAAGAAAATGAAAACAAAGATCCTAAAGAAGTTGTTATAGATGAGTTTATTGGCCAGTCTATTCCAATTTATTTATTTGAAATAGCTCATGGTTCGGAAAAGCACTCCCAAGAAGCAATACTTTTTTATATTTATATTTTTGTATTATTTAGGTTTTTTGATATTAAAAAACCATTTCCGGTCAATATTTTTGATAAAAACTATAAAAATAGTTTTGGTGTAATTATTGATGATGTTATTGCAGGATTATATGTTGTTTTAACCTTAATTGTTTTTATGATTATCAAGTCAAAGATTTTCACATGAGTTTAAATAAAAAAATAGTTTCAATTCTTAAAAGGAAAAAACTTAAATTAGCTGTAGCTGAGTCTTGTACCGGTGGACTGCTCTCAAGTTCAATCACCTCTGTTGGTGGTGCTTCAAAAATTTTTTTAATGGGTTTAGTTACTTATTCTAATCAAGCTAAAATAAATATCTTAAAAGTACCCAAAAAAATTATTAAAAAACATGGTGCTGTCAGCGTTCAATGCTGTTTGTCTATGGTTAACAATTTAAGCAAAATTAGTAAAAGTAAACTTTGTATTTCTGTAACAGGTATAGCTGGTCCAAAAGGAGGATCAAAGAAAAAGCCAGTTGGGTTAGTTTATATTGGTATTAAGAAAGATAAGATTATTAAAGTAAATAGATATATTTTTAAAAATAGAGGAAGAAACTACATTCAAAAAGCAACAGTAAATAAAGCTTTAAAATTAACTCATAATCTTCTCTAATATTTGAGCTGCTAAAATATTTACTAAGAAGAAAATTGCTATCACGTCAATGTAAAGTAAAAAAACTAATCTATTTCTAAATCTTCTTCTTCTTAGAATTTTGGGTTTATCAGGCCTAAAATCTTCTTTTTTATTAGGTTTAAAATCGTAGGAAAATTTCCAGTAATTTGTATCAGTTTCGTTTGGATCTCCTGTGTTAAAATATTTGATATACTCTACTAAATACCACCAAAAAACCAAAAAAATTATTATTAGAGATATGGTGCCGAACATTATTTATATAATTCTAACGCTCTTTTTTCAAAAGCATCTGCAATTTTATTTAATCCAAAATTAAAAGATCTTTTCATTATCGCATTTAATAAATTATTTTTTAATTCAAAATCTATTTCGAATTCAAGTTGTGTAGAATTATTAATTTCTTTGAATTTCCACTCATTCTTTAAATGAGTAAGGGGTCCATCAATATTTGTGACTAAAATTTTATCTTTTTCTTTATAATAGTGTACTAAGCTTGTGTATGTCTCATTTAAAATACTTTTACCAACTTTTAAATCAGCTTTTATCTCAATTAAATCTTTGCTTTCATTTTTAGTATGTACTTTACCGCTTAAACACCATGGTACAAACTCAGGATACTTTTCAATATCAAGAACCATTTCAATTAATTGATTTTTTTTACAAGTAATAATCTTTTTTATTGATGCGGATGACATTCAAGCTGTCTATTTCTTGCGTCCTGTAATTTTCTAAAATCTTCATCAGCATGATAAGAAGATCTTGTTAAAGGTGAAGAAGATACCAGTAAAAAACCTTTTGACTTTGCAATCTCCTTGAACTTATTAAATTCTGTTGGAGTATAATATCGAGACAAGGGATAGTGTTTGGGAGAAGGTTGTAAATATTGACCAATAGTAATAAAATCCACTTCAGCTGATCGTAAATCATCCATAACTTGAATAATTTCGTCTTTGTTTTCTCCTAAACCAACCATGATCCCAGACTTTGTAAAAACTTTTTTATTAAATTTTTTTGCATTTTTTAATAATTCTAAAGATGCAAAATATCGCGCTCCAGGTCTGACTTTTGTGTATAGTCTTGGAACAGTTTCAATATTGTGATTAAAAACATCTAGATCAGCATCCAAAACTTTTTTATATGCATCGCCCTTTCTTAAAAAGTCTGGTGTTAAAACTTCTATTGATGTTTTTGGATTCATATTGCGAGTAGCTTCAACAACTTTGAAAAAATGTTCTGAGCCACCATCTTCTAAATCATCTCTATCAACAGAAGTAATTACGACATGTTTTAAATTTAAGCTTTTTACTGCTTTAGCAATTTTTATTGGTTCAAAAATATCAAGAGCGCTAGGTTTTCCAGTTCTCACATCACAGAAAGCGCAAGCTCTTGTGCATGTATCTCCCATTATCATAAAAGTAGCATGTTTTTTACTCCAGCATTCAGTTATATTTGGACAATTGGCTTCTTGGCAAACAGTTACTAAATTATTTTGATTAACTACTTGTTTGGTTTGAAAAAAAATCTGAGAGTCAACAATCTTTGATCTAATCCATTCTGGCTTTCTTTTTATAGGATTAAAAGGTTTGTTAACTTTTTCTGGATGTCTTTTGTCTCTGTCTATCATTTTAGTTTTATTATTATTTCCTCTTTTTTTCCAAATTTTAATTTTTCTCTATATAATGTTTCCACGTAGTCAAGATTAAGGTTGGTTGATAAAAGTTTATTTTTTTTTTCAAATTCATTTAATTTTTCAGATAATATATTTTTTTTTTCAATTAAATTTTTTTGTTTTTTTTCTTTCTCATAATATGAGACTAAACCTCTCTCACCACCAATCATGTTTGTTGCGATATATAAAGTTAATAGAATATTTAATAGCAGCAATTTCTTATTTGTTAAAAAGTTAAAAAGTCTCATATTTAAATTTTAGCCATTTTTTGCTGATTTCCAAGCTTCTCTTCTATTCTCAAAAGCCTATTATATTTAGCAACCCTCTCCGATCTAGCCAAAGAACCAGTTTTAATTTGAGAAGAATTAGTCGCAACTGCTAAATCAGCAATAAAAGTATCTTCCGAGTCGCCAGATCTGTGAGAAATTATGGTTTTAAAATTGTTATCTTTGGCAAGTTTTATTGTTTCAAGTGTTTCACTTACAGTTCCTATTTGATTTGGTTTGATTAGAATAGTGTTAGCAGATTTTTCTTTAATTCCTTTTTCTAGTCTTTTTTTATTCGTAACAAATAAATCATCTCCAACAATTTGAGCTTTTATTTCTTTAGTCAAATTCTTCCAATTTTCCCAGTCGTCCTCTGAAAAAGGATCTTCAATAGATTTAATTGGGTATTTTTTTACAAGATCTAAATAATATTGTACGTTTTTTGGAAACTTAAGTTCATTTGCTGCTACATCTAAACAAATTGATACGTCCTCGCCTGGTTTAAATCCTGAAGCTGATATTGAACTTATTATAATTTCTATAGCCTCTTCATCAGATCTAAGGGACGGAGCGAACCCGCCCTCATCGCCTACGCTTGTAGAAATTTTTTTACTTTCAAGATCTTTTTTTAAATTTTGTATAACCAAGAAGGACATTTGCATGCATTCTTTAAAATTTTTTGCTCCATCTGGTCTAATCATAAACTCTTGAATTTCAAGTGAGTTATTAGCATGAACACCTCCATTAATAATATTCATTAAAGGATAAGGTATACACAAAGGTTTATTTTCATTATAAATATACTCGTATATTTCTTTTCTAGAAAATTTTGCTGCAGCTTTTAAATTAGCAATTGAAACCGCCAAAATAGAATTTGCTCCAAGGTTTGACTTATTTTCTGTACCATCTAAGCTTATTAAAATTTTATCAATTTCACTTTGATTTGTTGAGTCTTTATTTTGTAATGCTTTCGAAATTTTATCATTTATGTTTTTTACAGCTTCAAAAACACTTTTATTCAAGTAATCATTATTTTTATCTCTTAGTTCATGAGCTTCGTAGCGACCTGTAGAAGCCCCAGATGGCACTATTGAAGTGCAAATAGTCTCATCTTGTAAAACAATTTCGGCCTCAACTGTAGGGTTGCCTCTACTATCAAAGACTTGTCTGCCTTTTACACTTTTTATTTTTGACATTTTATTTAACTAATTTATCGATTTCAGTTAATTTTTTTAATAAACCTTTTAATTCATTAAGTGGAACCATATTAGGTCCATCTGAAGGAGCGTTATCTGGATCTTCATGAGTTTCTATAAATATTGCACCAATTCCAACTGCTATTGCAGCTCGCGCTAAATGTGGAACAAATTCTCTTTGACCTCCACTTTTCTCACCCATGCCTCCTGGTTGTTGAACTGAGTGAGTTGCATCAAAAATAATTGGAAAACCAAATTTCGACATTATTGGTAAGGCTCTCATATCTGAAACAAGTGTGTTATATCCAAAACTAGCTCCTCTCTCTGTAATTAATATATTTTTGTTCCCTGATTCTTCTATTTTTTTTATTACATTTGCCATATCCCAGGGAGCTAAAAATTGTCCTTTTTTAACATTAATTATTTTTCCTGTTTTTGCTGCAGCTATTAACAAATCAGTTTGTCTGCATAAAAATGCAGGAATTTGTAAAACATCTACATGATTTGCCACAATGGAACATTGCTCAACTGTGTGTACATCAGTCAAGACTGGCACACCTACTTCTTTTCTTAGTTTGTCAAAAATAGGTAAAGATTTATCTAATCCTAAACCTCTTTTTCCTTTTAGACTTGTTCTATTGGCTTTATCAAAAGATGTTTTATAAATAAAATTAATACCTAAGCCACTTGTAATTTTTTTTAATTCATTAGAAATTTTCATTGCATGTGTCTCACTCTCAAGCTGACATGGACCGGCTATTAAAGTGAAAGGTTTATCATTTCCAATTTCAAAATTGTTACATTTTATTTTATGATTTTTCATTTTCTTGAATAAGTTTTAGCTGCCTTTATAAAGGACGAGAATAATGGATGCGGAGATAAAGGTCTAGATTTAAATTCAGGATGAAACTGAACTCCAATGAACCATGGATGATCATTTAATTCAACTATTTCTGGTAATTTATTGTCTGGAGATAGACCTGAAAAAATCATACCTTTATTCTCAAACTTCTCTTTATAATTAATATTGACTTCATATCTGTGACGATGTCTTTCATTTATTATCAAAGAGTTATATATTTTGCTAACCTTTGTGTCTTTTTTAAGTCTAGCTTTATAACTACCTAAACGCATTGTCCCACCCAAATTTTTGTCAGTGCCTTTCATTAATTTTCCGTCTTTTGTCCACTCACTCATCAAACCAACAACAGAAGCTTTGGAAGGACCAAATTCGCTAGAGGTTGCATTTTTAATATTTAACTTATTTCTAGCAAATTCAATTACTGCCATTTGCATTCCAAAACATATTCCTAAAAATGGAATATTATTTTTTCTTGCAAAATTAATGGCTGCTATTTTTCCTTCAGTACCTCTTTTACCAAAACCACCTGGTATGAGAATTCCTGATACATCTTTTAATTTATCTTTTATTTTACCTGGTTTGAGTTTGTCAGATTCTACTCTTATCAAATTAACTTTTAAATTATTATTAATACCTCCATGTGTTAAGGCTTCATCCAAAGATTTATAAGCATCTTTTAATTCAACATATTTTCCTATAATTGCAATATGAACAATATTTTTCGTGTTTAAAACAAGGTTTGTAATTTTTTTCCAGGGTTTTAAATTTACTTTGCTTTTAGATTTAATTTTAAAAAATTTTAAAACTCTCTCATCTAATTTTTCTTTATTAAAACTTATTGGTGCTTCATAAATGGTTTTAACATCGACTGTTTCTATAACATCTTCAATGGCCACATTACAAAATAAAGAAATTTTCTTTCTTTGATCTAATGGAATGGTTCTCTCGGATCTGCAGATTATAATATCAGGTTGGATACCAATACTCCTTAATTCTTTAACAGAGTGTTGGGTTGGTTTCGTTTTTATTTCATCAGAAGCCTTCATGTATGGGACTAGAGTTAAATGTATAAATAAGGTATTTTTTCTTCCTATCTCGTTAGAAAACTGTCTTATAGCTTCTAAAAATGGAAGACTTTCAATATCACCAACTGTTCCACCTATTTCACAAATTACAAAATCCTCTTTAGAAACGTCATTCTTAATAAACTCTTTTATTCTATTTGTTATATGTGGAATAACTTGAACAGTTTTGCCTAAATATTTACCCTGACGCTCTCTTTTAAGAACATCATTATAAATTTTTCCTGTTGTAATATTGTCAGATCTTTTTGCGGATATACCAGAAAATCTTTCGTAATGACCCAAATCTAAATCGGTTTCGGCACCGTCGTCTGTTACATAAACCTCTCCATGTTGAAATGGACTCATTGTTCCCGGATCTACATTTAAATAAGGATCTAATTTTCTGATTCTTACTCTAAAACCTCTCGATTGTAGTAAATAAGCTAGTGAAGCTGATGACAATCCTTTTCCTAAAGATGAGACCACGCCGCCAGTAACGAAAATGTATCGCGCCATGGAAGTATGTTATATCCGATAATTTTATAAAAAAAAAGTTTTTTATTTATTAGACTCTGGTATTTGAGGCAAACCTGTATCTTGGCTTTCCTCAAGTTCTAAAACTGATTGGGTTTTACGAATTTCATCTCTATTGATAGCAACCAAAACAATACTACAAATAATAAATAAAGAAGCAATTATTGCTGTTAATTTTGTCAAAAAAGTACCTACCGATCTAGAAGACGTGAAATTGTCTTGTGAAACACCTAGCCCTAAAGCACCACCTTCTGATCTTTGAAGCAAGACGACGACAACTAAAATAATTGCGAGTATAATATTTATGACAACAATTATGCTTTCCATGATGCTTATCTATAGTAATTTCTTATTATATCAATAAATTTTTTTGAAGATTTAGATGCTCCCCCGACAAGAAAACCATCAATTTCTCTAATTTTTTTAAACAATTTTATACTGTTTCCGTCCACTGATCCTCCGTACAACACTGGTGGACTTTTTGATTTAAAAATATTTTTTAAAATTTTTTTTATATGTGAAATGGTTCTTGTTAATTCGTTAGAGGATGGTATTTTTCCAGTGCCAATTGACCAAATTGGTTCATAAGCAATAATAATATTTTTTTTATTGAATTTTCTCTCAAGCACTTTGGTTAATTGTTTTTTAAGAACACCAAAAGTTTTTTTATTTTTTTTATGACTTTTATTTTCACCTATACAAAAAACCACTTTTAGATTATTTTTTAAGGCAAAATAAACTTTGTTTTTAAGAATACTATCTGTATCTCCTTCGCCTCTATTGTCTGAGTGTCCGACAAGAGTGTACTTTGCTCCAACACTTCTAAGCATGTAAGAACTTATAGCAGCAGTATTGGATGAAAACTGATCTTTTTGATAACAATTTTGTGCACCAATGTTAATTTTTTTACTTTTAAAATATCTTGAGTATGATTCAATCAAAGTATAAGGAGGGGTAAATATTACCTTGTATTTATTTCTATTTTTGTCTTTTGAATAAAATGAATTAATCTTGTTGAGTATCCTTAAAGACTTCGGAATTCCAAACATTTTCCAATTTCCTATAAAATATTTCATGATATTTTTATATTGAGTTTGATCTCTTTGAATTAATAATTTATTAATTATTTAAAATATTAATATGTTAAATTCAATAAAAAAATATTCTAAGACCTTCTTTTTTAAAGTTCTTGTTGGAATAATCATATTGCCTTTTTTATTTTGGGGTATGGGCGATGTTTTTAGTGGAGGAAGTCAGAACGTTGTAGCTAAGATTGACTCAGAAAAGGTCAGTACTAGAGATTTTGTAAATTATTTAAATGTTTTAAATTTAAGTGATCAGGAACGTAATGATTTGCCAAAAACAGATTTAATCGAAAAAATTTTATCTGATTATATTGGTAAAAAAGTTCTTCTTTTAGAACTTGATGATTTAAATGTTATTCTAGGAGATAAATCATTAAAAGAGATAATTATTAATGATAAGACATTTTTTAAAGATAATAAATTTTCAAGGACAGAATATGAAAAGTTTTTAATTTCAAATAGTTTAAGTGCTCCTCTATTTGAAACAAACATGGCAGAACAAGAAAAAAAAAGGCAATTGTTAAGTTACTTATCTGGTGGAATTGAAATACCTGATTTTCTCGTTCAATATGAATTTAACATGGAAAATCAAAACAAAAAAATTGAATTTATTAATTTAAAAAAATTCTATGATAAACCAATCTCAGAAAAAAAGATTTTGGAAATTTATGAAAAAAATAAAAGTTTTTATACTGAGACATTTAAAGATTTTAAATATGCTGAACTGAGTCCACTGAATATAATTGGTGAAAATAATTATAACGAAGTCTTCTTTAACAAAATTAATGAAATTGAAAATAAAATTTTAGATGGTGTTGAATTTAGTCAAATAATAAAAGAATATAATTTAAATGAGAATATGACAGGATTAATTAATCAAGGAAATAAATCTAAAGTTGATACAAATCTTGTTAAAGCTTTTTTTAAAATAAAAAATGAAAATATTGTAGAATTTATAAACTTAGAAAAAAAATATTACGTTGTTCAAATGATTAAAGTTTCTGAGATCCAAAAAGATAAGGATAATAAAGAAGTGAGAGAGTCAATAAAAGCCCAAATTAATATAGAAAATAAAATTAATAAAAACAGAGAATTAGCTCAAAATATTACAAATAAAAAATTTACAAGATCTCAAATGGATGTTTTTGCAAAACAAAATGATCTTACTATAGAGACTGCTACTTTAACCAAATTAGAAGGAAACAATATTTTTAGTCCTGGCGTTATTAAAAGAATATTTGAAACAGATGATAAATCAATAAACTTAATAACAGATAATATGCTAAAAGATAATTTTATAATCTATTCAAAAGATACGAAATTACCAAAAATAAAAAAACAAAATCAAGATTTTGATAATTTTAAATTAAAAGCAAAATTGAGGCTTGCTAACAATATTTACAATGTTTATGACCTAAGCTTAAACAGAAAGTATAATGTCGAAATCAATGATAAAACTTTGAACCGTATAAAAAATTCCTTTTAATGAAAATAAACGTAAGTTTTGAAAATTTTAAAAAAAAACACAAAAAAAAAAAGAGTCAGGTCCTTTTTGTTGAAGAAAGATGTTTGAATTATAAAAAGGTTGAAAATATATTTAATTTTATTTTATCAAAAAAAAATAGCTTTATATTCGAGTCTGTAGAAAAAGGAAAAAATAGAGGTAGATACACAATCATAGGATACAATCCAGATAAGATTTGGGATTTTAAAAAGAACAATTTAAAAATTTACAATAATTCCAAGCTTAAAAACTTAAAGGTAAACCCTCTAAAATATATTAATAATTTAACAAAAAATTTTAAAGTTAATTTACCGAAAAAAATTCCTTCAATGTCTTCAATGTTAGTAGGTTATTTCTCTTATGATATTATTAGATATGTTGAAAAAATCCCTGACCGTTGTAAGGATGATATTAAAATACCTGATGTTAGAATACTTAGACCAAAAAATATAATAATTTATGATAATTTTAAAAAGAAAATTTTTTATTTATGTAATATTTATTCTGATACCAAAATTTCAAATTATTTTGAAGAATTCGATAATATCAAAAAAGAATTTAAAATACTTAATTTTTACGGTGAAATAAGTTTACCTAAGAAACTGACTTTTAAAAGTAATAAAAATAAGATTAAGTCGAATATAACAAAGAAACAATTTAAAAATAAAGTTCTTAAGGCAAAAGCATATATTAAAAAAGGAGATATTTTTCAGGTTGTATTGAGTCAAAGATTTGAAAGAAAATTTGAAAAGAAACCAATTGAAATTTATAATTATTTAAGGGAGTCTAACCCGTCTCCATTTATGTTTTATTTTAACTTTGATGACTTTAAAATTTTAGGTAGTAGCCCTGAAATTTTAGTAAGATTAAGAAATGATCTCATTACGATTAGACCAATAGCGGGAACTAGGCCTAGAGGCAACAGTGTAAAACAAGATAATAAATTTAAAAATGATCTTATTAAAGATAAAAAAGAATTAGCTGAACACTTAATGTTATTAGATTTAGGTAGAAATGACGTTGGTAAAGTTTCAAAAATAAACAGTGTAAGAGTTACAGAGAGTTTCAAAATAGAAAAGTATTCTCATGTAATGCATATAGTTTCAAACGTTGTAGGCAAGTTTAACAAAAAAGTTTCTTCTTTTGAGGCATTATTAGCTGGTTTCCCTGCAGGAACTGTAAGTGGGGCGCCTAAAATAAGAGCTATGGAAATAATTGATGAACTAGAAAAAAATAGAAGAAATTTATATGCTGGAGGTATTGGATATTTTACTCCAAATAATGAATTTGATACATGTATAGCTTTAAGAACAGCTTTAATTAAGAATAATAAATTTTTTGTACAAGCTGGAGCAGGTATTGTTGCTGATAGTAAACCAGAAAAAGAATTTGCCGAAACCGTTAACAAAGCGAAAGCATTAATGAGAGCTATTGATTAAATGAAAGTTTTACTAATAGATAATTACGATAGCTTTACTTATAATTTATATCATTATATTTCTAGATTTAATAAAAATGTAGACGTAATCAGAAATGACAAAATAAGTAGTAAAGCTATATTAAAAAAAAAATATAAAAAGATAGTTATATCGCCAGGTCCTGGTAATCCAAATCAAGCTGGAAATTGTCTTAAAATTGTAAAAGATGTTTACAAAAAAATTCCAATTTTAGGCGTTTGCCTAGGTCATCAAATTATCGGACAGGCTTTTGGTGGAAAGATAGTGAGTGCAAATAATTTGATGCATGGGAAAACAAGTAAAATTAAACACATAAAAAAAGGATTATTTAAAAATATTAAAAATAATTTTGAAGCCACAAGATATCATAGCTTGGTAGTTGATCGTAAAAGACTATCCAAAAACCTTATAATAACTGCAGAGACAAAAAATAGGACTATTATGGGCCTTATGCATAAATACTACAATATTCATGGCTTTCAATTTCATCCTGAGAGTATTAGTACTAAAGTAGGAATGAAATTAATTGAAAATTTTATAAAAAATTAAAATGTCAAATATCAAAGAAAAGTTGAATAAAGGTCAAAACCTTTCTTTTGAAGAAAGTAAAATTCTTTTTTCAGAGCTTATGGAAGGGAAACATGATGAAAGTTCAATAATAGATATTTTAGAAAATCTTTTAGCAAAAGGCGAGACAAAAAATGAGCTTGCAGGTGGTATTTACGTGCTTAGAAAAAAAGCGAGCAAAGTAAATACTGACGAAAACACTATAGATACATGCGGCACTGGTGGAGATGGTCAAAACTCCCTTAATATTTCAACTGCTGCAGCTATAGTTTTAGCTAGTATGGGTGTGAGAGTTGCCAAACACGGTAATAAGGCTGTCTCGTCTAATTGTGGTTCCGCAGACGTACTTGAAGCTTTAAAAATTAATATAAATTTGAACCCTAAAGAAGCAGAGGAAAGTATTCAAAAATTTAATTTTGCTTTTATGTTTGCTCCAAATTATCACTCTGCAATGAAACATGTTGGGCCTGCTAGAAAAAAAATGGGAAAAAAAACAATATTTAATTTAATCGGCCCTCTGAGCAGTCCCGCGGGTGTAAAAAGGCAAGTGATTGGAGTATTTGATAAAAAATGGATGAAGCCATTTGCAGAGGCTTTAAAAGAAAATGGTGTTGTTCATGCATATATCGTTCATAGCGATGATGGAATGGATGAAATTTCACCATTTGAAAAAACAAATGTTGTAGAACTAAAGGGAAATAGTATTACTCAATTTTCAATAGATCCAAAAAATCTCGGCTTAAATTTTACTAACAGAGAAAATCTAAAAGGAAAAAATGCTCAATATAATTCTGAAAAAATTATTGAAATTTATAAAGGAAAAAATAACGAATTTTCTCACTCAGTAGCTTTAAATGTTGCTGCGGGTTTAATTGTTTCTGGTAAAGAAAACGATTTTAAAACAGCCTTCGAAAAGGCCTTGAAACATTTAAATTCAGGGGAAGTGTTCGAACATTTAACTAAAATTCAATCTAATTAATGAAAAATATGTTAGAAAAAATTATAAATGATAAAAAACAATCTTTAAAACTAATGAAAAAAGATAAGTCTTTAGATGTACTAGAAAATAATATTAAAAATCAAAGTTTTTATAATTTTAAAAAAGCAATTCAAAAAAATAACGGTGTTTCCGTTATATCTGAAATAAAAAAAGCAAGTCCATCTGCAGGCGTTCTTATTAATAATTTCAATCATTTGGAGATAGCAAAAATGTATGTTGAAAATGGTGCAACTTGTCTTTCAGTTTTGACGGAGGAAAAGTATTTTTTGGGTAAATTAGAGCATATTCAAGATATAAAAAAAAAATTTAAAATTCCTATACTGGCAAAAGACTTTTTTATAGATCCTTATCAAATACCTTTAGCTAAAAGTTTTGGAAGTGATTGCATATTAATAATTATTGCTGCTTTAAATGGTAGTCAAGCTGATGAGATATATTCAGAGGCTTTAAAACATAATCTCTCTGTTATAGTAGAAGTGCATGATGTTAAAGAGGCTGAAATAGCATTAAAATATGATCAAGCTTTAATTGGAATTAACAATAGAAATTTAAAAACTTTGGATGTTTCTATTAATAATACAATTTCAATTTTTGAAGTTGTTAAAGCACATAAAGGGCCTCTTTTGTCTGAAAGCGGAATAAAAGATGAGAAAGACGCACAATATATTTATGAAAAAACAGGTATTAAAAATTTTCTAATTGGAGAATCACTTCTAAAATCTGACAAACCTGATAAATTAATGAAAAGATTAATTCAAATAACTCAATAAAACTAACACTTATTTGAAGTTGTAATTTAAAAAGAACTTTTATAGAACATAGATGTACGAGGTTTGTTCTATGCTTACAAAAAAACAAAAAAACTTATTAATATTTATTAATAAAAAAATTAGATCTTCAGGAATTTCACCATCTTATGAGGAGATGAAAAATTCACTCAACTTGAAGTCGAAATCTGGTATTCACAGATTAATTAGTGCTCTAGAAGAAAGGGGCTTTGTTAAAAGATTGGCTCACAAAGCAAGAGCTTTGGAAGTGGTTAAGCTCCCAGAAAATGCAAGTGCTAATGATATTTTTAATTCTTTCACACCAAGCGTAATTAAAGGTGGATTGGATAAATCTAAAAGCAACTCTTCTAAAGTTTCTGTCTTGGGAAGTATTGCAGCTGGTACTCCAATAGAAGCTATACAACATGAAGTTGATAAAGTTGCTTTACCAGAAGATTTGCAAAAAAATGGCGAATATTTTGGTTTAAAAGTTAAAGGCGACTCTATGATTGAAGCTGGAATAAATGATGGTGACACAGTAATTATAAAAAAAACTTCTACAGCCGATACAGGTCAAATTGCTGTAGTGCTAATTGATGAACAAGAAGCTACCCTGAAGAGAATAAGAAAAAAAGGTAACACAATTGCTTTGGAGGCCGCTAACAAAAATTACGATACTAAAATATATGCTTCTAATAGAATAAAAATCCAAGGAAGATTAATTTCTTTATATAGAAACTTTCACTAAAATAGTCTAAAAATACTGAATGTCTTTTAATTGTAGGTTTGCTCCATCCCCTACTGGTCCACTTCATATCGGAGGTGTCAGAACAGCTTTATTTAATTGGTTGTTGGCTAAGAAAAATAAAGGAAAATATTTTTTGAGAATAGAAGATACTGATAAAGAAAGATCTAAGGAAGAGTTTAAAAAACAAATTATTTCATCATTAGCGTGGTTAGGCATTGAACATGAGGGCGAAGAATATATTCAGTCAAAAAATATTTCTAAACATGTGACTGTAGCAGAAGATCTTATAAAAAAAGGTTTTGCATACGCATGTTATTGCTCAGAGGAAGAAATAAATGAACAAAAAGAAAAATGTAAAAAACAAGGAATACCATATGTATATAATAGAAAATGGAGAGACGCTAAAGATTTAAAAATACCAAAAGATGTTAAACCAGTAATAAGATTTAAAAGTAAAATCTCTGGAAATACGATTATAAAAGATTTGGTTCAAGGAGAAAGAAATATCTCAAATTCTACTATTGAAGATTTTGTAATATTGAGAAAAGATAAATCTCCTACCTATCAGCTATCAGCAACTGTAGATGACCATGAGATGAAAATTACTCATGTGATAAGAGGTGATGATCATATGATTAATTCTTTTAAGCAAAAACAAATTTATGATGCAATGGGATGGGAAGTTCCTAAATTTGCACATATACCTTTAATTCATAGTGAGAAAGGTAAAAAACTTTCCAAGAGAGATAATGCCTCAACAATAAATGATTATATTAAAATTGGTATCATACCAGAGGCTTTAAGAAATTATTTATTAAGATTAGGTTGGTCCTACAAAGATAAAGAAATTTTTTCACTTAAAGAAAGTATAGAGTTATTTAATTTTGAGGGAATAGGTAAATCACCTTCTAAATTAGATATGTCTAGAATTTTATCAATGAATGAAACTTATATAAAATCTATGAACGAAAAAAAATTGTTCGATAAATTGTTAGAATTTTCTAATAAATTCAAAATAAATATTGATAAATCTAAAGAAAGCATAATTTTAAAGTCATTAAATTTTTTAAAAAATAAAGCAAAAACACTTGAAGATATCTATAATAACTCAGGCTATATACTTGATGATAACTTAAAGATATCAAGTGAGGATAAATCTTTGATTGATAAAAAATCTAAAGATATTATCAAAAATTTCATAGAAGACTTTGATGCATTAAAAGATTTAAATAAAACAAGCTTAGAGCCAATTATTAAAAATTTAATCGATAAACACAAAACTAACTTTAAAGGTGTTGGACAACCATTAAGAATTGGCTTAGTTGGTACAAAATTTGGGCCTGGTATTTATGACATTATTTTATCTTTAGATAAAGCTACTGTAATAAACAGGTTAAAAAAATTAGTCTAATGTCGAAACCATATTTATTTAGTCCAAGTGAATTTGCATTTGGATACTCAGGTTGCAAAAGATGTTACTACGATCTAAAGGTAAACGACGTAAGAATAAATTTTGGTTTCCCGTCTATATTTTCAAAGATAGATTCAATTCAAAAAAAATTTTATCACAATAAACCCTCAAAATTTTTGAATTCTAATAGAGTGCCTGAGGGAATAATAAAAACAGATTACGCCAAGCTACATAAATCTGAAGTCCTCTATGACCATAAAGATAGAGCATTTCAATTAAGAGGTAAAATCGACGCTTACATTGATCATAAAGATTTTTTTTCAATAATAGATTTTAAGGTAACAAACATAAATGAAAAAAAATCATTAACATACATGACGCAATTAAATAGTTATGCAATTATGTTTGAAAAACCAGATCAAAACTATTTAAAATTAGATCCAGTAAAAAACCTGGGAATTTTTTGTTTTGAACCAGAAAATTTAATATTAAAAAATACACCAGCACTTGAAATGTCTACACAATATTTTGAAATTAAAAGAAATGATGATTTATACTTAAAATTTATAACTGACGTAATAGATTTTTTAGAAGGTGATATCCCAGGTTTAAATAACGAATGTAGTCTTTGTAATTTAAAATTACAAACTTTTCCTAAGTGAGTCCGCAGCCAAGTCAGTTGGGAGATTTTTAGTTCTAAAGCTTTCTAAAACTTTTTCAGTATTAGAAATTTGTTTTTTTATTTTATTTTGATCTTCTAAAAAACTAGAAACTAATTTATAAATTTCTTTAGGATTACACTTTGATTGTAATAATTCAGGAATAATCATCTGTCCTGCAGCAATATTTAATATATTCGCATATTTAATTTTTACTAACATTTTTACAATTAAAAAATTTATAAAATTCATCTTATAAATAATTATTGAAGGTATTTTTTTTTTACTTATTTCAAGTGAAATAGTGCCAGATTTTGAAACAGCAAAAATTGATTTTTTTAGTATGTGATCTTTAATCTTATCATCAGAAATTATTTCTGTATTATTAATTTGACTTTTATTAATTAAATTTTCTAAATTAGATCTTTGTGCTTTTGTCGAATGAAAAACGTATAAAAAATCTTCATACTTTTCATTCATGAGTTTAATAAAGTCTAATAATATTGGAGTAAGTTTTTTAACTTCGCTATCTCTACTACCTGGAAAAACAGATATAATTGCCTTATTTTTTTTGATAACTTGATTAAGTTCAATCTTGTCTTCCTTGTTGTTTTCTAAAAGTGGATGACCAACGAACTCACAACTTACATTTTCCTTTTCCCAATATTTTTTTTCAAATTTGAATAAAAGTAAAATATGATCGATAAATTTTTTAATCTTCTTTACTCTTCCCTCTCTCCACACCCAAACTTGTGGAGCTACGAAATGTATTGTTTTTATATTTGGTGAATTATTTTTTACCTTTTCAGCAACTCGTAATGTGAAATCTGGACTGTCTACTGAAAACAAAATATCTGGTTTAAACTCTAATATTTTTTGAGAAGTTTCATTTATTTTTCTCTTAATTGTAAATAAGTTTAGTAATACCCGAGTAAAACCTAAGTATGTTACCTCGCTAAGTTTTGAGATTGAATTTATTCCTAAAGATTTAAGTTCTTCTCCACCCAAACAAAGATAGGTGATGCTTGGATCTTTAATTTTTAGTTTAGAGATAACTTTAGCAGCTAATTTATCTCCTGAGGGTTCACCTGTTAAAATAAAGATTTTTTTCATTTAAACATTCTCCAAATACTGCCGTTATCAGAAATTAAGAAAATTTCTCCTGTTTTTTTATGAATTTTAATATCTCTTATTCTTCCAATATTTCCCTTAAATATTATTTGTTCAACAACAAAAGAATCTTTAAAACTAATTTTTCTTAATGACTGATCTTTTAACGCTGTAACAAGTGCATCTCCATTCCATTCCTTAAATTCTTCCCCTTTGTAAATTGCAATTGCACTTGCTGCTATAGATGGCACCCAGTATTTTATAGCTTTGGTAAAACCTGGCTTCCATTTTGGACCAATTTTTGTTCCACTATAATTTGTCCCTCCCCATCCTAATATTTTCCAACCATAATTTTCACCATAGTTTGCTGTACCAAACCAGTCACCTCCCTTTGCGCCATGATTACTTAAATAAATTTTATCATCAAAAGGTGATAAAGCCATTCCTTGAGGATTTCTTACACCTATCTGGTAAATTTCAGGTAACCAATCATTTTTATTTTTAAACTTTGGATTATCTTTTGGGATCGACCCATCTAAATTTATTCTAATAATACTGCCAGGATGCTTTTGAGGATCCTGGGCAATCATTCCTTCACCTCTTTCTCCAGCTGTTATAAAAAGTTTGTCTTTTTTTATAACTAATCGTGAACCAAAATGGTATCCAGAATTAATTGGGGGTTCAGCTCTAAAAATATTTTTAAAACTTATATTTTTTTTATTAAATACTCCTCTTGCAACAGAAGTGCTAGAATGCCAATTACCTCTATTTTCTGAATATGAGACATAAACATATTTATCATGAAACAAAACATCTAACAAACCGCCTTGTCCATCTTCCAATACAGATAAATTATGTTTAATAACCGATTTTGTTTTATCTTTTAAATTTACAACTAAAAGATTTCCAGGTTTTTCTGTAATTAAAATATTATTTTCATCAATAAAAGATAAACTCCATGGTTTGTTCAACCCATCGAATATTTTGATAAGTTTTATTTCTGAAGAATATGAGTAGGAAAAGGTGAAATATATAAAAAGTGATAAGAAAGTTTTTTTCATTTTGATAAAATAAACATTTTGTTTTTATTTGCAAAATTAATACATTTTTTTCTTTCTAAAAAAATATTTTGCTTATTTTTTACAACAATACCTTTTAAACCTGCTAACTTACATTGTTTTAACGTTTTCAATCCAACAGTTGGTAAATCAATTCTTAAATCTTGTTTTTTTTTGGGAAATTTGACTAGTACTCCAATATTTTTAAATTTTTTATTTTTTGATCTTTTTAATAAATTTTGAGTACCTCCTCTTCCTTCAATAGCTATAAGTTTATTATTTCTGACTACAGTACCTTGGCTGAAGTTATATTTATTCAATTTATTTAATATTAAAATAGCCTTATTAATATCAGTATTATCAACTCTGCTTGGTTTAATTTTTGTATAGATACCTTTTTTTAATGTTAGCTCTGGACTAAAAAACAAAGAGCTTATAGTAATAATCTTTTCTTTTTTAAGTATTTCAATTATTTCTTTTAAAATAGCTGCATCACCTATCTTAGAGCTTTTTATAATTCGTGGCATGTAATAAACACCCTTAAAGTCTAGTCTTAATTTGGAAAAATTAGGTTTTGTTACTTTACCTGCAAAGAGTACCTTTTTGCATTTATTTTCTTTAAGTAAATTTATAATTTTTCCAAATTGACCAATAGATACTTTTTTGGAGTTTTTATCTTTTTTAAATGTCCTTTTTTTACTTAAATCTATAATTAAATATTTTAATTTTTTTCTTTTAATTTTTTTTAGTATTTCTTTTGGAAAATCAGTATCTCCGAATATTAGTCCAATCATTATTTAGATAATGGTGTGCAAATAGGTCTTTTTTTATCTTTTTCAATAAAATCAATTACCTCTTTAACTAAATCATTCTCCTTAAATTCACCGTTAATTTTAGCTAAATTATCGTGAAGTTTATCTGACGAGAAGATTTTTTTATAAGCTGTATCTAATTCTAAAATTTTTTTATTTTCATATTTTTTTCTCCTTAATCCAATTAAATTTATACCTTGTAAGTAATTTCTGTTACCAAATGAAAGCCCGAACGGAATAACATCTTTAAGCACTCCCGTCATGCCACCTATCATTGCTAATCTACCTATTCTTGTAAATTGCTGAACTGCTGAATTTCCTCCAATAACAACTGAGTCTTCTAATGTAACATGACCTCCTAATGGAACATTGTTGGCTATTACAACGTTATTGCCAACTTTACAATCATGGGCTATGTGCGAAGAAATCATAAATAAACAATTATTTCCTACAGTTGTTTTAGATTTATCACCAGCTGTGCCAGGATTAATAGTAACATACTCTCTTATTAAATTATTTTCTCCTATTTCTAGACTGTTTTTTTCTCCTTTAAACTTTAAATCTTGCGGTTGTGTTCCAATACATGCAAAAGGAAAAATTTTTGTGCCCTTTCCTATTCTTGTGTTTCCCTCAATATGTACGTTTGAAATGAGTTCAACATTTTCTTGAAGTTCAACATTTGGTCCTACATAACAGAAAGGACCAATTTTTACATTTTTTCCTAAATTTGCTTTTTTATCAACTACGCTTGAGTTATGTATCATTTAAGTTCTATCAACTATCGTTGCTGACCACTCTGCATCTGCCATCCTTTTACCATCAACTTTAGCTGTCCCTTTATATTTCCAAACTCTACCGTGTGATCTTATTGCCTCTATTTCTAGATGAAGTTCGCAATCCGGAAGGACAGGACTTCTAAATTTAGCCTTTTCTACACTCATTAAATAAACTAACTTATTATTGTACTCCTTAGGATCGATACCACATGCTGTAAGTGCTGCTGCAGCTTGACCAAATGCTTCAACAATTAAAACTCCTGGCATTACTGGCTGGCCCGGAAAATGTCCTTGAACATAAAATCCATCTTTTTTAACATTCATTATTGCAGTAGCAGATTTTAAGTGAACTATTTTTGTAAGCTTATCTATAAGCAACATGGGTGCTCTATGTGGAAGTAATTGTTCAATTTCTTTTCTATCTATAGAATCTTTTTTTATCATTTTAATTTTTTTTTAAAAATTCTTTTAGTGGAACTGCAGGATATCCCATTACAATTGAATTATTAGGTACATCTTTTACCACACCGCTGCCTCCACCTATTTTAACATTATTTCCAATTTTTAAGTGTCCTGAAATTCCAGCTTGACCTCCTATTGAAACATTATTTCCTAAAGTAGAACTGCCTGCAAAACCAACTTGACCTGCGATCATACAATTTTTTCCAACTTTAACGTTGTGGGCCATGTGAACTTGATTATCTAAAAAGGTATTTTTTCCAATGACAGTGTCACCAATTGATCCTCTATCAATCGTACAAGAAGCACCTATTTCAACATTGTCTTCTAAAATTACTTTGCCTATATGTGGAATTCTAAAATTTTTATCTTTAATAGGGATAAATCCAAAGCCTTTTAAGCCAATTTTTGCTCCATCTTGAACAACAACATTATCACCTATGAATGCTTTCTTAATCATAATTTGTGAACCAATAGTACAATTTTTACCTATTAAAACATCGTGCTCTATAATTGTATTACTTCCTATTATAGTTGATTTACCTATTTTTACATTTTTTCCAATTAAAACATTATTACCAAATTTTACTCCAGGATATTTTGCTTTATTAGGTTTTTTGAGTGAATTATCAGGGTAATCTAAATCTGCAAAAGGGTAAAATTTAGAGGTAATTTTTGCTAATTCAAATAGAACACTCTTAACATTTATGGGCTCACAAGATTTTGGAAGATATTTTTTTAAATTTTCTTTTGTAATACAACAGCTAGCTTTTGTTTTTTCAGCTAAATCTTTGTAATTCAAAGAATCAAAAAATGTTAAATCAAATTCACCTGCTTTGTCTAAAGTTTTTATATCTTTTATTTTAATTTTTGAAGTCGAGTGTTTTGGAAATAAAATATTTAATTTAAAAGGTCCTTTAACTTCAAAAAAAACATTTTTTGACATTAATTTAAACTTATTGATTTAAATTGCTTATTTAAAATTTCAATAATTTGAGAAGTGATTTCAAATTTTTTATCACCCATAAGTACATTCTTTTTGTCAATTACAACTGATATATTATTTTCTTTCATATAATCGCCTAATATAGGATTTAGTTTTTTTAACATTTCATCACCGGCTTTTTTTCTTTTTGCAGCTACATCTCTTATTAAATTATCTCTTGATTTGTTTAATTCGAATACTTTTTTTCTTAAAGCATCGGCCTTTTTTTTATATTCCTCTTTGGAAAGAGCATTTTTTTGACCTATAATTTTATTTTCCTCATCTTTTAATTTTTTGGCTGTCTCATTAAATTTTTTGTTTGAGTTATTTAAAAGATTTTTTAAGTAAGTCTGAGCTTTTTTACCTGCTGTACTTTCATTCATAACTTTAGAGTAATCTATAAAATAAACGTCACTTGCTAACAGTTTGTTTCCAACTGGGATGAATAAAATAAAAAAAAAGAGTGCAATTATCTTTATAAAATATCTCATTAAAAAGTAGTTCCTAATCTAAAGTTAAAAGTTTGGGTAACATCGGTCGATGCTTTAGAAAGATTATTTGAAATTACAAAAGATAAAGGTCCTGCAGGCGAAAGCCAGCTGGTATTTATACCAATTGTTGACCTAATCTTATTAGAGTCATCAATGGAGTCACTGTAATCAACACCCCAAACGTTCCCTGCATCTAAGAAGAATCCAATTTCTGCATTACTCTTTTCTGGAAAAAAATTTGGCAAGTTAGCCTCTAAGTTTAAAGATGTAGTATAATTTCCTCCAACATAATCGTTACCATCTTTGGGTCCTACTTTTCCTGCTTCAAAGCCTCTTAATTGCCTTGTGCTTGCGGTTAGTCTTTGACTTAATTTTACGTCATCATCTCCTACTGAATTTACTGCAGTAGCTCTAAACTTTAAAGCGCCTATAATGTCTTCATTCAACTCTTTATAGTGACTTGTCGAAAAACCATTTTTTATGTGTGGTTGATCTGAAAAGATTGGAAATTCTTGATAAAAGTTTGAGTAGTATCCTGCAGTCGGCATAAATCTTCTGTCTCTCTTATCTGTAGATAAAGAATAATCAAACATTAAATCTGTAGATTTACCTGCTTGTTTTTTTAATAAACTTGAAGCCGAACTATCTGTTTTTAAGTCGTCATAAAGTAAACTGATACCTGGTGCTAAATATACGTCTTTAAATTTTTCATATTTAAGGCTTATGCCGCCCCCAATAACATCATTCTCATATCCTGATTCTGATTTATCATTTTGAGTATTTTGTAAATAATATGTTAATTGTGTGCCGGTATAGTTATAATCAGGGTCTGTAAAAGATAGCGAACCTTTTAATGACTCTTGGCTAAATTCAGCGGCTGCTGATAGCGATATACCTCTTCCTAACCAGTTGTTTTCTCTAACGTTAAAAGCAAAAGATCCTCCATCAGTACCAATACCAGCTCCAGCGCTTATCTCTCCAGTAGGCATTTCCTCCACTGCAATTTGAATTTTTTTTGTATTAGGCATTAATCCATCACTTATAGTTTCTTTGACAGAGGCAAAAATTCCTTTACTTTTTAAATTTGAAATAGATTTGTCTACTTTTACTTGGCTATAGGGATCACCTTCATCTAAAAGTAATCCACTTCTAATAACAACTTCGTTGGTTACTGAATTTCCTATAATTTCAATTTTTTCGACTACGACTTTTTGACCCTCTATTACATTTATAATTAACTCAATTGTATCTTCTTTTAAGATTTCATTTACATTATGTTCAATAAATTGAAGATCTTCATTACTTATAATTAAATCTAATTCATCTAACAATTTTTTTACAGTGAAAGGAGAGTAAAAACTTCCTATTGCATCTTTATAAATGTCATTTAATGGTAGAAATAAATTTTTATCTAATACTTGATCAACGTTTGTACTTATTTTGCTAATTCTGTATCTTGTTCCAGCGTTAATGTTATATGTGATTTCTGCAAGAAAGTTATCTTTAATTTCAACAATTTCAGATAATACTTTTACATCATAATATCCGATAGATTTATAGTAGTTTGTTAATAATCTTTTATCTAATTCAATATTAGCTTGATTCAAATTTGTATTTCTAGATATAACTTTCCAAAATTTAGCCTCTTGTGAGGTAATTATATCTCTTAATCTTCTGTCTCTAATTTTTCTGTCACCTTTAAAATTAATTTTAGAAATTTTTGTTTTTTCGCCTTTATCTAATTCAAAATATACATTTACTATTTTTTTTGGAAATTTTTCTACTTTCGACCTCACCTCCAAAAAATTGAAGCCTAGAGAAGAATACAATTTTTTAATAGTGGCTTCATCATCAGCAATTAAAGATTTTACAAATGGACCATTTTTTTTTGATTTAATTTGTTTTTTAATTTGCTCCTTAAACTTATTAGCAGTCTCGCCAACTATTATAATTTCATTTATAATAGGATATTCAATTAATTTTATAAAAAGAGTACCATTCGAAACTGAAACATTAATATCTTCAAAAAAATTTGTGGAGTATAAATTTTTGATTATTTCATTGACTTTAAGATTGTCTACATTTTGATTTATAGAAATACCTCCGTATACTTTTACAGTTTCATCGCTTAACCTCTCGTTACCTGATATATTAATTTTTTTAATTATCTCAGCTGATAGAGGATTAGTTAATAATAGAAGATATAAAATAATTAAAATTCGTCTCATTTATTATCATTTATAATTTTAATAGCTTTGTTTCTTGTCCATTCATCAATACTTAAAATTGTTTTTAAATTTGAAGGTTTTTTTATAGCATATTTTCTCATTTTTGGGTCTTTTAAAAGATAAAACAAGTATTTGATTATTGAGCAAAAACTCATATTTCTTTTTAAAAACTGATCAACAAATATTTCATTAGCCGCATTTAATATAATAGGTAGTGAAATGTATTTGTTCAATATAGGTTTAAGCTTTATGGCTGGAAATTTTTTGTGCTCTACTTTTGAAAAATTTAAGTTTTTAATTAAATAAGTCTCTTTCAATCCATATTTCATGCTAATATTTTTTTTTATTTCGAAATTTTTTTCAAAGAGCGCGTTTCCAATAGGTATCGACATATCCGTTTCAAAATATAAAAGTTTGTACAAACCATTTTTAAATTTAATTATGGCATGGACCAAAGACTGTGGATGTATCAAAATATCTATTTTATTTATGTCTATAGAAAATAATTTGTTTGCCTCAATAACCTCAAATATTTTATTCATAAGCGTAGCTGAATCAACGGATATTTTTTTTCCCATTTTCCATTTAGGGTGATTTATTGCCTCCGATGGTTTTATATTTTTCATTTTATTTAAAGAATATTTTAAAAAAGGTCCACCAGAAGCTGTGAGATAAATTTTTTCAATATCTTTTTTATTAGATTGATCGATCAAATTCATTATTGAAAAGTGCTCAGAGTCTACAGGAAAGATTTTAACTTTATATTTTTTTACTAATTTTTTTATTAAGTCCCAACCACAAATGACAGACTCTTTGTTTGCAATAAGGATTTTTTTACTTACTCGTACAGCCTTTAAAGTTGGTTCTAGTCCAGCTATCCCTGGAATAGCAAGAATAGAAATATCTGATTTTTTAAATTTAAAATTTTGATATTCAAAAGAACTTAAAATTTTTACTTTATTTTTTAAGTTTTCTTTTTTTATTTTTTTAAATGTATTATTGTCAAAAATTACAAAAAACTTCGGTTTATACTTTTTAATTAAGTATTTAATTTTTTTATAATTTTTATAACCACTTAAAATATAAAAACTATAATCTTTATTATTTTTATTTAAAAGTTTTAGTGTTGTATCACCAATCGAACCAGTGCATCCAAATATTGATAATTTTTTTTTCATCCTGTAAATATTAAAATCAAAACATATAGCAAACCTATAGGTATTCCTAATAAGATTCCATCAATTCTGTCGAGGATGCCGCCATGCCCAGGTAAAATATTCCCAGTATTTTTTAATGATGATTTTCTTTTTAAATATGAAAAAAATAAATCACCTAATTGAACGCTCAATGAAACAAAGAAGCCAAGTAAAATATTATTAATTAAATCTGTGTTAAAAATATATTTTAGCAATATCAAGCTTATTAACATAGAGAGAAAAAATGAGCCCAAACTTCCTGATATAGTTTTGTTCGGACTAATTTTTGTTAACTTTGGGCCTTTAAAAACTTTACCAAAAAGAAATCCACCTATATCAGAAGAAATACATATTAATAATATGATAAATAAAATAATCTTAAGATGAATATCGTTAAGGCTAATTATAAATATCATTAAAAATAAAAATAGGTATAATGCAAAGGCACAATTAGTCAAAAATTGTTTAAAATATTTTTTTTTTAGAAATAGTTTAGACATCTTAGTAAATTCTATGAAAGAGAGTGTAAAAATACATATAGAAATAAATAAATAAACCGTCTTGCTGATAAACATTGCTATTAATAACAATAACAAAATTAATCCTGTATTTAATCTTTTATAAATTTCCGATTGCATTTAAATACCACCAAAGTTTCGTTTTGTTTTATAAAAATGTTTTAAAATTTTATTTAGATCTTTAGGCTTAAAGTCAGGCCATAATTTATCTAAAAAATATAATTCTGAATAGGCCAATTGCCACAACATAAAATTACTTAATCTCTTTTTTCCACCTGTTCTTATAAGTATATCGGGATCAGGAATATTTTTTGTATATAAATTATTTTTCACGATTTTTTCAGTAATTTTTTTAATTTTAATTTTTTAAATGTATTTATTAACTCTTTTTTTGAGCCATAATTTAAAGCTAAATTTACTATGATTTTTTTATTTTTTTTTGTCTTTTTTACTGTTTCTTTCAGAACTGATTTTAATCTATTAGGTAATTTATTTAGTTCTCCAATAACGTTTATCTTGATTTCATTTTTTACAACATTTTTAAGTTCTGATTTAAAATAAGAATTAACTAGGTTGAATAAAAAATTTATTTCTGTTTTAGGTCTTTTCCAGTTTTCTGTTGAAAAGACATAAAAGGTAACTGTTGGAATTTTGAGCTTTATTGATGTTTCTACAATTTTTTTTACAGTTTGAACTCCCGCATAATGACCTGAATTTCTGTTTTTATTTTTTTTCCTTCCCCATCGCCCATTTCCATCCATTATGAATGCAACATGGTTTAATTTATTCATAATTGTAAAACTTCTTTTTCTTTTTCTTCAGTAATTTTATCAATAGCTGCTATGTGATCATCTGTAAGTTTTTGGGTATTCTTTTCGTAATTTTTATTCTCATCTTCTGTAATTTTTTTATCTTTTAGTTTTCTCTTTAATTCCTCATTAGCTTCACGCCTTATATTTCTAATAGAAACTTTATTTTTTTCAGTCATTCCTTTTAAAACCTTAATTAACTCTTTTCTTCTTTCTTCAGTCAAGTCAGGAATTCTTATTCTGATTATTTGTCCGTCAATTTGAGGATTAATCCCCAAATCAGATTTTTGGATAGCGCTATCAATTAAAGTCACATTTGCCTTATCCCAAACTTGCACTGTTATTAATCTTGCTTCTGGGACTGAAATAGTAGCGAGTTGATTTATTGGCATCATCTGTCCGTATACATCCACCTTAATCATATCAAGCATTGATGGATTTGCCCTGCCTGTTCTTAAAGTTGATATCTCTTTTTTAAAAGCTTGAATTGTTTTATCCATTTTTGAAGAATAATTTTTTTCGTTAAATTCTGAACTCATTAAACTCCTTCACCAACTTTAAACCTTATAAAATCAACAATTTGAATATTATCATTTTTTTTATTATCTTTAAGAATATCTGAAACTTTTTTTTTGGGATCCATAATCCAAATTTGATTCAAAAGAGTATTATCGGAAATAAACTTATTAATTTTTCCTTTAGAAATTTTATCTGCAATTTCACCTTTTTTACCAGAGTTAACTAACTCAGCTTTGATTATTTCTAACTCTTTATCAACTATATCTTTTTGAATTCCTTTTTCATCAATTGCTAAAGGGCTTGAAGCTGCAATATGCATCGCAATTTTTTGACCCAATTCTTTATCTTCATTATTAAGTATTTTAACTATTGATACAATTTTTCCAATATTTTTTTCTACGGACGAATGGATATAAAAATAATTTTTACCACCTTTTTATCAAAATACTTGCATCTTCTAATAGTTATCTTTTCTCCAATCTTTGATATTAAAGAAATTAAATTGTCATCTACAGACTTACCATTTTCCATTTTAAAAGATTTAATTTTTTCAATATCACCATGAACCTTAAAATTAATTGTAGAGATTTCTTTGCAAAAATTTAAAAAATCTTTATTTTTAGCTACAAAATCTGTTTCACTATTTATTTCTACAACTGATACTTCATCATCATCAGCATGTACTAATGCAAGACCTTCGGATGCATTTCGTCCCATTTTTTTTGAGGCTTTAGCTATTCCTTTTTTTCTTAAAAACTCAATAGACTTTTGAATATCTCCACCGTTTTCTTCAATTGCTATTTTACAATCCTTGAAACCTACACCAGTTAATTCTCTTAGTTTTTTGACGTTATTTAATATATCTTTGTTTGTCATGAATTAAATTATTAGATTATTTATTTTGAAGATTTTTATTATCTGACTTATTTACTTTTGATTTAATTTTTTTCTCAGGTTTTAATATTTTTTTTTCATCTTTGTTATTTTTTTCAATTAATTTTTCAGCATCCTTAATTGTATTTCTTAGTAAGTCACAATATAAATTTATAGACCTTCGGGCATCATCATTGCCAGGAATTGGGAAATCTATACCTGTTGGATCAGAATTAGTATCTAGCACTCCAATAATCGGTATACCCAATTTTTTAGCCTCGTTTACAGCTAAGGACTCAATGTTTGTATCTATTATAAATATAATGTTAGGAAGTTTTTTCATTTCTGCTATACCACCTAATGATCTTTGAAGTTTGTCTCGTTCTTTACCAAACTTAATTATTTCTTTTTTTGTGAAACCCATGTTGTCTTTTGAGAGCTGATCTTCTAAATGTTTTAATCTTTTAATTGAGTTTTGTATTGTGTTCCAATTGGTTAACATACCTCCCAGCCATCTATAGTTTACGTAGTATTGAGATGTATCTTTTGCTAATGAGCTGACTTGTTCAGAAGCTTGTTTTTTTGTAGAGACAATTAAAATTTTCCCTCCAGAAGATATACACTTATGAACTTCTACTAAAGCTGTTTTAAGAAAATTAACTGTTTGAGTTAAATCAATGATATGAATAGAATTTTTTTCACCAAAAATGAAGCTTTTCATTTTTGGATTCCACCTCAAAGTTTTGTGGCCTAGGTGAACACCTGCTTCTAATAGTTGTTTTATACTTACTTCTGGTACTTTCATTTTTCCGGTTTATCCACCACAACTACTCCAAATTGGACCGGGGGGTAATAACCCTTAAAGTTGTGTGCGAAATTTAGCCTTGATATAATTTATTTCTTTAAAAAGCAAGTATTTAAAAAGTTATTT